>DATHCB010000151.1:0-11938 GCA_035319765.1 Bathyarchaeia archaeon
GCCATTCCTAAATATGACTCTTCTAGAACGAGCACTTCCAGACGCGCAGGTGATTCTTGTCCTGGGCCAGAGTAGCTGCACAAGTCTTATAATCTGGCGAGAGACATCTCAAAGTTGGTGTCATGGTAGCTCGAAGAAAGACGGCTAGGGTTAGTGATTATCGAGTTGACAGATCTTGCAGTACGATTAGGAGAGAAGGCTACGAAGCATTTCGCTGAGGGCTACAATTGTGCCCAGAGCGTTCTTTTGACGATGGCTGAGCACTGGAAATGGCAGGATGAACTAATCCCAAAAGTAGCTTGTACATTCGGAGGAGGAATGGGAAGGTGCGGTTCAGTGTGCGGAGCTGTAACAGGCGGCCTAATGGCCATCGGAATAAAGTGTGGAACAAACGAGCCACCAAGCAAGTCAGCAGAAAAAAGCACGCACGCTTACAAACTTGCTGAAACATTCTTTCGACAATTTCAGAAACAGAATGGAAGCGTCACGTGCCGCGATTTGATAGGACTCGACCTGTCCGATCCGACGCAGCTCAAGAAAGCGCGAGATGAGCGCGTCTTCGATAAAGAGTGCTCGCCCCTCCTCAAAAGCGCCATCGAAATCCTCATCTCCCTGGACCTAGACACAGTCTAGGCACATTTAGTCTTGGTTCTCCCAGAATTGACTACGAGCGCGCGCTAGTGAGGTTTCCGAAATTACCAGAAGTAATAGGCATGTACTCGAATAACTCGATAATGATATTACCGATGTTCGTGTTCAGTAGAACTCTGTCTTCGCTACTCTCAGGTCCAGAATTTTTCGTGTCTATCACCTGGCCCGACACTGCTGAAGCCTCAATTATCGAGACGATATAAGAACCTTCATTCACTCAAAAATGAGCCAAAATGCAGTATGCACTAATCAATACACGATAGAAAAAAAGTTGGCAATGCGCACTATCTTGCGTTCGTGGGTCTTTGGCTAATGACTTTCGATGGGATGGCTTTCTTCAGGTATTACGAGTCCCGTTGAAACCCCAGTTGGCTTGGCCATTGCGCGCACGACTAGCATGCCCTTCTTTCGTCCCCTATTCTCGGTTGACCAGCTTGAGACAGCATCGAATCCTGCATCCTTAAGAAGCGCCTCTATCTGGCCGGGATACCGTTTGTTCAAATGGAATTTTTCGCCCAGGACTCCGGTCCACATCATATCTGCCATTTTGTCCATGGTCTTTGAAAAGAAGTTGAGCCCCCTCCAAGGGGAGTATGCGTGCGAAAAGTCCAAGAGAATTATGGTTCCATTTGGTTTGAGTCTATGGCGAGTCGCCAAGAGAATTCTCTTTGCGTTTTCGTCATCGTACCATGGGAGAATGAATATCATGATGGCGAGGTCGAAGGGTTCTTTCTTCATTTTCAACGTCGGATTTGTTATGCTTTCGCAAAGCAGCTCGATCCGTGGATCAGTTACGTGTTTCTTTGCGTATCTAATCATCTCTTCACTTACGTCCAAGCCGCAAATTGCGAGTTTTATGTCTGGATATTTTTCAGAGAAGTAAGTGATTATCTTCTGGATGAACCCCCCAGGTCCGCATCCGACATCTACGATTGAAAGCGAATTATGCGGATGTTCCTTCAGGAATTCCTCGATTTCGACCATCGTTGCTGACGCACGAGGTTCGAGATCAGACTTGATCGATTTCATGCACTCGTTCAACAGCCAAGAAGGATCAGTAGGGCAACGCTCGTCATAGTAGGCCCAATTCCAATATTGCGCTATCGCATCATGGATTCTATTGACTTTGTCAATGTCTTCTTCAAGATCCGTCTTTTCGGCTTCTTCCCTAAGATTGTTCTTGCTGGTTTTCTTATCACTATCTATCAATCTGCTCACCTCACCATAAATTCATCGGCAATTTCTATTCCCTTTGGAGTTGACCTGTACGGAACCCAGTCGGCGGACGATACCTTTGTTGCTTTGAGGTATGGAATACCGTCCAAGTTTTCCATTTGAATACAGAAGTCGTTGAAGGCGTCAGCTGCTGTTTGATCTTTCAGATCAGCTAACCCGATGGAAACGACTTTTACCAGTCTTCTAAGCCATGAGATGTCTTTTGAGATGAAATCTGTCCATTTTGGATCTTCATGCATCATGGCATAAATTGCGCTGTAGCTATTGAACACTAGCAACACTTGTTTCCTTGCGATTACTTTGAAAGTGACAGTTCGCATCAGTCTGCTTGCGAACTTGTCGAACTCTTTGATGAGTTCCCCCGAATTCTTCAATCTTCGCGTTGCCTCTGTCTCGAGTGGCGTGTAGAAACAAAGTTGACCCTTCTTCTCATACGTTTCTGCGTTGAAATCCATTTCATTCATACTAAGCCGGATACGTTCAGGGGCCTCTTTGATGCATGTGTAGTACACGTAAACGCCACGTTTCAAGGCATTTTCAACGATTTGGTGAAGCAGTATTTCTCTGTCTATGAGATCGCTTAATATTCCCAGTGAACAGCCCCATCGTATTCCACCGCCCAAAAGATCGTCGAGGCCCGCTATTCCAGTCTCAAACCCTTTGGTGCCTTTAGTTTTTTCTTTTTTTGCGTCCGTTTTCGCTTGAAACTCTGGTTTTGAAACAGCTTTTTCGGTTTCAATCATTTTTTCACCCCCCTCTACCAACGGTTGAAGTAAACAGTGCGAAACCATCTTTGGTGATCTCGTACAGATGCAATCGTCGACTGTGACGAACTTCACGCATTTTCTTAACTATCAGAAATCTTCTCATCACACCATCCATCACTTTCACCTGCAGTTCGATTACCCCTTTTGTGACGTATTCCTCGAAATCATTACCTTGTACCCACCCGGCTTCTGTTATCAAGATCGCCGTGCAACCACATTCTTCGGTGAGGAGTTTGCATAGTAGCCTGAATGAGGATCGCCATTCAGAAGATCGAAGCTCATTGGGGTAGTTAGAGAAAAGAGATGGAATAGAATCTATCACTACTCTCTTGGCGCCAAGTCTTTCGACAGTCGACCGAAGAAGATCGATAGTTAGGGCATACTGGGCTTGCTGCTCAACAACTTCAAGCATGCCGCGGTTCTGCAAGGCCTCAAGATTCCATCCGAACCTTGCGCTTTCCCTTAGAAGATCCTTCTTTTCCTCCTCCACCGACAAAAATACTCCCGGTTCTCCGGCCAAAGCGCCATTCTTGAGAAATTGAAGACCAAAAATGGTCTTCCCTGAGCCAGCCTCGCCTCGAAGTAGAATAGAAGAGCATTGAACTAGACCGCCTTCCACGAGATCATCCATCCCTGGAATGCCTGTCTTTACCTTTTCTTGTTGGCGATCTTTTGCTCCATGTTTGATAGTGGTCTCTACTTTTTGTTGTTGGACTAACGTCATGGGGATACCTCCAAGTCTTGTAGGATGAAGCCGCTGTTACTTTTGATGATAAATGGCACCCAATCTGCTTGGTGAGTGGAAGATCTGAGACTGCTAATTCTGAAGTATCGTCGGATCTTCCCTTTTTCTTCCTCGATCTTCATGGAGAATACGCCATCCACCAGGTAGGCTAAGGCGTTGTAGAATTCTTGATTGTGAACGCCAGCTTGAACTACAAAAATACCAATACCTTTGCATCTCTTTACTCGTGCCGCGAGCATTTGCAGAAATTTTACGACGTCTGTTTCAGGGTTATGAACAAGAAGCGGAGATATTGAATCAAGAACCAGAAAGATTAGACCTTTGACCCGACTCAGAGCTCTATCGATCAAAATGAGTAGCTCCGGCAGATTTGCCAAATTTTCTACTCGAAAAGTTTCAGTGGAGCTTCCTGCCAGCCAGCTATATCCATCAATAAAAAGCAGCCTCTTCTCGTCCTCCAGCTTGAAGACATCAATTCCCAATTGGTGAAGGTCGTTTCTTATTTCACTTGGAGACCTGTCAAGCGTGACGCATATCCAACCGGCATTGCTGTCAATGAAGCCCTCTACAAGTGTTTCGTAGAAAATTGTTTTCCCTGCGCTGGGTGGACCAGACAGTGCAATGCTGGTTCCCTCTTGAAGGCCCTCTCCCAAGAGGTGCCCAAGAACATTGGCGGGAAACTTAACTCTACTTGGCGGAGCGAGATCTGGCCTTTGAGCCATAACCATCATTTCTTGCCTTCTGGCGAGTTGGCGATCTTGATTCGAATTGTTTTTTTGCCTGCTCAACACTTTTCGAGAAGCTGAAATTTCGCGGAATATCAGTTTCAAGCGCGAGGTTTGCATGGAGATTTTCGAGTATCTTCTTTTCAAAGACCCTTGCGCCAAATCCGAAGACTTTCTCCAGACCTTTTTCTAGGAGTTTGGCGTTTTTGACATTCATCCTCGACTTTATCAAACCTACTTCGATAGCCATTGCATCGTCGAGGTATATGCGGAGTACTGGCGCGACTGTATCACTGATAGTCTCTAGCCCCTTGCAAATGGCTTTAGAAAAAGCTTGCTCAAACTCGCTGGTGGTCACGTCTGGTTCATCCAAAGATACACAGACGGCTCCATCGGATGATTGAACTAATCTGGTTCTCTTATTCATGTTTCGCATCATCCCCTTTTATCATGTCATATAAGGCATGAGTGAAAGTCCCTCGTCAGAGATTATGATGTTGTGATAGTTCTGGTTGTGTTTTGTTCCTCTCATTTTGCGTATTATTGAGCGTTTTTGGATGCCGGCTCTGGTTTCAGTTGTTTGAAAAAGAATTATACCGTCTGAGACGAATTCCTCGAATCCGAGGCCTAGCTCGGATTGCCCCGTTGGAATCTCAACCAACAGCAGCGTAGTGCAATTTATGCTTCGCATGACTTTTTCCAGCATATGCAGAATGATCCTTGCTTCGATTTTCTTGTCGAAGGTCAAAGCCATTGCTGAGAAGGAGTCTATAACGAGTCTCTTGGCCTTCATCGCGTGAACCTCTTCTAAAGCCATTTCTAGCGTTGCGGAGATCGCTTCTTTCCCGCTCGTCATCATGTCCAGAAACTTGAATTTGCCCTTTCGTTCAAGCTCTCGGAATGTGAAGCCAAATTGTTCCATGTTGTTGAAAAAGACTTCTTTCCTTTCTGCAAAAGAAACGTAAACTGCAGGCTCACCGAGATCGGCCACACCATGATACAGGAATTGAGCAGAAGCGATCGTCTTGCCTGAGCCTGGCGACCCGGCTAGGAGAACCAAGCTTCCTCGTGGGAACCCTCCTTCGATCAGTTTATCCAAGCCTGTTATGCCAGTTTCGATTCTGTCATTCATAGACCTTCACCGCTAGGAGTCTTTATAGCATGACTTACGATACAAGACATATATACTTTGCGAATCACAACTATCCTCTCAAGACCCCCAGCGTGAACACAAACGAAGTGGACAAGAATACCATATATCGGAGCACTTCTAACTTTGAATAGCTCATACGTGGTCGCTGTAAATAACGCATAGTCCTCTCTGATCACCGAAATGTCAGAGTTTTTTATTCAGAACTGTGGATTCATAACATATTTAGCTCCTACGGCATCAACAACAATTAGGAAGGTTGCAAATGCCGAAGGGCCGGAAAGATATTGCAAGATTTCTCCATTGCCTAAGCGACTTGGAGTGGAAGGTCTTTCTGTTGTACCAGGGTTTGTCCAAGAAATCCCAGAACCGATATGTCAGATCTCTACTAATCTACATTGCCTACGGCAGCTTGAAAGACTCGGTGATCCTGCAGAACATAAGTAGGACGATTAGCGCACGCAGAAAAACTCAATCTAACGCAGAGGACAAAGAGTATCAGAAAATTCTGGGCGAGGTCTGGAAAAAAGTCAAAGATCTATTAAATGCAGTGTCCAAAACCAAAAAGATGGACGACAAGACACTTGCTTCACTTGAAGACAAACTTGGCTCGATCTACACGATAGTGAGCGTCCAGCTGAAGACCCTGCAATTTTTAGCCAGAGAAATATCAGAACTGTACAACGTGACCCTTGAGGACTTGCAAGGGATCTTCGAGTTGTTATACAGAGACGAACAGGATAGCGCCGAGATTCTGATCAGGATCAAAAACTCCTGCACACCGAAGATGCAGACTTCATCGAACCCAACAGTGAAGTACCAAAACCCAGACAGCTGGTACCAATCACCAGTTAAATGATTGACCGTTTTTCGGATTTCCTTACCTTCTATTCTCTGAAGCCCACACTTCCACGCTTCTGGCAGTTTTTTCAAAATAGAGACGGACAAGGTCGGAGATCCGTCCTCCATCGCCCTGCGTTTTATCTAGCGCGCGCAAAATTCGACTTCGCAACTCAGGATGCAAGCGTGTCGCAGAGTGAACGTGGAAACGTTTGAAATCAAAATAATCCTTCGAGTCCCAAAAAAAAAGGAATTAAGACCATTTTTGGCCAACTAAGGAAGGCGCATACGCGCTATAGGGCCAATTTCCTTTCAGCGTCGTCTTTTTGCTCATGTTTGGCTTGGTGAAAGCTACCTTGTCCATCTAAGGACCTGTGGTTTGTTTCTCCTGCCTGCGGCTTGTTTAGTTTTCGGATGTCCCAAGACAAATGGAACAATAAGCTCATAACCGTCTGGAAGCCCAACTTTTTTGAGAACCTCTGGCTTATAGCTCAGCAAATTAATCGATCCCGTATAGCATGTGCCGAGCCCGAGTTCGAATGCTTTCAAAAACATGTTTTGAGCTGCCAATACACCGTCTATTAGATTCAGATGATTAAGATACTCCTCTTCCTCTTTTTGTGCACAGACAAGTATCAGAACAGGTGCATCATAGCAAAGTACGTCTGTCCCTGTCTGAAAACGTTTCGCAATCATGCTTCTCATTCTTTGCAATAGGCTCTTGGTTTCTTCAGACACATACCTAATTAACTCTCTGTCTTCGATTATGATGAATCTCCAAGGCTCCCTGTCAAGCGCAGTCGGCGCCCAAACTCCGGCTTCGAGCACAGCTTCAATCTGTTCCTTTGAGACAGGTTCGTCTGTGTAGCCCCTAACGCTTCTCCTGCCCCCAATGCAAGCATCAAGGTTCAATCTTTGGCTCTTCAATGTGGGCATGGGCTCTTGAACGTAAGCTACGTCTTCTTGCTCAGACATATACATCAGCGTGATATTGTTTACTTGGCTTCTTCAAATTTGTGAAAACGTAGTTCAGTTTGTAACTCAGCTTTCCTCAGAAAGTAGCTATTCTTTTAAATAGATTTATTATTGGCGAAGCGCGCGCAGTCTTTTGCACGTGTAATTCACAAGACTTTCTGGTAATAATTGAAACTGGGTAAATTAGACTTTGGTCGCCCGAATGCATGCAGGCTAATGCGATTTTGTCGCTCAATGCTGCATTGTGCGAAGTAGAGCTTCTGCTACGTTTTTTTTGCCCATCGTCATTATGTATGGTCCCAGTCTCGGTCCCTGTGGAGCGCCTAGGAGTATTTTGTAGAGTGTTTTGAAGAACTGTGCTGGTTTTATGTCGTTTTCCTTCGAGATCGCGAAGATCGCTGTTTGTATCTCATTTTCGTCGTCTGTTTTCTCTAGTGCTCGTACTAACTGTTCCATTGCCTTGATTTCTTGTGGATTCAGTTTAGCGGTTGTTTCTGTTATTTCTTCAAAGTCTCTGATCCAGTTGTGCGCGTAGTTTATTCGCTCGGCCAGCTCTCTGGGTAACTCATCTTTTACGTAGCCGTATTCTCGCAGCTTCTGTGTGATGTAGTCTGTTTCTGACACCTTAGGTGCGACTTTGGTCAAGAACACAAGCAAGTTGTAGGGTACATGTAAAGCTGCTTCTTTCGGCGGCTTCAGGATCCAGCAATATTCGTACAGGCCTTTTAGCTTCGCTAACTCTTTTTCGTCAGGGATTCGTGTTTTTCCGAAGTAAACGTCTTCAAGGGCATCAAGTTCATTCATGTACTGCGGGATTTCGGTGACTGAGACGGTTCTTGTGCCAACGAATCGTTTGAGCATAAGCAAGAGAAGCGACTGAGGCGAGCCGTACCTGAACCAAACCTGTGGTGTGAACACGTTGCCCGCGGACTTGGAGATCTTCTTCCCGCTCTTGTCAAGAAACATTTCATACTGAGCGTGCATGGGCGGCTCGTAGCCTAAGATGTCTCGGCATATTCGGTCATTTATCTT
The DNA here is from genome assembly GCA_035319765.1 of Bathyarchaeia archaeon. GTDB lineage: Archaea > Thermoproteota > Bathyarchaeia > Bathyarchaeales > SOJC01 > DATHCB01. The sequence continues at coordinate 8,122 of DATHCB010000151.1, forward strand.
CACCGAGTCGGATATGTCTTTTCCGTACGGTTCGAATCGTATGTCCAGCGCCTTCCAACGGGCTGCAAATTCAACTTTCCAAGCAAGTTTTCCCTCGCCTTTGGTGTAGTCTGCTTCGCCTTCGTGTCTGCAGCCCTCGAACCATTGCCCTTTGACTTCCATACCTTCGCAGCGGTACAGTACTTTGTGCTCCTTCGGTTTGAACTCATACGCACTGGTCGTGTAGATCCGTCCGCAATTGCTGCAAATGGCAAAGTAGGGGAGTTTCTCCTCAAACTTTTCCTGACCAATTTCTTCTTTAATCAGTTCGCCCGCTCGTGCGGCGTTCTTCAGTATGATTTCGATCTCCCTGTTAAAAACGCCTCTTCGATAGGTCTCATCTGCCGACATTAGCTTGTACTCGATTCCGCACTTGTCAAAAGCTTCTAGGAGCAGGCTAATCATATGCTCTGCGAAACTCCCGTGACACTTGAACGAGTCAGGAATGCTTCTAACAGGATAGCCTAGGTATTTCTCCAGTTCGGATGGAAGCCCAGCCGGAACTTTGCGCAAACCATCCTTGTCGTCGGCGAAGGCTATCATCTCGGAATCGTATCCCTGAGTCTGCACCGCGAGAGTCACGGCGTAAGCTCTCGAAGCGTCGCCGATGTGGCCAATGTGCGGTATGCCCGAGATTCCGATACCCATCTCAGTTCTTATGAGATCGAGACTTCGATCGAGCTTCCGCTCTCTTTCCAGAAGCTCAGCAGCCATTTTGTCGTACCACGTGCCACGACCAATGATTTTTTCTGACATACTTAGTCACTATAATGCGTGCATGTTTAATAAAAGATGTCTCGTTACAGGAGACTGTAGGTATACGGCCTTGTCTTCATTGTACGACGCCGTTGCTCGGCACAGGCTAATAGAAAACCTTGTCGTGCATAATGCTGGAGAGACACAGCAACGAAAGTACTGGCGTTTCCGTTGTGACCGTTGGTATGGCGGAATAGTCACTGCAGACGCTGTCGGATGCGGACTGGTGTGCAAGTTCTGTTGGGTTTCGGACAAAGTGATGCTCGAACCCACAGAAGTCGGGAAGTTCTACAGTTCGAAAATCGTGGCGGACACTCTGACAAGCATGGCGCAGAAACGAGGCCTAAGTCAGCTCCGCGTGAGTTGGGGCGAACCAACTATTGGAAAAAGACACTTGCTCCAACTCCTTAGTAATCTTGAGGGCAAAGGTCTCCGGTTTATCTTGGAAACAAACGGCATTCTGATTGGAAATGACGCTACGTATGCAAAGGAGTTTTCCAAGAATGACTTTCTTCATGTCAGAGTATCGCTCAAGGGATGCGGCGAAGAAGAGTTTACGGCACTTACTGGCGCCAAACCTGAAGGGTTTACTCTCCAGCTTAAGGCATTTGAACATCTTTTAGGTGCCAACACTTCTTGTCATCCTGCCGTAATGGTTTCTTTCTCAACAGAAAAAAGTCGTCAAGAATTGACTCAACGCCTGAAAGCAATCGACTCCGCACTTGCAGAGAACCTTGAAATCGAGGAACTTATTCTTTATCCCAGAGTGAAACAGAAAATATTCAGGTATGGCTTGGATTATAATACCGCCCATAGACCATCAAACGTTCCAAAAGAACAGATGTAAGCTGCAAGAGCTCGTGTGAAATTGAAGGACAACCGTGTTTGGCCCTACGTTCTCCCTTTCCCGATTGAAGCCGAGAAACGTAAATTGATTCTGGCAATCCTTCAATCACGCGTTGGCATGAGCATATTAACTGGCATAAAGGTTGACTCGCACACGTTCCAGCATGACTTGATCGGCCGATCAGGCTGCTCAAACAAGTCTGCCATCAAATACTTGAACCAGATGATCGGCGCTGATATTCTTGAACAGGGAATGGAACGAATTAAGGAGGACGGCAAAGCCGCTTGGAAGAAATGGTACGCCCCAACCGGCTTAGGGAAATGGATTATTCTCTTCTTGACCCCACCTGGGGAGATTCCGTCTAAATTGGCAAAACAGACAATTGAGGAACTCTTCAGGCTTTACTCGTCAAGCGTCGTAGAGGTTTGTGAAAAATACGGCTTCCTCATCGATTCATTTCAGCAAGTGTTTGATGAGCAATACATAAAGTCGACCGTGATGAAAGCGAGAAAGATTAGGCCCCTAGTGGTCGTCTATGGAAGCGCCGCCTTGGATATTTATGGCGATCTAGAAAGGCTCCCGGGCATAGATGAGACTGTCTACGTAGAGGAAACGTCGAGATGTGCGGGCGGCATGGGCGCAAACGTTGCAGTAGCACTTGCGCGACTAAAGATTCCGGTGGCTTTTGTTGGAAGAATCGGAAGCGATTTCGTTGGAAGAACCCTGCTCGAAAGCTTAGCAAAGAACGGCGTCGACATCTCTAACGTCACCATTACCGCCCAAAAATCATTGCGAACTCTAATCCTGCACGACAAGAAAGGAGGACGCTGGCTTCTCGCCCTAGGTTCCCCGAACCACGCGCTTTCGGTAACATCACCGTCTGAAATCGATTGGAACCAGCTAGATCAGAGCCAAATCGTTTACATAGGCGAAGTTTTCACAGAAGTTGCCTCAACAGTAGCAAGCTACGCGAAAAACAGAGGAAAAAAAGTCATCTACCGACCAGGCGCTCCGTACCTTCGACTCGGCGTGGAAAAGATTCAGGGCATACTTGAAAACGTAAATGTGTTTATTCTGAACCAGGTCGGATGGAACTTGCTACAAGTCTCATCAATGACGCAGATGAAAGAGCCCAAGGAATTGCTTAAATACGGTCCTGAAACGGTAATCTTGACAAGGGGCCAGAAAGGATCTGTCGCTTACACAAAGGAGGGTAACTATGTTATGCCTATCTCAGCTGGTATGAGAGTTAGATTCAAGACTGTTGACCCTACGGGTGCGGGCGATAGCTTATCGGCTGGGTTAATCAAGGGATTGTTAGAGGGGTGGAAGTTGAAAAAGGCGATCTCTTTCGGGCAAATCGCCGCACGCATTAAATGTGCAAGATTGGGGGCCTCTCCTGCTTTCCCAACGCTCGAAGAAGTGGAAACTGCCTTTGCAGAAGAATCATTATTGGGCAAAAAAAGAAACGAAGTTTAAGCCTTTTTCTTTGACGGTCTCAGAGCAGCTACCAGCCCAAGAATGCCCAGCAACAGAATTACTATAGCTACAGTGTATATCCAACTCCAGCCATAGACATTGAGGTACCATCCAAACCCGATCGCTGCAAGCAGCATTCCCCAGCCGAAAGTGCTGAAGGCACTGCGGGTGTACCTGGATTGAAACGGACCTCCGATGGCGGCGAATACTATGAACCAGCAGCCGTAGAGTGCAATTATTAGGGGAACTACTCCCCACCAAGAGATCACTTTTAGCACGCCAACGATGATAACTATGGCCGCGATCACAAGAAGCACTGCAAGGTTCAAAAGACCTCTCTGCGATTTTGACATCTCTGGTTTTCCTCTTTACGCGCGCTATTCGAATTTCGTTCCGCATTCCGGACAGAATTTCGCGGCCGCAGATACAGAGTGACCGCATTTCGGACACTTTTTGGCAGCTTCGTCTGGTGGTTCAAGGGTAGTCCCGCATTCTGGACAGAATTTGGATGTTGCAGGGACTCTTGCGTTGCATTTTGGACAGATTATCAGTGCCGCAGCTGGTGCTTGCGCCGTTCCAGTCGGCGTCATTATTTGAGGTATCAGCACCATTCCGGAGCCCAATGCTGCGCCTCCGGTTGATTTGCCCAGTTCCGCGGCGGACCGTCTCACGGTTTCCATGCGCAGGACCTCGTCT
>DATHCB010000152.1:0-8967 GCA_035319765.1 Bathyarchaeia archaeon
TATCCCAGCTACGCCACCGCCGACTACCAAGACAGAGCCTATTTTTTGTTTGGGCATTTTATGCGACCTCCAACGCCTTGTAAATCGGAGTCCTGCCCTCCACGCGATCCACAGCTATCATGTTTCTCCTACGCATTTCCACGATATGACAAAGCACATCAGACGGTTTCATCTCAACTTGTTCTGCCAAGTCTTTTACAGAAAGCTGTCTAGCTTTCGTCAAAAGGTAAATCTTGTGTCGAATGAACTCTTCCTTGACAATATCGTCAAGCAAAGAATCAAATTCGTCCTGTGAGATCTTTTCTTCATATACGTTGCTTTTTTCTGTCAACTCCCTCTCTCGTCCAACCAAGACTCTTAATCTAAAATCTGAAGCAGCATCTCTCGCTGCCCGCAGATTGTCAAGGATTTTACGGTTAGGCTTTTGCCCCGAAAGAGGTGAGGGACCCAATTTTCTTATTTGCTCGGTGAATTCAGTTACTACCTGAGCGAATCTATCACCTTCCGACGCCGAAACCCATTCTAGCCGCAGACGGTCGGGTTCCAAACCCGTGAGCGCCATTAGTCTTTTTAGCATGTTGATCTTTCTTTCCTCGTACAAATTTCCTTCAACATAGTGGCAGTCACCAGGGTGGCAGCCTAGAACCAATATTCCGTCCGCTCCCATCTTGAAAACTTCCAATGGAATTATCGGGTCTATTCTTCCGCTGCACATTACTCTGACAATCCGTATGTTCGCGGGATATTGTATTCTGCTAACACCAGCTAGGTCCGCGCCCGCGTAGGAGCACCAGTTGCACAGGAAACCGATTATTTTAGGTTCGAACTCGCTCACCATTATGAGCCTCCCAAACAAGCGGTCGCCTCGGCCAACACCTGCGCGTCACTGAAGTGTTTCATTCTTATTGCTTTCTCAGGACAACTTGCAGAACACACGCCACACCCTTTGCACAAGACGTCATTCACCCTTGCGATTCCACGTTCATCTTTTTGTACCGCACCGTAGGGGCACAATTTAATGCAAGTTCCACATCCCGTGCACTTGCCCTCGTCAACTGAAGCAGTAATAGCCTCCGTCCTAACTCGTCCGACGGCCATGGGAATACCTGCTCTAGAAGCAGCGGCATAGGCTTGAGCGATGCTTTCAGCGATTGTCTTAGGACTGTGGGCCGTACCGCAAACAAATATCCCGTCCGTTGCGAAATCTACAGGCCTAAGCTTGACGTGCGCCTCAAAAAAGAAGCCATCCGAACCCAGTGGAACCTTCAACAGCTTAGAAAGCTCTTTCGTTTCCTTGCTTTGAACCAGGGGCGTTGAAAGGATCATAAGATCTGCATCAAGCTGAAGAGAAGCGTTTAACATGATGTCGCGCACTTTCACCGTCAGCTTTCCGTCGGACCCACGGAAGACTTCTGGAGGGTTTTCCTTATCATACCTTATGAATTGAACAGAGTTCTCTCTAGCCCATCTGTATTGCTCTTCAAAATCTTTTCCATAAGTTTGCATGTCCCTGTACAATATGTAGACTTCAGTTTCGGGAGACAACTCTTTGATTTGCAGAGCATTCTTAACTGCAACGGCACAGCACACTCTGGAGCAATAGTTTCGTCCGCCTTCTTTTTCTTCCCTAGCTCCAACACATTGAATCATTACGACATTCTTCGGCCTTCCGAGCTTTCCGTCCTTCATGAGCTGTTCGAATTCAAGTTGAGTGAGAACGTTCTTAGATCGACCATATTGATACAACCCGTCTGGCTTCAAAGCATCGGCCCCAGTTGCAACAATTATTGTTCCAATATCGAGGGCTTCTTCTTTTCCTTCATGGTCGATTTTAACCTTGAAGTTTCCGATGAAACCTTCAACTTGCTTAACTGTAGATGACGTATGAACTTCGATATTCGGATTAGAGCGTGCCGCTTGCGTGAATTCTTCAAGAATGCTCGAGGCAGAGTTATTGGTAGGATAGAGCTTGTAAAGCTCTTTCAATTTTCCGCCGATTTCATTATCCTTCTCGACCAAGTGCGCGGTGAACCCCTGATTCGCAAGACTTAGAGCTGCAGTTATTCCCGCAACGCCACCGCCTATAACTAGAGCAGAAGGCAGAACGTCAATTTCCGGCTCGGTTTGAGGTTCAAGCAGGATCGCTTTGGCCACTGCCATCTGAACTATTTCCTCGGCCTTTTTCGTGGCTTTTTTGGGATCCTTCGGATGAACCCAGCTGCAATGCTCACGGATGTTAGCCATATGAAATACGTACTTGTTCAGACCAGCCTCTTCACAGGCACCTCTGAAGAGTGGCTCGTGAGTCCTAGGCGTACAGGATGCCACTACTACCCTGTTGAGGTGATACTTTGTGATTGACTCCTTGATTTTGTTTAGTCCTTCTGATGAGCAAGTGTAAAGATTGCCTTCCGCATATGCAACCTTGGACAACTTGCTTGCATATTCAACGACTTCTTGGACATTGACTACACCGCCTATGTTGACTCCGCAATGACAAACGAAAACGCCCACTCGGGACTCGTTGTTTTCGCTCATTAACTCGCCTCCTTCACGACACGCTTAGTTATTTCCGCCGCTCTGGCTGCCGCGCCACTTGCTTGAGCCACACTCTCAGGAATGTCCTTGGGGCTTTGACAATATCCGCAGATGAATATTCCAGGGACGCTGGTATCTACGGGCGCAATGAGTTCGTCACGAGATTTGAAGAAACCGTACTCGTCAAGTTCTAGACCAATAACATTGGCGATTTTTTTGTTGCCTCCTTTCGGAACTAACGGTGGGCATAAAACTACCATATCGGCAGTGAGCTTTTTCATGTCACCAGAGGGAACATCTTCATAGCGGATCTGGAGATTTTTCGTAATTGGATCTTCTGTTATTTCGCCTGGGTGTGCTTTAATGTACTTTACTCCATACTCTTTTCTAGCCTTATCAACGAACTCTTGGAAGCCTTTTCCGACGGCTCTTAGGTCTATGTAAAAAATGGATACATCCGTACTTGGAGCGTGCTCTTTTATCAGGATTGATTCCTTTGTAGCGTAAACGCAGCAGACGCTCGAACAGTAGGGGACATCGCCGGCTTGGCTTCTTGACCCTGCACACTGAATAAATGCAACGCTCTTGGGCGTTTCGCCGTCCGAAGGTCTTACGAGGTGCCCGCCAGTGGGGCCTGAAGCACATATTAGTCGTTCAAATTCCATCGAGTGAAGCACATTCTTGTACCGGGAATAGCCATATTCACTCAGAATCGAAGAGTCAAAGATGTCGAAACCGGTGGCAACGATTACCGAAGAAACGTTCAGAGCAATTTCCTCTGGTTTCTGTTCGAAATCGACAGCGTTTGACGGGCACACTTTTTTGCAGATTTGGCAGACGCCCTTAGTGAGGTACAGGCAGTGATCATGGTCTATCGTTGCAATGAGAGGCACCGCCTGTTTGAATGACATGTAAATGGCCTTTCTGGTTCCCAGACTCATATCAAACTCGTTAGGAACCTTAACCGGGCATTTTTCCATGCATGTACCGCATCCAGTGCATTTGTCCGAGTCGACGTAGCGAGGTTCTTTCAGAATCTTCACCGCGAAGTTGCCTGCATTGCCTTGAACTTGTGTGACTTTTGAACACGTTAGAAGGTTAATGTTTGGATGTCTGAGGCATTCAATCATCTTTGGGGCTAAGATGCAGATCGAACAATCTAGCGTGGGAAAGGTCTTGTCAAGCTGGGCCATCCTTCCTCCGATGCTCGGAAGCTCTTCGACCATATGAACCTTGATTCCACGATTAGCCAAGTCGAGAGACGCCTGTATTCCGGCTATACCGCCACCAATGACCAAAACTTCTTTAGACATGGATCGGGCATCTCCCCTATTTCTTGGGTACTGAAGAACCATAAAGGTAGATAATCTTTACGTTTGTAAAGACCCGCTCTAACGGTTGTCTGATCTGAACTAAATTCTTTAACGACCAGATCTCACACCTTGGTTTTATGACACGCGGCATATTAGATCCAAAATGGGATGCAGATCTAATAAACTTTCTCATATTACTAAGCTCCCCAAAATTAGCCTGAAAGCTCGCAGAAGCTGAAATAGATCTGAAGATGATACTGCACTATTCTCTCCATTATTCCTACTCACTTCTCAATCTTCTCGAATTCCCCTTTCTGGCTAGAGCTATATCTACCGATTTCGCAGTCCAAGAAACGAAAGTGACGCGCGCGCGCTAAAGGCTAAATCCTTCATCGCCCTACGCTAAGAGCCTCACAAGGAAAAAGACAGGTAAATGCTATGGGGTTTCTGCAACAGGCGAAAGACTATTTTCAACCCCTAGGCATGCTTGGTCACAATGCTAAGCTCTACCTCTTAGCCACATGTTTTCAGGGCTTAAGCGCGGGAATTTGGGGGGTGATATTTTATCTCTATCTTAATCTCAATGCCATCGGTTTTGGAGTGAACTTCATAGGCTATCTGTTCACAGCAAGCGCTTTGGCCACTGGATTAATCGCTCTTCCAGCAGGCTTATTTTGTGAACTTACTGGCCCGAAAAAAGCGTTACTAATCGGTCTTCTGTCCAACCTTGCAAGCCTCGTGCAAATAATCTTTCTTCAACCATCACTCTTGCTTTTCGCAAGCTCCGCTTCTGGTCTTATAGGCACGATTTACACGATCGCTGGAGCTCCTTTCATGCTGGAGAACAGCGAACGAAAAGAACGCGCCCACCTGTTTAGCTTTAATCTAACACTAACGATCATAATGAGCGTCATTGGAAGCTGCCTCGGAGGAGTGATGCCAGATTTGTTCAACGCCTCACTGGGCTTACGCACAGGAACGCAATATGGATCGCCTGTTGGATATCGCCTGACCCTCATGATTTCAATACTTCTTGCGGTCTCAGCAGCGATTCCTTTGTTTCTGGTGAGAGAAAAGAAAATACAAAGACAAAAGGCGTACACGCTATTAGGGCTGAAGAACATCAGAAGCCCTCAAATAATAATCAAGTTCATGATACCGACGGCGCTCATCGGTTTTGGTGCTGGATTCATCGTTCCTCTTATCAACCTGTTTTTCAAGATCAAATTTCTTGCCAGCACCGAGCAAGTGGGCATAATATCAGCACTAGGCAGTATCACTCTAGGAGTGGGAGCATTAGTAGCGCCTTTGTTGGCAGCCAGGTTAGGAAAAGTCAGAAGTGTGGCTGCATGTGAGTTCCTTTCGTTGCCATTCATAATGCTCATTCCCCTCTCACCTGACCTAACTTACGGTGCGACTGCTTATGTTCTTCGGACCGCACTCATGAACATGTCAGGACCTATCGGCACGATGTTGCAGATGGAACTGGTATCGGACAGCGAGCGCGCCACAACCAGCGGTTTAATGACGATGGCCGACGGCCTTCCACGCGCCGCTGCCGCTTCAGCAGCAGGTCAAATGCTTAACGAAGGGAACTACGTCACTCCCTTCTTGATCACGGCAATCATTTATCCCTTAGCAGCTTCGCTTTATTATTTACTCTTCAGAAAGGTCGAGAAAGTAAGCCCGATTCGGTAATTTCTACGAAATCAGCAGATATTGAATCGGTTGTCAACTTTCCTGAATTCTTTTACAAAAAACAACTGAAGAGATTTCACAAAAAATAAAGGGGAAAGGATCTTCTTTTAGTCTTCTTCGCCGCCTTCTGGCGGTGGACCGCCTCTTCCGCCTGGGCCTTCTTTGGGCTTGGATGCAGCAATGACGTCGTCTATTCGCAGAATCATGCACGACGCTTCAGTTGCAGATTTCAGCGCTTGCTCTTTTACGCTTATGGGCTCGATGACTCCTTTGTCTTGCATGTTGACCACCTTTCCAGTGAAAACATCGACTCCAACAAGATGCCCGTCTGCTTTTTCGTGAGAGGATCGCAGGTCCACGAGGATGTCGATCGGGTCTAGTCCAGCGTTTTCTGCAAGCGTTTTGGGCACTATTTCTACAGAGTTTGCAAACGCTTCAATGGCTAGTTGTTCTCTTCCGCCGACTTTGGTGGCGTACTCGCGCAGTGTTTTCGAGATTTCTTCTTCTACGGCTCCGCCTCCCGGGACCACTTTGTTGTTTTCGATAACATCTGAGACCACTGATAACGCATCATTCATTGCGCGTTCTGCCTCGTCGACCATTCTCTCTAGTCCTGCACGAATAAGTATTGCTACAGAGCGGGGATTCTTGCAGCCTTCCACGAAAACCATTTTGTCTTCTCCGACTTTACGCTCCTCAACGACATTTGAGATGCCCAAATCTTGCTCTTTCAAGTCGTCTAGGTTGGTGATCATCTTTCCGCCAGTAGCGCGAGTCAGTTTCTCCATATCGGATTGTTTCACTCTTCTAGCAGCCAAGATTCCTCCTTTTGATAAGAAGTGCTGGGCCATGTCGTCGATACCTTTCTGGCAGAAAACTACGTTTGCTTTAGACGCCTTGATTTTGTCGACCATGCCTTTGAGCATCTGAGTTTCTTGATCCAAGAATGCTTTCATTTGCGTCGGGTCGCGTATTCTGATCTCTGCACTGATTTCTGTCTTTTCGACTTCCAACGCTGCATCTATTAAGGCGATCTTCGCTCTTTCAACGCGTTTCGGCATGCCCGGGTGGACGACCTCTTTGTCGATTATTAATCCCTTCACCAGTTCAGTTTCGAAGAGACTTTTACCAGCCTTTTTGATTATTTGGATGTTGTCGATGTCGGCGACTTTCCTCTCGCCTCTATCTTCTGCGATCTGCCTTACTGCCTCGATTGCAATGTCTGCCAAATGTTCACGCGCGGTGCCCACTGCTTTGCTTGCCATAGAGGTAAGCGCGACCTTTTTCAGCGTTACTTTATCGTCCATTTGAACCGGCAAGCCCTTTTCGTTCATCAATTCAATCGCTTTTTGTGAGGCTTTGCGGTAGCCGCTTATCAGCACCGTAGGATGAATGTTCTGATCGAGTAATTCTTCGGCTTTCTTCAAAAGTTCGCTTGTCAAAACCACTGCAGTCGTCGTGCCGTCTCCAACCATGTCATCCTGTGTTTTTGCGATTTCTACCATCATCTTCGCCGCTGGATGCTCGACCTCAATTTCATCGAGGATTGCTGCACCGTCGTTTGTTATTGTTATGTCGCCGAGACTGTCGATGAGCATCTTGTCCATGCCACGAGGTCCAAGAGTAGTTTTTAAGACTTCGCCGATTATTCTGGCTGCCTGAATGTTGTTTCTCTGAGCCTCTCTGCCTCTGCTTCGAGCAGTTCCTTCTTTCAAGATTAAAACAGGTTGTCCGCCTTGCGTAGTTAAGTAAGCCATCTAAATCCTTCCTTTTTTACGATTTTGCGTATTAAACCACTGTCAGGAAAAATATAAACTTTTTGAAGGCAGCACTTACGAAGGAACGGCAATGCGTGCTGGCCCTCTACGTATGGTGGCCAAGCTTGAGGAGGATCTGAAGTGAGTTCGAATGATGGTTTGCCTAAAAAGAACCCTACCGCGACTGGACCGAGGTCAGCGCGTGTAGGCCATGATAAAACGACGTCACATTTTATAATTTCGAGCGCTATAGATGCTAACGCGCGGGAGCATGGGCTTATAACCGAATTTGAAGTCGAGAGACTTGGTATGCCACACACCGCCGTCCATTAAATAAAAGGCTGGGTTCAAAGACTTGGACTTTGCCGTTCTAATCCCTCTTTGGATTATCGCTGGATTGATGGCTGTCTTCACAGCATGGCTTGTGAAGAAAAGCTCGGAGATCAAGAGTTTAATCGACGCCGGCATTATGCTCTTCCTCCTCTCAATGATGGCTGAGATGTTTATCAGTACTGTAGTTTACCTCTACGTCCCAGCGCCAGCGACGGTTTTCGAACTTGTAGTCATCAATATGGCGGCGATGAGCTTCACAATCATCGCTATTCTCCTGGCAATATTTGGGGGAAACAAGACCTTGGATCAAGCTCAAGCCGGCATTGTGGGGGTAAGGTCCCTAATTATCGCATCGATCATCGCCTTAGTCATCCTGTCTGAGGTATTCATGGGCTGGACCTTTGCACTCCTTGGTGGGGCTGCATCTTCGGCTGGCGGCCTCCAAGGAATTTTCGCGGCGATAACAAACTCATCGAGCTCTTACTGGTTCATCTTTACAATGTCAGCTGAGATGGCGATAACGCTTTTCTTCATCAGGAACAAGCTGCCGAAAGGGTTCAGCTGGCTCCTAGCATCTCAAACCATAATAATGATCCTATCTCCAACAGCGATACACAACTCTCTCTGGGCTGACCTCTCTTTTGTCGCTGGCACCGCCGTCATGACTTTTCTTTTCATATACATCTTCAAGTTCCTGTATAAGAATCGGACCTTAAGCAAAGGCATCCTGAACTATCTGCTCCTCCTCATGCTGGCCTACGCCCTCATGATGACAGGCCAGTTCATCTGGCTTCTCACCAGCGACGCCGCAGTCTTTGTCCTGTCCATAATAATCGAAATGATCGTGTACTTCGGAATCATACTGGATGAAAGGAGGCTTGTTTCTTCAAAATCGGAAACTTGGCAGTCAATGCCCTACTGGGTCTTCGCCTTCCTCGGCCTCCTATTCGTAGCAGAGTTCTTCATGGGCGGCGTCCTAGACATCCAAGTATACGGCTCAAGCTTCTTCAATGGAATAATATCTGCCTCAACAATATGGCCGCTTTCGCGAATATTAAGCGCAGCCGGTTACGTTGGATCGATGGCTGTCTTCACGGCATGGCTCATGAAGAAGGGCTCGGAGATCAAGAGTTTAATCGACGCTGGAATTGTGCTTTTCCTCCTCTCAATGATGGCTACGATGTTCATAAGCACAGTCGTATATATCTACCTCCAAGCATCAATTACCATCCTTGAACTGATAGCCATTAACATGGCAGTGGCAAGTGTCACAGCTGTTGCCACTTTGTTTGCAGTAGACATGGGGAACGAGAGCCTTGTGAAAAATA
>DATHCB010000153.1:0-23036 GCA_035319765.1 Bathyarchaeia archaeon
GTCCGTGCATAGGCCTTCTCCGGGTTTCATGCCGAACTCTTTCAGAGCCATGCGCTTCCATTTAGTCGCAGCCTGCACGATCTGAGCGTCAACCGGATGCTTGTCATAGTCATTAGAGATATGAAACTGAATAGGCGTACGAGAGCCATCACGATCCAGAAGGTCGTTTACGCCGCTTTCAACGTCCACAATGAGAGGAACCTGAACCATGATCAGATTAAGTTCCTTGCACAGATTCTTCTCGATATAATCCTTAACCGCGAAAACGGCTATCTGCGTCTCTTTAGGACTCAACAGAGAATGATAATCATTTGGCAAGATTTTTTCCAGTTCTTCGTAGCTACCAATTCCGGGACCTGCAAGATCCGCTTTCTTAGATTCCATCACCGTCACAAGCGCAAAACCGATACAAAGTCAATAATATAAATTTATCCCAGCAAAACGATAGGTTTTGGACTGACATTTTAAGTGTGTTTGGGTTTTCTTGGGGGCAAAGTTTTATCCCAAACCCAAAAATAAAAGTGCGATGAAAGTGACTAGGCTACTCTAGCCAATTTTGTACGAGTATGTGCAGGTCCTTGCCGCTTATAACGCCGTAGCCGCCGATGTCGACGTTAGCAGGCGCTGGCGGAACAGTCTCCAGCCAGTACAACGCCAATAGGTGGAGGTCCTTGCCATTAACGACGCCGTCACCGTTGATGTCGCCTGGAATAGTTACTTTAACTGTGCCGTATGCAAAGTTGAATCCGGCAGGGGCGCCGACGAGTACAGTGCTCATCGTGTAGTTTCCGAGTGCAAAGCCCGCGGTGTTCCAAGTGAACGCGGTGGTCGTCGAGTTTCCGACTGGCAGGGTAAACGTTAGCGTTGTAATCGCTGTACCGTTGGCGTAAAATGCGAAGCTAAACGTTTCATTATAGTCGCCATTGTTTGTGACTGTGACTGTTACGTTCAGGCTGTAACCCTGACCGACAACTGTTTTAGAGGCGCTCGCTTTCATGGCAACACCGAAAACCTGGATCACAGTGACCGAGGCGATGTTGGATTTTGCCGTTACGCCCACACTGTCGGTCACGTTCAGATAAACAGTGTATGAACCAGCAGGCTCAGAGAAGTTCCACGAGGAATACGTAGCGCCTGACACTGGTGCACCGTTGAGGTACCACTGATAAGAGTAAGGAGGCACGCCTCCAGTGACGTTTGAAGTGAACAGCCCAGGCTGACCATACAAAGTGGCAGAGCTAGGCGAAATGCTGACCAAAAGAGAAGGTGGAGAGCAGGGGTTCATAAGCGGATAGTAGTCCGTGTTATTCGCGTCAATAACGTAAGGCGTATTCCAGATACCTGAACTATCGATTTCGGTGGCGTTGGGGTACCGTGTTTGATAGTTGCTCCAGTAGTTTCCGCCAGAAGGATAGCCGTTGTCCCAAACATTTCGTGAGTACATTTCAATGGCCTGATAAGTGTTGTTTATGAAATTGTTATGGTATATTGAGTTGTTCGAAGAGTTCGCCTGTATGTCCTGGCCCACAAGTGTAAAATAAAACCCGAGCGCTATGCCAACCTCGTTGCTTGTTATGTTATTTTCAGAAAACGTGTTATTTGAAGAGGAACCGAACCAAACGCCCCAAAGATTGTTTGCTACGTTGTTTCCATAAATGTTATTGTTGCTGGAACCGCCGATTAAAATGCCACCCTCAAGTTCAGGTTCAATCGTCTGGATTAATCCGTTGTCTGTAATACTGTTTCCAGAGATCATGTTGTTTGAGGATGACGAGACGATAACGCCATCTTCGTTGTTTTTTATGTTGTTTCCAGCTAAGGTGTTGTTGGAAGAAGATCCGAGCCAAATGCCAAACAAGCTGTATGTTGCATTGTTGTTAGACAAAGTGTTGTCAGAAGAAGATTCGAGATAAATGCCATACCAGTAGTTTTCTGTCATGTTGTTTCCCGAAACAGCGGTATAGTTGCAGTAGGCATCGACGTAGACACCACTATCACCGTTGTCTGTTACGTTGTTGCCTGAAACGGTGCAATAAGGGGAAGAATACAGATAGACGCCCTCAGCACCGTTGTTTATTATGTTGTTTCCCGAAACAGCGCAATTAGAGGAACCATAGAGATAGACACCACTATAATCGTTGTTTGCTATATTGTTTCCTGAAACGGTGGTATAGTTGCAGTAAGAATCAACGTATATGCCGCAATCACCGTTGTCTGTTACCTTATTTCCAGAGACGGTGCAGTGTGTGGAAGAATAGAGATAAACGCCCTCATAACTGTCGTTTGTCATGCTGTTGCCAGACAAAACGTCGCCAGAAGAAGAAAAGAGATCAACGCCATCGATGCCGTTTGCTGTAACGTTGTTGTCGGTGATTCTTGAATCAGTCGTGTTTGCCAGCAAGAGTCCCTGAATATTTCCCGTGAGCGTCAAGTCTCGCACCGTTACGTTCTTGCAGTTGACGAGGCCCAGGTACCCTACGCCCCCGGGGTAAGTCTCGGGGGCTATCACGATGTTCGACTGGCCCATCAAGTAGTACACTGGCTTGCCATTTACGAGGTTTGAAGTGCCAACGTGATTCACAAAATCACTCAAAGCACTGCCATATACGCCAAAGTTGTAGGTGTTACTTGCCATAACGTTTCCAGACAGGACATTGCCAGAAGAAAAGTAGAGAAAAATGCCCCAGCTGTTTGCTATGACGTTATCACCAGACAAAACATCGCCAGAAGAAGAGTTGAGATAAATGCCAACTTCGCTGTTTTCTATTATGGTGTTTTTTATGGTCACGTTGCTCATGCCTACCAAAGAGAACCCATAGCTGCCTGAAGCTTGGAGAGCGTGGCCTTTTCCGTTTATGATTATGTTGCTCCTGTTAACGACTATGGGCAGGTAGTTGTTGCCAGTGAACGTGTAAGTGACATTGCCAGAATTGGTGATGTTTGCAGGAACAGGGCTACTTATGCTCCCGTTAGGATTAATGGTGATGGTTCCTGATTGTGCTTTGATTGGTCCAATGTTAAATGCAAATATGAACATGCTCATTAGGAGCATTGCTAGAAGTATATAGGAAACTGTTTTCTTCAAAAGGAGCCTGCCTCCTCTGCTATAAGTAATGTTGCAACAAGCATTTACGTTTTGCTAGAACATTGGTCTATCTTTAACCTAACACGAGCTAATCAAAATACCATTCCTATTCTTGGAATCCAGTCTTTCCTTTCGTTTCGAAGATACATGCCTAGCAGCATGGCTTCTTCGTTAATCAGCGTTTCAATTTCTTGTCTTTTTCCTACTCTGATTCTTGGAATTTCAACTTTGGTATTGAAGTATTCGTTCAAGCTTTTAATCAAGCCTGAACGATGCGTCAAAGAATCGTTGAGATACTCACGTTTTCCCTTTCTTTTAGCAGAAAAGTCTTCAGTCTTCATTACGAAATCTCTTTTCTGAAGGTTACGACAGAACTGGATCACAAAGCCTTCAACAAGATAGCGATACAATTCTTGAAAATCACAGATCAAACTTGGCTCGTCTCTAGCAAAGGTCTTAAATAACTCGCCAAAATGTTCTTAATGCTTCTCAATGGCTTGGGGTAGTGTTTAACCTATGCAGAAACCCGTGATTGCGGTTCACGGCGGAGCTGGTGAATGGCAACCGGAGAGGAGAAAGGCTGGAATTACAGGGGTTAAGGTCGCCGCGAAAACGGGTTTTGATGTTCTCATAAAAAAGAGCGCCCTAGACGCTGTTGAAGCCGCTGTGGAGAGCATGGAGGATGACCCCGTCTTCAATGCTGGTCTTGGCTCGACGTTCACGATTGATAAGCACATAGAGATGGAAGCCTCCATCATGGATGGAAAGTCGCTCAAGGCCGGAGCCGCTAGTCTCCTTAAAGACATAAAGAACCCGGTTCATCTTGCTCGAGTAATTATGGAAAACACTGATCATATCTATATCGTGGGCGAAGGTGCAGAGAAACTGGCACGATTATTCAAGCTTGAGCGGAGAGATCCGACTACAGAGCTGCGACTGAAATACTGGAATGAATTAAGAGGCAAACTGGAAAAAGGCGAAGTTGATTATCTGCCGAAAACGTATAAACTCATGAAGAAAAACCCAGGTCTTTTCCAGTTAGACACGGTTGGCGCCGTAGGTCTGGACAAGAATGGCAATGTAGCGGCTGCTACGTCATCAGGCGGCTTTGCCCTCAAGTTTCCAGGAAGAATAGGAGACACGCCACTGATCGGATGCGGAAACTACGCTGACAACGAAGCCGGTGCTTGCTCCGCAACTGGAATGGGCGAAATCGCAATGAGGCTGGTTCTCGCAAAGGCTGTGTGCGACGAGATGCGTGATGGAGTTTCAGCAGAAAAAGCAGTTGAAGACCTGATCATGCTGGTCAACAGACGGATCAAGGACGCCGTTAACTCCATGGGCTTAATAGCAGTCGACAAGAAGGGCAGCGTCGGCGTAGCGCACAATTCCAAAAATATCTGCTACGCCTACATGCGAACCGGCATGGAAAAGCCCTTTGCCGCCTTGAAGGGCAAACGAATTCTCTCTAAGAAGTCCATCAGTTAGGTTCTTTTGCGACATTTTTGCGATGTTGAAAACGCTTAAATACGGGTTATGTGAGCAATATGACGCCTATCTCAGATAGGAGGTGAAACGAAATGGAAGAAGAAGAATGGGACGAAGAAGGCGGCTCCGAAGAGGAAGAGTGGGAAGAGGAAGAGTGGTAGAGACCACGGTTAAAATTTACATCCATTCATTTTTATATTATCCAAACAGTTTCTGAAAACTAAACGAACAGCTTAGGCTTATTAAGTTATGATTTCATCATGTTGCACCGACGTTAAGTGACAGCCTATGGTCCGAGTCGCCGTACTAAACCCAGACAAGTGCAGACCCAAACAGTGCGACAACGTGTGCATCAGATTCTGCCCCAAAGTCCGCAGCAGAATCGAAGCCATACGCCTCGAAGGCGAAAAGCCAGTCATAGTGGAGGCTCTGTGCTCGGGCTGTGGAATCTGCATAAAAAAGTGCCCGTTCAACGCTATTTCCATAGTTAACCTGCCAGACGAGCTGGAGGAAGAAGCAAGCCACAGATTTAGCGCAAATTCCTTCAAACTCTTTCGGCTGCCAATGCCATCGCCCGGCGTGGTCCTCGGACTCGTCGGACAAAACGGAATCGGAAAGACCACGACCATCAACATACTCTCCGGCGAGATAAAACTAAACCTAGGCAGATACGACAACCCACCAGAATGGCCAGAAATAATCAGACACTACCGAGGCTCACAGCTGCAAGATTACTTCCAAAAATTCAGCGAGAAACACCTCAAGATCGTTCACAAACCACAATACGTAGACAAGATTCCAAAAATAATCAAAGGCAAGGTCTACACTGTTCTCGAGAAAGTCAACGAACGCGACAAACTCAAAGCAATTGCAGAGAGATTGGAGCTAGACACCGTCTGGAACCGAAACCTAGACGTCCTGAGCGGCGGGGAACTGCAACGCGTCGCGGTCGCCGCTACCCTATGCCGCGAGGCAGATGTTTACCTTTTCGACGAGCCCTCTAGCTATTTGGACGTCAAACAACGTCTCGAAGTTGCAAGAACTATACGGGAGTTGACAAACGAAGCAAAAACAGTCATCGTAGCTGAGCACGACCTCGCTATAATCGACTACCTATCGGATCAGATCTGCATTTTCTACGGCGTTCCAGGAGTATATGGCATAGTCTCTCACGTGCACGGCGTTCGCGTCGGCATAAACATCTATCTTCAAGGATTCATCCCCGACGAAAACATGCGCTTCAGAAAAGAACCCATAGAATTTCACGTCAAGCCCCCGGCCACTGAACGCGGCGGCGGCCAAACCCTAGTAAAGTGGGAGAACATGAAAAAATCTTACAAGGGTTTCAAGCTGGAAGTTGAGGCAGGTGAAGCCAAAGAAGGCGAGGTCGTGGGCATTCTCGGACCAAACGGAATTGGAAAGACCACTTTCGTGAAGATGCTCTCCGGGCTAGAGAAGCCTGACAAGGGCTTGCCAGCCATGATGTACGAGTTACAGGTTAGTTACAAGCCGCAGTATATTTCTGCAGAGTTCGAGGGAACAGTTGAGGAGTTGATCCGAAGTGTGGCAAAAGATCAGTTTTCCACCGGTTGGTATGAAACAGAAATCCTAAACCCCCTCAACCTGCGACCCTTACTCGACCGCAACGTAACCGAGTTAAGCGGAGGCGAACTCCAACGAGTGACCATAGCTGCATGCCTCTCTCGAACCGCTCAACTCTATCTCATAGACGAGCCTAGCGCTTACTTAGACGTTGAAGAGAGACTAATAATGGCAAGAACTATCAGGCGCGTCGTGGAATCCCACAACGTTACGGCTTTTGTCGTCGAACACGATGTGGTTGCGCAGGACTTCATCGCCGACCGCCTCATGGTCTTCAAAGGCGAACCAGGCGTTAACGGTCAGGCGAGTCAGCCAGTCACGCTTAGGAAGGGCATGAACATTTTCCTGAAAGAAATGGGAATAACCTTCCGCCGAGATGCAACCACCAAAAGGCCTCGTGTGAACAAGGAAGACTCACAAATGGACAAACACCAGAAGGAAATGGGCGAATACTACTACATCGACACCTCGAAAGATTAACCAAGCTTAGAATAGAATTAAAGGCAAGTTCAACTGTTATTAGAACCCTGTTCAGTGAGAATTTATGCCTGCTGCAGATGAAAGAGAGCGAGAATTGCTTCAAGCAGCGCTAAAAGTAATGGACAATGCCCACGTGCTTTGGGGCTTCAAGGTCGGAGCCGCCGTGCTAGCGGAAGATGGCAAGACTTACGAAGGCTGCAACGTTGAATCATGGATATCTGGACTCGGAACCTGCGCAGAGAGATGCGCCATAGACCACGCTGTTTTGCATGGAAATCGAAAAATCAAAAAGGTCGCGATTGTAATCGAAGACAAAAACGTTGAGACGACAAGACCTTGCGGCTTGTGCTTGCAGTACATCAAAGACTTTTCAGAAGATGACTCGAAAGTGATTATGGCCAAAGCAAAGGGCGGACGAATTCTCTCTGAAAGTATTGAAACGAAGACAATCGAGGAGCTCATGCCCTTCTCATACGAGATGAAGCAAAAGGCCTTGGACTCGTATATTCAAAGCTAGAATAGCCCAGATTTTCAGCTGCCGCGCGCTCCTACAATCGCTTGGCTTTTATCCAAAATCATTTTAATGAACACTCTCTATGCTTTACGCGGTGAACAGTTCATTGCCGAAAATCGCAGCGCCCATCATACTAGTCAACTTCAAGACATACCTAGAGGGAACAGGCAAGAAAGCAGTAGAACTCGCACAAAAGGCCGAAAAAGTCTATGATGAAACCAAGGTGTCCATAGGACTTGCGCCACAATATTGCGACATCGCTGCTCTGGTAAGTACTGTCTCGCTTCCAATCTTTGCTCAGCACATAGACCTTGAAAAGCCTGGCAGCTTCACGGGTTATGTTCTGCCTGAAGCTATTAAAGAGGCTGGCGCTGTGGGCACGCTTATAAATCACTCAGAGCACAGACTGAAACTTTCTGATATAGACGCCGCGATCACAAGAGCCCGCGAGCTTGGCTTGATTTCATGCGTATGCGGCAACAACGCTAAAGTAAGCGCTGCAGTAGCAGCATTAGAGCCTGATATAATCGCGATCGAACCGCCTGAGCTTATTGGAACAGGGATTCCCGTTTCGAAGGCACAGCCTGAAGTGGTTAGCGGAACCGTAGAGCTAGTCAGGCGCGTCAATAAGAGAGTCACAATTCTGTGCGGAGCAGGTATAACAAGGGGCGAAGACGTCGTGGCTGCATTGCGATTAGGCACTGCAGGCGTACTGGTAGCCAGCGGCATAGTGAAGGCGAAAGACCCATACCATGTGATTCGTGAATTCGCTGACTCCGCGAAAACTTAGACTTGGTGCACCGCTTGAAAGTCGAAATCGATTGCGCCGAATGCCTCATTCACCGAGGCCGCTCTGAAATAGTTGAAGCCTCAAAGGACAAGGCTCTTCAATTCAAGGCCATAAGAGCATTGTTTGCGTTCTTGGCAAGAGAGTTCAAGGCAAGCGCCGTCCCGGCTTACTTGGGCACCGAGCGCGATAGGATCGTAAGAAAAGTTACACGAAATCCAGATCCTTATGCCACTAAGAAAAAGTTGAGTAACCAGAAAGCCTTAGAAATGCTTCCTTTGGCGGAAAAAATCATCATGGACAGCCCCTCAGCGGAGATGCGGTTCAGGAAGGCGCTTCTCTGCAGTATCGTGGGGAACGTTATAGAATTTGACATCCCAGTTCATACTTTTCAGTTCGGTGACCTTGAAAAGCTGATTCAACAATCCGACCATGATCTGGCTATCGACGAGGTTTCCAAAATCTTCAATTTGGCAAAAAGAGCCAGGACGATTCTCTACCTAACCGACAACGCTGGAGAAATAGCCTTCGACAAATTGCTCGTAAAGGAGTTGAAACGACTCGGCGCGAACGTAACGGTAGCGGTGAAGGAAAGCCCGGTGCTAAATGACGCGACTCTTGAGGATGCCAAATTCGTTGGAATAGACAAAGTCGCGGATGAAACGATCACAACTGGAGCTGATTCCGTCGGTCTAAACTTGAAAGCCTCTTCAAGAGAATTTCTCAGCCACTATCAATCTGCAGACATGATAATTGCAAAAGGTATGGGATACGCAGAAACTCTAACAGAAAACAAACTCACAAAGCCTCACGCCTTGCTACTGCGAACAAAATGCGGCCCCGTCGCACACTTCTTCGCAGTGCCAAGAGAAAAGAACGTAGCTAAGATTCTATCCTAATAAAAGCGGGCAGAGGGAAAATGAGCGAGACACTGCCTAAAATAGAGCTAGATACACAACGTCTGCAAAGTATCGACGAGGCACTCGGTCTTGAATGGCTTGTCACTAACGGGCTAGGTGGCTACGCATCATCGACAGCCTTAAGCGTAAACACGAGAAAATACCATGGGCTTCTAGTTGCTGCTTTGAACCCCCCTGTGAACAGACATGTTTTGCTCAGCAAACTGGACGAAGAAATCCAAATCGATAACGAGACATACAAACTGGGAATAAACGAGTTTCGAGACACGTTCTATCCCAAGCCGCAGGGCATGCTTCACGAATTCATTCTTAACCCCTTTCCAATATTCAAGTACGAAGCTCAAGAGGTTGAGCTTCAAAAGACGATTTTCATGAACAAAGGCAGGAATGCAACGGTAATAGATTATGAAATTCGCAATAGTGGCGAGAATGAGGCTACAGTTCGAATTTTTCCACTCATAAACTTCCGTCATTTCTACAACACAACGCACAAAAACCAACCACAATGGAGCTTTAGCCAAAAACCAAGTCGGCAAGGGACAGTTCTCGCATTTGCGTCCAAAGAGCATATGCTAATTCTTTCTGCAACAAAAGGAGCATATCAAGCTAACCAAGGGATTTGGATCGAAAACCTATACTATCGCGCCGACGCCTCACGAGAAGAAGACTGCCTAGACGATTGTCTCTCGCCTGGACACTTCGAACTACAAGTAAGCCCGAAAAAACAAGAACGATTCTCCATAGTCGCTAGTGCAGACTATTCTGAAGAAAAAGCACAGATTCCTCCGGAAGAATCGACTGAAACCGACCTATATCTCCAAGCGCTAAGGACACAAGAAGAACTGCTGAAGGCTTTTCAGACGCAGTATCCTGATGTGAACATGAATGATTGGCTTCGATGGCTAATCCTAGATGCAGACTCATTCGTGGTAAATCGCGATTCGACTCACGGAAAATCTGTGATCGCTGGGTATCACTGGTTCGAAGACTGGGGTAGGGATACGCTTACTTCGCTTCCTGGCTTGACTCTCGTAACTGGAAGGTTTGACGACGCAAAAAGTATCCTGGCGACTTTCAAGAAATACTGCGCAGAAGGCGTCGTTCCGAATCGTTTTTCTGACCTAGAAGGAGGCAGGCCAGAGTACAACACTGTGGATGCTAGCCTGTGGTTTTTCAACGCTGTTCAGCAATATGTCAAATACTCTGGCGACTTTGAATTCGTGAAAAATGAACTGTGGAACACTCTACAAGAAATAATACAGCACTATGCGAATGGCACGCTCTATGATATTCATATGGATACGGACGGCTTGATTGCTCACGGTCCCCAACTTACGTGGATGGACGCAACTGTAGACAACACTCCTGTTACTCCAAGAAATGGAAAAGCCGTCGAGATTCAAGCACTCTGGTACAACGCGCTTAGAATCATGCAAGAACTCGCAAATCATTTTAATGAAAAAGCGCTCGAAGAAAGATACATGCCCATGGCCGAGCAGGCGAAGAAGAGCTTTGTCGAGAAATTCTGGAACCCAGACGAAAATTGCCTCTTCGACGTGATCTCTGGGGATCAGAGGGATTCATCTGTAAGGCCTAACCAGATTCTGGCTGTTTCACTGGGCTATTCAGCGCTAGATGACGCAAAAAGTGAGGCTGTTGTGAAGGCGGTTCAGACTAAATTGTGGTGCGAATGTGGACTTCGAACGCTATCACGAGATGATAAACGTTACATTGGCAAATACGTAGGAGGCTGGGCCCAAAGGAATCAAGCATACCACAACGGAACGGTTTGGCCCTGGCTATTAGGGCCGTTCATTTCAGCGTTCCTGAAAGTGAAAAAACACGACTCAAGATGGCGAGGATACGCCCTCCAGAAGTTTCTTTATCCATTCTTCCAAAAGACGGCTCTGCAGGCAGGGCTTGGCCATATCAGCGAAATATTTGACGGCGACGAGCCGCATTTGCCACGTGGATGCATTGCACAGGCGTGGAGCGTCGCCGAGCCTTTACGAGCCTTTGTTGAAGACATAATATTGAGACATCCAGCTTTTGAGGGCAAAATCGATTTATAATCGGGAAATTGAAGGGCGCGAAGAAATAACCTATAGCGCGCGCAGCTTTTCCATGCGGGATGGCTGAGAAAACCAAAAAACAGCAAGCGATTAATGTTCAGGCTCGCACCCCAGCCTCGAGAGAGGAAGTTAGTTGTCCCAAGCGTAAAAAAGAATGAAAATTGGGAGAACGAGACCTATATTAATCAGATCAAGAGCACGCCGTCTCGCATTATCAACGTGTCGCCTATCGAGACAGTGGACTTGGTCATGGAGGCCCACCAGTCTTGGCCGTCTGCCCTGTTCTTTCCGCCCTTACTCTCGTTGTCACCGAAGCCTACTGTGACTCCGCCCAGGACTTTGTCGTCTTGAGTGTAGCCGTGGCGGAGATGTGGATTGAGGCCAAAGTCAATGAACGCGAACCGATCAACGTCTCCCTTGCCTTGCTTTAGATAACGCTCGAAAATCTCTCTCCCCTTTCTTGCAGTAAACTCAACAACGCGCCCGTCTCTGACTTGAAGAGTTAGACCCACAATAGGACCACCCTCGACGCGCACAGGGACATCATAAACGATTGTGCCCTCAGCACTTGACTCATACGCGGATACTTCCACACCACCTGCCGGCAGAAAAGTTACAATTCCTTTCTCAGCCTTTTCCTCAGTTGCTAAGCCATCGCCAATCTCGACCGGGCGCTGGTCAAGCGTGAATCTTATGTCGGTCCCGCCCGGAGTGGTTAGATGTACTCTCTCCTTTCCGCTCAGCAGAGAGGCAAGACCCTTTCCGCGCCTTTTAACTTCGCGATAGTCTGCCGTACACCCGGCGAACATAACGTCTTTCAACTCCTCATAATTCAGACCTAGAGCCTTGGCCCTTTCAGGAGTAGCAAACGTAGCCTCTATCGCGAGCATCCTTACTTTACGCTTTATCACTATCTCCGCCCACTCTTCCGCGAATTTGGTTCTATCGTAACGTCGGTCAAGATATACAGACACCGCCTTACACCGTTCTTTCGGAATGCGTTCCCAAGGGATAGGACTCCTAGGTCCAAGGGTAAAGATATAGACGTCAGTTTCCCTCAATGCTGCCGCTTGATGAATTGGCACTCTCTCTATTGATTTGAGAGGCGCCTCCATTATGCAGCGCATCCAAAAATCTTCCGGCTGGATAGTGAGCATTACATCACAACCGAGGTCCTTGCACTTCCAAGCTAACTGTGAGACCAGTTCGATGGTATGATCCCAGCCGTGAATCCAAACCCTCTCTCCTCGCTTAAGGTCTAGCGAGACTTCGATAACGTTGCTAGCAACATCCTCAAAATTGACCATAGCTTGCGTCCCCCTGTTTGGCTTATCTTGGGCTTATTATTCTTAATTGCATTCGAGTTTTTAACGGTTCCATAAATTCAGAATTAGTGGATCGCAAGATTTACCGAATAAACTCAAAAATAGCCCCTTTAGGATTCATTTTTCGCCTAACACGCAGATTAAGACTGGCTGAGAATAAAACTGGACAAGCAAAGAGAACTGCCTAGAAACAACTCGTTCCACCTGATCTGCTTGCGTTTATCCTGTGCGTGTTATTCGTCTATGAACACAGTCTTAAATCTCTTACAAGCATTAGATAAGCGATATTTAGCGGAATCCAGAAAGACTTCACAACTATTCGGTGCTTTCAGATGAAAATCTGCCACATAACCTGGGAATATCCACCCCGAATCGTAGGAGGCATCGCACGTCATGTTGAGGACTTGACCAAAGCCTTAGCAAAGCTCGGGCATGAGGTATACGTGGTCACCCTAGAATTTCCCGGCGCACCAAGTTATGAGGAACTGAACGGCGTAAAGATCTATCGCGCGACGAGCGAAATTGGCCATCCCCATTTTTTGACATGGGCACTCTTGTTTAATCATTCCCTCGAGAAGCGGGTGGCAGATGTCGGCGTGGATTTTGATGTTCTGCACGTGCATGATTGGCTGACGGCGCCTGCCGGAATTGCAGCGAAGCATTTTTTGCATCGACCGTTGGCTGCGACGATTCACAGTACGGAATACGGACGAAGTACACTGCAGAGCATTGATAGCTTCACGATCGATAGTTGGGAGTGGTGGTGCACGTATGAGGCAGATAAGGTCATAGTGACCACTTACTCTATGCGCCACGAAGTGTGTGGACACTTTCGATGTCCTTGGGAGAAGACATGGATAATCCCGAACGCTGTCGACAGCAGCAAGTTCCAAGTGAACGTGGACCGCAACGGCGTGCGAGGCAGATATGGCGTAGGATCGAATGAGAAGCTGATTCTCTACGTAGGACGTCTAGTGCCTCAGAAAGGGGTTGAGTTTTTGATCCAAGCCATCCCAAGAATTGCTTCGCGTTTCGGTGACGCAAAGTTTGTAATCGTGGGTGACGGATGGCTAAGGGGACATCTAGAGTCTCTAGCAAATCAGAACGGCAACCGCTGGAGGGTCAACTTCACTGGGTTTATCCCAGATCAAGAATTGGTGGCATTGATGCGAAGCGCAGACGTGTTGGTCATTCCCTCGATTTATGAGCCTTTTGGCATCGTTGCTTTGGAGGGCATGGCTGCCGGCGTGCCCGTCGTTGCAAGCCAAGTGGGAGGCTTGGCAGAAGTGGTGGAGCATGAGAAGACGGGTGAGTACGTTTATATGAGGAATCCTGATAGTATTGCCTGGGGTGTGGAGCGCGTTTTGAGCAATCCTGGTCATGCTGCTTGGCTGGTCAAGAACGGGCATGAGGCGGTGGAGCGGGTTTATAGCTGGGAAGCCGTCGCTAAGAAGACCACGGAGCTTTATGAGAACATAGTCAAAGAAGGAAAGAGGAAGTAAATGTCGCTCTACTACAGTCCCAACTTGCCCGAAGAATTTCGTTTCCTAGCGATGCTGCACAACATAGGCGCGATCACGCCTGAGAAAGCACTGACAACTGATGAAATAGCCAAATGGACAACGATAGACATCAGCACGGTCCAAGCACACTTAGGCAGACTAATAGATTTAGGCTACATCAAAACAATGAAAACCGACGGAACCGAAAAATACCACCTGTCAGTAGACGGAATAAGAAAAGTACTAACATTCTATAGCTAGAGGCAACTGACCCGACTTTTCTGAATGCATAGACAAATCACTTGCTCGCGCGTAGGTTAGACTACAAACCCCACCTTGTGCGTGTGCGCGGCTCTGATTCAAGGCAAGTCGTCATACCGCAAAGCTTAAGCAAATTCCGTGCATTGAGTCGTTTAAAAACGCGTTCACGTTGGACTTGGTGTTAAGATTGGTTGACCTGCTCTTCATTTTCAAAGTGCATCAACCCTACAGGATTCGAGAAGGCTTCTTCTGGGAAAGGAACATGTTCAAGAGACGGACCAAAGATGAACTCTTCGATTTCTATTTTGACAACTCCAAGAATAAGGAGATCTTCAATCGTGCAGCTAGGAAGTGCTATTTTCCGGCCAATGATATTTTGCTTAAGGCAATCGATGAATTCAAGCGAGAGAGAAAGAAGGTCAAGGTCTCGTTCAGCATGTCAGGAGTTTTTCTTGAACAGTGTGAAAGCTTTAGCCCGGAGCTTCTGGATTCATTTAAAGAACTGAGCCGGACTGATTGCGTCGAGTTTCTTGATCAACCATACTATCATTCTCTGAGTGGATTGTATCCCGTGAGAGACGAGTTCAAGGAAGAAGTCTTGATGCATCGACAATTGATAAAAGACTTGTTCCATTCCGAGCCGAATAGTTTCGAGAACACTGAACTCATGTACAATAATGCTATCGCGAAAGCCGTAGAAAAAATGGGCTACGGAGCAATATTCACCGAAGGAGTTGACAGAATATTGAAGGGAAGATCACCCAATTACATTTACAAGGCCAAAGGCTGCGACAGGCTCAGGGTTCTACTCAGGAATTTCAAGCTGACAGACGATGTCGCATTCAGGTTTTCATCAAGATCTTGGAGTGACTGGCCTTTAACTGCGGACAAGTACGCAGCTTGGTTGACGGCGACGCTGGGACATTGCATAACGATTTTTCCAGACTACGAGACTTTTGGTGAACATCACTGGCCCGAGACAGGCATACACGATTTTCTCAGGTATCTCCCCAAAGAAATCCTGAAGTATGAAAATTTGACAATGTCTACGCCCTCTGAAGTGCTGGCCAAACACAGACCTGTGGGCGAAATTGACGTTGGCGAGTTGGGCGGAACAGTTTCATGGGCCGACATTAACAGAGATACGAGCGGCTGGATAGGAAACACGAGTCAGTGGGCTTACTACACAACTAGCAAAGAGCTGGAACCACTCGTTAGAGAATCGAAGGACGATGAATTTCGGAGGCTATGGCGATGTTTTCTCACGAGCGACCATATGTATTACATGTTCTCTGCCGGAGGAGCGCCTGGAGAAGTGCACACCTACTTCAGCCCGTACAAATCGCCGACTGACGCCTTCGTGACTGCTCAAGGAGCTTTGCTAGACTTCGAATCGAAGCTGCGCACCTACGTGTTTGCGGCCAACGAGCCATTCCTATTCTACGAAGGACCAAGCGAGAAGAATTTCACTGGAATTAGAGCATGGAGTCTTATGGGTTTTCTGAATGCTGTTCAGGAAGTTGATGTAAGCCTTGTCGAGTTTCACAATAGAAGAGGCGACTTCGAGAAATGGGCCAGCCTTTCACTGCGCGACAAAGACTTTGCAAAACAATTGGAACGACTAAGGCTCTCGGGCATTCAAGGCAAAGATCTTCGAGAAAAACTGATTGCTGTTGTACAAGCACGTTTGAATAAACTAAGGAAGACTCTCCTTCAATAATAAGTACTGAGACTTCATGAAAAAGTTGAGCAGACTTTGAGAATGCCAAGTTTTGTGAGGAAATATCGGACTCTGCGCAGGCTATCCCTGAAGAAGGCCACGTGACCAGACTCTAAGAGGCTCTGAAGCAAGACATTCAGCCTATTGATACTCATTCCCAGCATTTCCTCTAACTCGACTGGGCGTTTCGCATTTGTCTCATCAACTGCGCAGAGTATGTGCAGCAGTAGTAGTATTCTCATTGTCTCAGGATATTCTTCCAGCGCAAGAAATGGATGAGTCAGCCTGACGACTTTTGGCTTTCGACCTCGTGTCATTGCACTTTCATAGACTTTTATCGTCTTTTCCGCGATTTCGTTCCAGTCATATTCCTTGACTACTCTTTGGTACGCATTCTTCCGAATTCTGTCGCCAACAGTGGGGTTTTGTAGTACTCTAAGAATTCCCCAAGCCAGCGAATCGGAGTTGTCAGGAAAGACTTTGATGCCAGTCTTTTCATGCTCCACTATCTCGGCCAGCCCGCCAGTATCACTAACTATAACAGGGGTCCTAGCCGCCATCGCTTCTAAAGCGGCAATTCCGAATGGCTCATAAAGAGAGGGAAAAACAGCAGCATCACTCGCTTGATAAACCGAAATCAACGTCTCGTCATCAACAAATCCAGCAAAAAAGACGTGGCCAGCAACGCCGAAATCCCAAGCTTCCTGAGCTAAGTAGTCTTTCATTCCACCCTCGCCCACGATCACAAAATTTACGTCAGGCATTTTCTCCAAAACTTTGGGCGCTGCTCCAATAAGGACATGCACGCCCTTCTCATGCACAAGTCGTCCCACAAAGCATACGATCTTTTCTCCGTCTTTCGAATACTTCTGCCTGACCTGCTTCGTGCTGACTCTGACGTTAAATTTGATTGCGTCCACACCGTTTGGAATTACGTGAAGCCTCTCGCTCTGCACGTAATTAAACCCGCATGAAATCTGCTCTGCCATGTATTCGCTACAGCAAATCAGTTCGTTACTCTGGCTGACCAGGTGCCGCTCCACTTCATTTATGGTTCTTTGATAGTCGTTGCGAATTCCACCCCTTCTCCCCATTTCAGTAGCGTGAATAGTAGAAACCAGAGGCTTCGAAAAATCATCCCTCAGCTTGATCGCTGCTTCAGCGACCAGCCAATCATGAGCATGAATCACATCTATATCTTCATTAATCTCGTTCAGCACATCAACCGCTTTTTCAGCCATTGACTGGTTCATCGAAAAAATCCAGCCTAGAAAACTCGGCGAAGGAATTTTCGAATTGAACCTATAAACCCTGACCCTTCCATTTTGCTCGTACTCAGGTGTTCTAGGGAAATCACAAGTTACTACGTGAACGTCGATACCTCTTTTCGCGAGTGCCATGGACAGATCAAAGACATGCGAGGAGATTCCGCCCACGACTCTTGGGGGAAACTCCCAGCTAAGCATGAGAACGCTAAGATCGCCACGGGTCATCAACGATCACTTTTGAACGCAGTGAAACCTATTAAAAATCGCTTGCACAAAAGTTATTTGGTTATTCATCTCGTTGAAAAGCTGAGAATGATAAAATTGAACGGCTACGATCTTCCGCTGTCGGAGCGGTTGTTGGTAAGCTTGCACAACCTCTGCGCCACGAGTAACCAAATGGCCATAAAGAGTGACGAGCTAGCCCGGATATTGCAAACTGACGTAAACGAAATCAACCAGAACCTAGAGAGGCACGTTTCAGAAGGATACGTGGCAGCTTTTCAGGATCAAGAAGGAAACAGGAGATTTTACCTGACCAGCACCGGAATAATACGAGTTTGCTCCATTTTTAGCTAAAGAAGGTCGCGCTGGTGCGAGTGATTATCTTCACGTGGGAGTTCCCTCCTAGGATTGTCGGACAGCTCGCTCATTACGTGAATGCACTTGCGGCAGAGTTGGTAAAGAAAGACGTCGACGTTCACGTGGTTACGTACAACAATTCCTGGGTTGGCTTCCATCAAGGCACAGACGGCATTAA
Organism: Bathyarchaeia archaeon; assembly: GCA_035319765.1. Classification (GTDB taxonomy): domain Archaea; phylum Thermoproteota; class Bathyarchaeia; order Bathyarchaeales; family SOJC01; genus DATHCB01. The sequence continues at coordinate 17,782 of DATHCB010000153.1, forward strand.
GGCCTACAGAATCTCAGACAAAGTTAGACCACAGATAAACGTACTTACATGGATGCTCAGCTTGAACCAAGAAGCCGAAAGAGTTACCTCAGACATCTACTACTCGGCAAAACACGACGTGAACCTGATCGATGCACACGACTGGCACTTCCTACCTGCAGCAGTTACCTTGAAAAAAGCCTTCGGAGTCCCATTTATTTTCTCGGTAGACAGCATTGAACCCCACAGGTCTAAGAACATGAACGCTCCCCTCAACGTATCAATAACCAACATCGAGTCACTAGGCGTCACCGAAGCCTCGAATATCATAGTCAAATCTGAATGGATGAAACAAGAATTAAAACAGTACTATAAAGCACCAGAAAGCAAGGTGCACGTAGTCACGCCCCATGCCGAAGGATGGACAGACAGCATCCTTAAGGTCTATGAGAAACGATAAGGTGTTGACGAGTGAGGCCACTTCGGGTAATCATGCTTTCTTGGGAGTTCCCGCCAAGAACCGTAGGGGGGATAGCTGCACATCTGTTCTATTTGTCGCGTGAACTCGTGAAATTAGGTGTAGACGTTTACATTGCGACCTGCGACTTCCCTGGAGCTCCAGAACGCGAGATTATGAACGGTGTTCACGTAATGAGGATTGATTCCTACAAGAGTCCGTCTCCGGATTTTGCCACATGGGTTTCCCTGATGAACGTGAATATGCAAAGGGAGACTGCTGGTCTGATCAGGATACATGGGCGACAAGTAGACATTATACATGCTCACGACTGGTTGGTGGCGAACGCAGCAGTAGGCTTAAAACATATTTTCAGAATCCCTCTTGCCACCACAATGCACTCGACCGAAGTCGGCAGGAGAAATGGGCTTCACACCGATTATGAGAGGATGATTCACCAAACTGAAAACTGGCTCGTTCATGAATCCTGGCGAGTAATTTGCTGCAGTCAGTATATGGCGGACCAGAACAAATGGGCTTACGGACTCCCACAAAATAAACTGACGGTTATTCCAAACGGCGTTGACGCTGCGACGTACGAGAAAGAGTTTGACAGAGCCGAGTTCAGAGAGAAATTTGCCTTGCCAGAAGAGAAGATCGTGCTTTTTGTCGGTCGGCTAGTTCATGAGAAAGGCGTCCAGACGCTGATCAACGCTATACCGAAAATCCTGTCGGCCGTGAACGCGAAATTTGTAATAGTTGGCGATGGAGGAATGAAAGAAACTCTAATGCATCAAATTCAGAGTATGGGTTTGACATACAAGACGTTTTTCACAGGTTTCATCGACGAGGAAAGCCTCCAGAAGCTTTACCGAATCGCCGACGTCTGTGTTGTGCCTTCGCTGTACGAACCCTTCGGAATTACCGCTTTAGAAGCGATGGCTGCAAAAACACCGCTTGTCGCATCAAATACTGGCGGTCTATCAGAAATTGTTGAGCATGACAAGACGGGAACCAAAGTTTTCGCCGGGAACCCGAATTCAGTTGCCTGGGGCGTAGCGAGAGTCTTGCTTGACCCTAATTATGCCAACTGGACCAAAGGGAACGCCTACAACAAAGTCCTGGAAGCCTATAACTGGACGAAAATAGCCGACCAGACAAAGAAATTCTACGAGAATATAGTCGAAGAATACGAAAGTGGCTCTTGGAAGCCTACGTGACTCCGCAGAGCCGTAAAACCTCGTTGATTTTTTCCTTAGCTTTGAGAGAGCAAGTGACAGACTTGTCAAGCCAGTCTTTGCTGCCCCACCAAAAATTGTCGCTTGCTTCGGCCATTAGCAGCCACCGATAAGCCTCGTTGAGCACCTTCTCAGCGCTTTGGGAGCAACTTGCTTTTCCGCTGGATATTCTGTTTTCAACATCATTAACTGATTTGCTGGTCTCCAGAACGCGTGACCAAGTTCTTTGTCTTTCCTCGCCTCCTGTCCATTTTAGAAATCTGCCGTCATCTACAGTATCTGGGACATTCCAGCTTCCATCTTCGACCGATACGGTATCTGTAGGTTCGTGCTCCGAGAGATATTCACTTACAGTGACTGGCCGTATGAATTGAAAATCTGGGTCTCTTTCTAAGAGGTAAAGAAGAGGTTCAAAGAACCATCCCCAGAAGCCAGCGTTCTCTCCTGAGTGGCGGAACCATCCGTTTTCTCCGTCCGTGGCAACTGTTAAGAGAAATTCTCCATCATTATTTGGCTCAATCGCCCTCTCAACTTCCTGCTTAAGCCAAATCGGGTTGTATCCACTCTGCTGTGCGATGCTGATCATTCTATCTCGTGGGATGACGATTATCCGATGACCGCCGTACTCCGCGAAATGAGGCTTGTACAGAAGATGGTACATATTCTGGTCCTTGTTAGCGTTTACAATATGGGGACCGTCAACTACCACCCATTTTATACCATTGTTTGCAAGTGCAGGAATTACCTTTGGACTGAAGGCAAGTTCTGGAAGCCAGAATCCTTCAGGCTTTGTTCCAAAAGTTCGCTCGAAGAGAGCCAAGTGTTCTTGGATCTGCTTATTCTGGTCGGTCTCCGGGATGAGCGGGAATATAGGATGAAAGTACCCGCAGCCAGTAAACTCTGCTTTCTTAAGCGCTTTAACCTCTTTGTACCTACTCCATAGCCCGTCCAGTCTCGAATCGTAACCCACGTCTGTTAACTCATCAAGCTGTTCAATGAGACTGCCCGTAAAGTTCAAGGTGATCTTTGCATTTTCGTTTTTCATGATCGAGGTTGTCGGGTACGTGTAAGGATGCAGCGTCTGGTTGAAAACGTCCCGAGCAACTTCAGACTCGTAGGTTGGGCCACTCAGGTTGTAACGTGGCTGATGCATATGTAGAATTAAAGCCAAATATAGAGGTTGCTTGCTCATTCAGTCACCAGCCCAATTCTACTAACCACGTGGAGATAAAGCTATTATAGTAGATGCGTTCAAACTGAAAAACCAGAGATGCTTTCTATGCCTGAATCCTCTCAAGATGAAATCACAGTCCTAAAGAGAATCAACAGCATCAGAAAAGCAACGCCCAACGACCTAGCCCTGGAATTAGGAGAACCATACACTGCTCAAGGTCTATCTACCTATCTTCAATCGCTCGAAGAGAAAAAATTACTGAACAAGACACGAGACAACCCCTCCACCTACGAATTAAGTCCCATGGGACTGATAGCCATAGGAGTTCTGCCCGAAGCCGCAAAGAAAGTCTATTCACCCGTACCTCAAGAAAAATGCTTCCAATTCTACTCTGGAATCGGACCAGACAAGTTCACCAAAATGTCAGCTTGCAGTCTAGCAGACTTTAAGGAAAAAGCAAACAAGGTTGAAACAAAATCATTGGAATTCCACACTCAAAGAGGCGACTTCGCCAAGTGGTTAAGAGATGTTTTGGACGAGACTGAGCTGGCCAGAGACTTTGACCGGCTAAAAACATCAAATCTTTCAGGCGAGATTCTCAGAAGTCGCATTGTGAGACTGCTGGACAATCGCATCGAAAGATTAACCTACAGCACAGCCGGCGTGTGACGCATTCATCAAACTATAGCAGCGCCAGACTGATGCGCGTTCTTTTGCTTAGCTGGGAATATCCCCCTAAGCGTTTGGGAAACGTTGCAGACCACGTAAGCACTTTGGCACACGAACTTATACGACGGAAACACGAGGTCGAGCTCATCGTTTTGGACGATCTCAAGCAGGGATACGACGACGTAGCAGGAGTCCATGTACACCGAATCGCCAATCCTGTCAGGACTCATCCGATGGCAAGCGTACTAAGTCATGCAGTGACAGCTTCGATACGGATCGAGAACGAAGCGGCCAACATTATTTACTATTGCAAGCAAAATGGAAAAAAAATCGACATTGTGCATGCACATGAATGGCTGACCACGTATCCAGCGATTGCCCTTAAGCATTGTTTTGGCATTCCTTTCGTTCAGACTTTTCATTCCATCGAAGGCCACAGATGTCATGACAATTTCAGCGTTCTCAGCATTGCGGTAAAGGAGATCGAGGACATGGCAATGTGGGAGTCCAAAACCGTGATTGCCAACACGGAGTGGCTAAAAAATGAAATTCTAAGATATTACGGTCAGGGACATAAGGGAAAAATCGACGTAATCTGGCCCATTGGCCCAAAGTGGGTTGACGATGTTGTCTCCCTATACAGAAAGGCAAACTCCTGAGTGACGCCGATGAGGGTGCTTCATCTTTCATGGGAATTTCCTCCCCGCATCATAGGAGGCATAGCATCTCATGTTTATGATCTATCTAGGGCACTTGCCCGCAGAAACAAGGACGTCCATGTTCTCACATGCGGTTTCCCGGGGGCTAATAAGTACGAGAAAATTGACGGCGTAAACGTCAATAGGTTTGAAACCTACGCCGCTGGCGACTCTTTCTCAGGATGGGCCTTGCGGATGCAAAAGAACATGGAGATCAGTGGTTGCGACCTGATTAATTACATCCAAGGTTGCGACCTCATCCACGCACATGACTGGCTTTCGGGCATCGCGGGCATAGGACTAAAGCACTTGTACAGGAGACCTCTGATAGTGACGATGCACAGTACCGAGTACGGCAGAAGAACAGGAATCCACAATGACCTTCAGGCGTCGATTCACGAGATGGAAGGCTGGATATGCTTCGAAGCTTGGCGCGTAATAACCTGCTCATACTACATGCGCGACCATGTGAAATGGTGTTTTCATCTACCAGAGAGCAAGGTCTGTGTCATTCCAAACGGCGTGGATGCGACGAAGTTCAACTTTGGCTTTGATTACTGGCAAGTCAGGAACCGGTTTGCGAACGGATCAGAAAAGATACTGTTGTTCGTCGGAAGACTTGTCCCCGAAAAAGGGTTGGACACGCTGATCAACGCCCTGCCAACTGTTCTTGCAGACGGCGTAAACGTTAAACTCATCGCGGTCGGGGAGGGCCCACAGAAAGAAGCGTATCAGAAGATGGTCAATGACATCGGTCTGTACGAGAAGGTTTACTTCGCTGGATATCTCGACGACTGGACGCTCAGAGCTTTGTACCGCGTAGCAGATGTAGCCGTCGTTCCTTCGAAATTCGAGCCTTTCGGCATAGTAGCGTTAGAAGCCATGGCTGCCCATTGCCCCCTAGTGACTACAGCCGTCGGTGGGCTAAGCGAAATTGTAGACGACAACAGCACTGGGCTGAAAGTCCCTGCTGACAATTCTCACGCTTTGGCACAGGCGATTCTAAGGATGGTAAAAGATGCTGGCTTCCGAAACTACAT
>DATHCB010000154.1:0-19302 GCA_035319765.1 Bathyarchaeia archaeon
CGTTCTCCGCTCTCTGCAAAAGTTGTAGAACTTCGTCTTGATTGATGGCACGAACGGTATCAGGCGTTTGCGATTGCGCTGTCGCAACGCGTGCGTGGGGAAACAGGATACAAGTCTCGCGAACGTTAGTAGTCTGACAGCTGTGGCCCATTAGGTCTTTGCCCTGTTTGCATATGCAATTCATGACGCCAAACTCGCCTGGAGTATTCTTGACTATGGCTCTCATGTCATCATAAGTAGCCACATGGTGTTCAACAGTGATGCTCTTTTCGACCGGAACAACTCGCAACTGGGGAATGCCCGTGCGAAAGAATTCCTTCCCGAATTCTCCAGTAAGATACTCTTCGCTGTCTTCGTAAAACTCCTTGGAAAGTCGATTCACCTGAGATTCAAACATGCCCACGGCAAATATCGAGTAACTGTAAAGCTTCTTGCCATCTTTCTCACTAGACAAGATTGATCCCTTCCCCACAAGGCGATCCAGGACTTTCTCCAATTCCTGAAGAGCTATCGCTTGACCAGTCTGCTTCAAACGGCTATGGATCCGTTCAACGGGCTCCAGAAACATGTTGAGCTGCAATGCGATTCTTGCCTCCTCAGGGGTGAAAAAATGCTTCAATATGCGAATTTCAACCCCGGATTCCGTGGCCGGCATACCAACTGGCATCTTGTCAATCTGTCGCCGCAATTCAACATAAACATCATCTTTACTCAAAGATTTCACCTATGGCCTCACAGTGCATACCAGCGTTGTCTCCTCCAACAATCAGCCTACATGTTTGCTCATACTTAAGAGATTTGTAACCAAATCCTCATTTAGCGCGCGCATTGATGAACGAAGAGGCTTGTTTGTCAGCTCACTATGCGAGAGATGAACAGCAAACATGGATTCCTAGAGTTGCATCTGCGCATCGCTGGCAACGATCTCTGTCTTCTTCTTGCGTGGCCTCCAAAATACTCCAGCAATCAACGATACTACTCCAACAGCGACTAATACTAGCGTAACTTCATTGCCTCTCGCAAAATAGAGGACGAGGCCCAAAACAATTAATATGGATCCCATCGCGAGAAGTCTTCCCTTAATCATCCAATCCACTTTTCCACTCTCTCTCGTATCGGTCATCAATATGAGAGGCATTGACTTAGGTTGAACCGTCAAGCATCGACGAAGCGATAACGGAGATCGATGAGGCTTGGCAAGTTTACCGCAGGCAGATTATCGAAGGAAAGGTTCAGTAGCGTGTGCGTTATTCTTTGTCGATTATTTAGTAGTCAGGCTCCCAGCCCACGCAGGAAAGTGTCCCATCCGAATTTTTTTCGAATTTGCGCCTTAGCTTTATGCCGCATCGTTGGCACTTGCTCCCCTCATACACGACCGTACTGTGGGTGACAAGTGTTTCATTGCTCTGGATACTCAACGTTTCCTCATTGGGAAAAGGCTGACCAACAGCAGACTTAGGAACCACATTAATATAAGGAACAAAGTTACGTTCCTTCCAGGATATCTGAAACTGACTTCCGTAATCTTGCCACTTGTGAAAACCGAGCCTGCACAGAATTGGATCACCCAAACGGATCTACCCCACATTAATACTTTGCCAACGCAACGATATAAGAAATTCTCTACTGTTTGTTTGGTTGTTTGATTGTCTGTTTTGTGTGTGACTAACTGACAGAGAGTGACAGAGTAGCGGGCGCTTATACTAGTAATTCTAAGCAGTTTTTGCAGTATTCTTTGTTCTTTCCACGGAACGAAAAACAAAGAGATTTAAGCGGATATATCTGAATGATGAACTTGGACTTGTCTTCGTGAACGATACAAATCGTAGTCTTTCTTCTGGGGGGGGGAAGACTGAATCAATCTTGCGCGCGCTAGAAGGCTCTACAAAAAAAACTACGTAGAAAGTATGTGTGGGGATAAAACTTAACCCCCAAACCAATCCAACTTTTCTTCTGAATTCTGCGTTCATAATCTATTTTGCTGCATCAATTTCTGAAGTGATTGGTGAACTAGCGAACGCAGAGGAAATGACTTGCAGAAAGCAGAGGCTGACAAACATGGTATTTCGCCAAAACTATTCGCTATTCTGTATCTTGTCGTGGTTTGCAGAGTATTCGTGGGCTGGTGGGCTGTCGTCACGTGGTGGACAAACTTGAACCAACCCAATTTTGCGCCAGCTAAAATAGATAAATTCCAAGTGACATCGGTGACGTTCTTCGGCACCGCTCCCAGCTACACAGCGATCAACATGTCGATTCAAAACACGGGATACGCGTTGTGGACGATAACTAGCCCAGCTCAGGTTAACTCACTCACAAACGTGGTTGTGAAATCTTGTGGTAACAGCGGCAATCTCAACTGCACCAAGGCAAAACCATCAGAGTCTATCTGACAACGACCTGCACGAGCAGAAACCAGTACAGCATCACCGTACTTCTCTCAGACGGCAACGAAATAACCTACGTTGCCACTGCGCCATAGCCGCGCGTGCTATCGTGAGCATTCTCCAAAAAACCCAAGAACAAACTCTCTGTTCTCCAGAAACTTAACGATCTGCTTACCCTGATTACCATAACGATAAACTATCCTAGCGGTTTCTTTCTTCCTTTGAAACCAATCCTCAACGTGTACGAGCCTTTAATCAAATGCAAAGGAAACCAAATGATTAACTTGTTGTCTTTAGTGAACAGGCACAGCCACGCAAGAATACTCTGCACTTCATTCTTAGAAACCACGCCATTGAAGACAATGTGATAACTCTTCGACTTGCACGCAAATTCGGTAAAAGTGTCATTTCTGATCTTATGCGTCTTCGTACTTGACTGTAAAATAATGAACCCACCACCCAAAACGGGAAAACGCTTAACCATTATCATACAGAACCGCTTGACTTCGCAGAGAAACTGTTCATCCCAGTCAACCTTAACCATATCCGTATCATGATCTCCTGAGACGACTTTTGGAAAAGCGTGACAGCGCGGAAAACGCTCTTTAGGCGGATGCAGAACAGCTTCCTTTACAAATTCTTTGAATTTCGGGTCATTTCTATCTCCGCCTAGTTCCCATCGTTTCCCTTGACGGTCAAGTGAACCATAGACGGAAACGTGGATTTCTATAGCGGTCTGCGCGCGCGTCGAGAAATGAAATTTGTGAGTTATATATTAGACAAACGCAAGACAAAAATAACGTGTAACAAAAGACAAACAACAAATAAACACATCAGCATACACTCACCTAAACGAAAACAAATTAAATAGACAAAAACACAAATCGCAAAACACATCCGCGCGCTAACTCTAAAAAGGCGTGCAACAAAGAGCGATTGTGCACTATCTATTGAGAAAGTTTCGCTGTTTTTTAGTTAAGCAATAACGCGGAGAAATTGCTCAATTTGGCGCGCGCTACTCCTTATCCTCTTGCCGATCCTCATCAAGAACCTGGACTTTCGTTATCGTTTTTACATATTCATCCACGGATTGCGAAACATTCCATTGGGTCGTATCGACGACTTTCTTTTTAAGGGAGTACTGCGAAGCAGTTCGCCTGTCCTCAGTCACGATAACATAAACAATCACAATTGTCGGCAGTACCAGCAGCACCAAGGGACTAACAGCAAGCATGAGCCAGTCTTGGAATATGAAATACACGCCAAAGCCGATCATAAGCCAAAGCCATTTGGAAGTGAGGACCGCCCAAGTAATGAAGAAGGCATCCTTCAGGAAATCCACAAAACCTCTTAGCGCCCCCACGCTCACACCCACAATAATCGTACTTGAATAAGAGGTTAAAATACTCTTTCACCCTCAGAACACTAGATTTCTCGCCAATAGACAGTTTACACCGCGTTTCCTCAATGACGACGAGGGGGCGAACGCTCGCGCTAAAGGCAAATGAAGCGCATAGACAGGGGGGAGCCGATAACCAACAGATCAGTGTTATCGAGATTTGCTTTTTCTATCTCGCCACCTTTGACAAAGTCCAAATAAACAGGAGATTCCCCACTTATTCCCGTGGGCAATGGTCTCGCAAACTTTCTTCGTAGTTCCAGTAGGAGAAAAATAGGCGACCCCTACCGATGGGTCCGTTAAAGGTTGGGTTCCATGAGCGCGCCATTAACCTCACCAAGAGACCTATCTATTTGTTACACACAAAAGCCTGGCCACCAATTTCATAAACTGCAAATTGCATAAGCGCGCTCCAGTCCGTAGCTGCAGTCTTAATTTCGCCACTTTTCAGAGGGCACTGATAATTCTGTTATTAAGCACACGCGCTAAATATTGACAAGTTTTTCCTTCGGGCTAATCGTTTGTTTTCTTTTTTAGACCATCGGCAAACTGCCAAGCTCTTTTCAAGTCTTCTTCATTCGGTCGACCAGTATTGCGACTTCCCTTTAGATAGTACCATCCACGTTTCATGTACCCACAACATGAGAAGTCGCCTATAATTTCGAAGCCTTTGTCAGTCAGTTTGTTCCTGAGTGCTCTGTGATTCTTGCTCAGGTTCTTTTCAATGCCTCTGTCACTGACTCCTGCGGTTGAGAAAATGAAGGCTTTCTTGTTCTTCATGATCGGTAATTTGCCTATGAAGCTTAGTAGTTTCTTGTGATGCTTCATGAAGTAGATTCCGGATCCGAATCCGATGAGGTCGTACTCTGCGAGAGATTGTATCGCTGCCTTTTCAGGTCTTAAAACAGGTGCGCCTAGAGCATCGGCCATAGCGTTCGCGATCTTGTCAGTGTTCCCATTATGTGTTGATATGCACACTAACGCTGATTTCACCTTGCTCAGCTCCGTCATGTTTCAATTAAGCCAGCTCGTTACATTATATAATGAAGTAAGATATAAATAGAGAAGTTTCTTTAATAATAGAAGCTTCAGCGAACGGGATGAATCATGAAAGCAGAAGAATGTATTCCGCTAGAAATTATTCAAATGTTAAGCAAAAAATGGGCTCTCCTCATTCTCAGCTTACTTTATTCTAACCAGAAGTTAAGGTACAGCGAATTAGCCGATAAACTTGAAGGAATAAGCCCGAAAACCCTGACAGAACGTCTCCGGGAACTGGAAAAAGAAGGCATAATAAGAAGAGAATCATTCTCTGAGATTCCTCCAAGAGTTGAATATTATCTAACCCAGAAGGGGAGCGAGCTAGCTGGCTCCTTCACGCACGTCCTCAAATGGGCAGAAAAATGGTACGTTACGACTCCCGAACGTGCAAGAACTAAACCAAAAACCGCAGGATGTTAACAAGCGCGCGCCTTGCACGAGATAAGCCTGACATAGAACAAAGTTCCACAAATCTTTAATAACGTCTCCGTACATAACAATACACGCTCGCCAATCGCTAGTCAGCAAAGAGAGTGAAGAAAGGAGACTGTAAACAATGAATAAGAGTGCAGTTATATGTCTAGTATTCTTGGGAACACTAATCATATCAGTATCCTCAATAGTGGGCGCCAACCCGACGGCAGCCGTCTTTATCAAAATACATTATGCGCCAGCCTCAACGTTCAAGGACCCAACCAACACTTATGATGGATACACACCCGGAACAAACCTCAGGTACCACCTCTACTTGAACGTGACCACAACCTTGGGAGGTCCCGTAGTCGCTATAACCAACCTCACAATCACTGACACGCTTCCAGCTGGCGAAACCTATGTCTCAGGCAGCCAGCTCAGCGATCCAGCGGCCGTGTCATTTTCAGTCGTCGGTCAAGTCTTAACTTGGAACTGGAGCAGTAACGTGCTTAACACGTTTGTCACTCCACCCGAGGTGCCAGCCGGCCAACGCTACGTAGCCACCGTGGAATACAACGCCACGGTGGGCAGCATGGTTCACAACACATACTTGACCAATACAGCCACAGCCAAGTACAACGAGGTAGTTTCTCACGTGCTGTCCGCACCAGGCACAAGCGACACCATATGGGTTGCTACACCCTCCGTCGGCGGAGTTTCCATACCGACAGCAGCGTTCAGCTCCTTGACGCCTTGGCTAAGCACAGTTTCATTGCTGGCCACTGCAGTGCTGCTAAAAGGATTCATCACCAAGAAAAAAAGAAAGTAGAACAAAGCACTTTCGTGCGCGCGCTATGGAACTCGGAAACCGCAAACCATTAGAGGTAGTGACAATAAGCATAGAATCATGGAAAAGTAAGATACGGCCAACACTCTAGTAACGAAGAGAGGAAGGTTCTTGAGGGCATTAGCGCGCATTCTGCCATAACTTTTTGCAAAACCAAAAACTGCTCACTCTTGTACGATTTTCGTCAATACTTTGGGCTGTTTCCATTCTTCTCTGAGGATGCTGAGGAGATAAAAATCCGTCCAAACTCCTCTCACGAACTTTAGTTTTCGGACTGTTCCTTCCAGTTTGAAACCTACTCTCTCCAAAACCCTCTGTGCCATTTTGTTCCCCACGTTTGTTGTGGCTTGTATTCGAACGACGTCTTTGCTGAGAAATAGGTAATCAACCATCAGCTCAGTGGCTTCTGCTCCATATCCTTTCCCTCTTTCGGTAGGAACCAAAAAGCAACCAATCCCCATAACCCCGTATGGCTGATAAATTCGATGATAGATAATCCCTATTCTGGTTTCGTCCTTCTTTTCTATAACGAACAGCTTCCACTCAGACACTTTTTGAAAGTCCGAAGGATTATCAAACAGTTGCATCAATGATGACTTCGAAATCTGCTCAAAAGCAGGATTGTTATAGTCTCCCCAGAAATCTATATCATTAAAACACTCAGCTTCAAAATCAACATCCTCTTTCTCCAAGACCCTCAAATTCACAGACTTACCCTCAAGCAACCTAAATCACCAATCCGCACAGTTACTTTCAGTTCAACTATAACTTTTCCGCAAGCTGGTTTCTGGAATCCCCGCCCCATAAGTCGATGATGACACATCGTCATCACTTAGAACTGAGTCTTAGCGGGCGCTACACAAAAAAAGAGGGGAATAGTGCTGTTAGTTGGTTTCCCACTCGTAGTATATTGTCGTTGTTTGGTTGGAATTTAAGTTGATTGTCCACGAAAGTGTGGAGCCTACTCTGTTCGCTGGCGGTGTGGATGAGACCAGATTGTATCCATCTATGTATTGTTGAATCAGAATTTGCACGCTTGTTAGCTTGTAGTTTGTGATCGTCAGGTTAATTCCCTCGTCTACGCAGTTGTTTTGCACCACGTACTTGGTCACCGTCAAGCTGACTATTATGTCATAGGCGTAGTTGACTAGCGCTGTGCTTTCTGCGTTAACTGGCGTATAGTTAATGGAGTCTTCTCCTATCCACATGTTCCCTCTATAAAAGTCCACAGTTCCAGATGCAAGCGGCTGACTCAGCGTGTCGTTCAAGATATAAAGGTCTTCCACGTTGCCCCCTGACCAGAAGTATTCTTGCTGCAGACTGACGGTTCCATTAAAAAGCGGTAGCCTCACAGTCGTGCCGTTCACAAAAGACAGCTTGGAGCCGTATGTATATTCATGGTATTCGTCCGTTGTGGTTGATGTAAAATCGACCGGGACGCCGCCGTGGGGAACAGCGAGGAAATAGGCCTCCGATTCGAGGAACGGTGCATTGTAGACTATGTGTGGGCCGCCGCTCACTAGCACTAGAGTGAAGTTGCTCCAGCTTTGCACGTTCACTATCGTTGCCCAGCATTCAAGGTAGGATGTTTCCACGTTAACCGAATACGTTGGATACCACTGTGGACCTTGCATCAGGTAGGAGACGTTCATCTGGTATTGGCCGGGTGGCGAATCAGTCAAGATATCCACAAGTATGTTAGGTCCCTGCACTTGGACTGCTTGGTTTAGAACGATTTTGAGTATCGTGGTAGTAGGAATCATGATTGTTCCGTTATTTGCCTCCAAGAGTAGCATGGTATTCCAGCTAAGGAACGTGCCTGTGTAGGTACCGGTCGCTGTGTAGACGGTTACGTTGTCGCCATTTTGAAGAATCGGATAGTTCTCCTGGCTCGTGGTGATGCGGAGCACGTTTAATCCAGCCACTGTGAGCGTGTCAGTCAAGGCGCCGGGTGGAAGATAGAATTGAACATCGTTTGTATAGTTTTGAGGGCTGGTCAAATTCGCTGGGGTTGGAAGATGTGGAAGCGTGACCGTCTTTGTATACTCCACGTAGGTGATGCCGTTTCCGTAGATTGTCACTTTGTCAGCTGGGTAGTCGCTAGTCTTGACTGCAGAATTGACCGTGGGGGTTGAGTTCATGAATCTTGTCGTTGCAAAAGCAATGCCTACCACTAAAATGGCTACAATGCAAACAAAGACTAACACTTTTTTCGCAGAAATCTGCATTGAATAATTCATTCTTCTAACCTTCTTGAATTACCCATAAATTCGCTCGATATGCAGAGGTTATTAAGCCTTATTTAGGTCTAAATTTGAGTCATAGTCTCACTTCAGAAGATTTGTCTTAGACAGCTTGCCCGCGCAAACCAAGATTGAGATTCCGAGAATCAGAGTTGGAAAGAAACAAGAGATTCAGACGCTAATCAACGAAAAGGCAATGCTACTAGGCATACCTGAGAAACGAAAAGAAAGAATGGATTCCAAGAATAGGAATAACACGATGGCAGTCTATTGCGCGCCAACGATTGAAAATCTTAGTACAGATTTGCGACGATATTAAGCCCCTATGAAAAGGTTAGTGGTGTTCTCATCAGTACGAGTACAAAAGCAGAGAAGAAGAACAGCATTGAAGCAACAAATGAGCAAATAGCGACATTATAGACTGTCGGACGCCTGATTCCCGACATGAAAAGAGCAGAGGCTGAACTTGTTAACAAGCTTAGGCCGATGTAAATCAGAGCGAAAGTAATGCCCAATACTCCCAAGGCTTCACTCGGCCAGGAGTATTCTTATTGAAAGAAGACAGGGAAGTCGAGGGCATAAAGAAGAACAAACATTAACCCTAGCGAAACCAAGCAGATCCACCTCAGGTCCTTCTGGTTCTCCAATCTTAATCGCCAATAAGCAACTCAAGCGAGAGTTCTTATGGCCTCGTGCATAAGATTTGTGACGTACGTTTCTTTGGCTTGCAATTTGTTTTTGTGTGTTTGGGTTTGGGGGCTAAGTTTTATCCCCAAACCCAAACCATTTAACGAAAAAGCTAATAGTTATTTTGAATAGGAAGGAACTGAGGAGGAGGGCTGCGTAACAAAAGAAAGTGTATTATATGTGGTAGGTTTTTTGAGGGAATAGGTCGAATATACCCTGATTGCCTAAACCCGTCGAAGCAGGACTGATTCAACTATGCCCAAGTCATCGCGACTATTCCACGTATGGGCTCTAGAGAGTTTGAGAGAGAGCGTGCTTTCGGATACATATATACCTACATATGACGCAGTCTTAAAAAGGGAAAAGCAGATACGTGCTATTAAGGCGAGAGTGCGGAGACTCTTCTTCTAACCCCTTCTCCCTTCAGCGTTTCTCCGCATTCTAACCTTTCTATCCAAAAACCAAGCACGCGTCATTGATTCGTAGGAATTTGTTCTTTGTCGATAGGCACGCGCACGCAAGAAAAGTGGTTTGCAGATTACTGGGGCTTCAGTGACGCTTATTATTCTAACGGTCTTGTACGGATGGAGAACTACGGGTTGAGCCTTCTGGTCCTCGTGTTCATCATCCAGATCGGGACGATAGCGTTCGCGGCGCATCCCTGCTCTACCGTCGACTCGAACGAATTTTGCTCCTCTGCGCGGCTGGCTTCAGTTCCCTGACCATCTTGGGCATGTGATTGTTCAGCAGTGGACTCCGCAGTTTTTTGCATTCGGTCCTGGATTTTGGTTGGCACTAGGCTCCGCCATCCCGTTCCTTGCTACATCAATCGTCTCAAGAATCACGCGAATCTGACTCTTGCCCGGCAGAAACCAGTTCGATCCTTTGCAGTTTACTCCCAGCCTAAACGACAAGTCGCGCGAATAGATTTTATAAGAGAAATCAATTCTTGATTTTCAAATCGAAAAAATAAGTAGGCACCGTGGATGCAGTTCATTCCGTGGCGATACATTGCCTCTTGGAGATGCGTTGGATGCGGCAAATGCTGCAGTTATGATGTGGTTCTGCATTTTCAGGAGTGGCTCGCCATCGTTAAAAACTACGGCGTCGAACTAACAGTTTCTGACTTGAACCGGTTCTACCTGAGGAGGAAGAGTGACGGTTCATGCTCTTTCTTGTACAACTACTCTGGCGTCCCCATCTGCGGTCTACAACATATGAAACCCATCGCCTGCAAAATCTGGCCGTTCAGGATTCTCAGCAGCCCAAAGTACGGGTATGCAGACGACGCGGCATACAAATACAGAGAAAACAGAACTTTCATTTACGCAGACTCTAACTGCGACGGTCTCGCATACGGCTTGCCTACGCAGGAATTCACTAATTACACATTGAGAGAGTTTGTAGAAATCGCAATGGGCCTCCGCAGTGCCCAGTACAAAACCACCCGACACATCCGTCTTCTTTAGCCTTGACACGCGCGATTGACAAGGATGAATCGTTATAGGATGAGCGACTAAGGCTTGGCGCGCGCCTCAAAAAGAAACCGAGTCCCTGCCTTTCAAAATAAACCTGTAAAGGGCGTCATCATGGTTAACCTC
This sequence comes from Bathyarchaeia archaeon, assembly GCA_035319765.1. Lineage (GTDB taxonomy): Archaea > Thermoproteota > Bathyarchaeia > Bathyarchaeales > SOJC01 > DATHCB01. Next base: position 10,620 of record DATHCB010000154.1, read on the forward strand.
ACCTGTTACTGTGGGGCTACAGTCACGCAGGCTTAAGACCATCGGCGAGTTATTTGTTGGCTAGGTAAGAGTGCAGAGAAGGCTCTTGATTTCTACTCCATTCTCCTCAAATCCTCTCCGCACTCTCGCCTTTTTTCTGTTTAAGGTCATAGTTCAGGAGAATTTGGTAGATGTTTCTGCATTTCATGGCGTGGGATAGAAGCGTCATCACTGTTACCTGGCATTGTTGCCTCATCCATGGGCGCCACATCCGTGAGCTTGGAAAGATTTTGGCCACAGTAATTTCAACTCGAAAATTTTGGCTACAGCGCGTCTTCCTTTATTTTGGTTGGCTTGAAAGCCGGCTCGTTCTTCTTGAGGTAGTCTTGCACCGAATCGCCTAGGGTTTTCTTCAGAAGGTTAATTCGAATGTCCATGTATTCTTCTCGGAGGACGTCAAAGTGGAGCATGGCCCACTTCTTGCCCGCCACAAACACAACTTCACGTACGATTCCGCACTTCTTGAAGCCACAAGCCTCGAGTGTTCTATGAGCTCGCGTGTTGTACTCCACGCTCCCAGCCTGACAACTGTTCAAGCCGAGGTGGATGAAACCCATTTCCAGCAAGGCAACGGTTATTTTTGTCCCAAAGCCTTTTTCCCAACATTCCTTTTTGCCTATGTAGGTCCCGATGGTCGCTGTCGGCACGTTACTCCACTTGTCCCTATGGATGCCCGCAGTACCGATAGGTTCTTTCAACGCAGTATTCTCGACTATAAAGTTGAGGCTCTTCTCATCCTTCATCCATTCAGAATACCTTTCTTCAAACTGAGACATACTAATCGTGCAAAGAGGTTGACTTCTGTTGTACATCATCGTTTCAAAATCGTTCTCCCAAACGTGCAGCCATTTTAAATCGTCTTTTTCTATGGGTCTAAACCTCAGCTCAGCAAACTCAAACAAATGGGCATCGCCGCTCTGATGTGCAGCAAAAATGAGAATTAAACTTATCCTTCGCATCTTAGCGCGCGCAGGTGTTTCCACAGTTCCGAAACGCTGGATGCTTTTCGGCAAAATTATTTGGGCGCACGGAAACCATACGCGTACGTGGCGCTCGGCGACAGAAGATTATTAATTCTTTGAAGCACTCACAGAGAATCGGTGAGGCCACTGTCAAAAGAGATTAGACTCCTAGAGACTCTTTCAAACGCCTTTGGACCATCAGCCGCTGAGGTAGACGTGCGCGAAATACTCAAGAAGGAACTGAAGAAATTCGCAGAGAAAATCGTCGTTGACAAGCTCGGGAACGTACTCTTCTATCACCAAGGCAAAAAAGGCAAACCCAAGATAATGCTGTCCGCTCATATGGACGAGGTCGGCTTCCTGATAACGTTCATCGAAGAAGATGGTTTTCTGCGCTTCGAGACTCTCGGAGGCATAACGGCCAACATAATGCCAGGACAGAGAATACTCCTCAAAGGAGACAAGGGCTACCTCAAAGGAATCATCGGCACCAAACCACCACATATAATGACTCCTGAAGAGCAAAACCAGGTCATTCCTAAAGAAGACCTTTTCATCGACATCGGAGCCGAGAACTCGGATGCAGCCAAAAGGAAAGGTGCAGAAGTGGGAATGATGGGCGTGTTCGACGTCGAATTCGAAGACCTAGGAGAAGGATACTTCATGGGAAAAGCCTTCGACGATAGAGCAGGATGCACGGTCCTAGCTGAAGTCTTCAAGGCTCTGAGCGACTCTGTCTATAGCTTAGTAGCCGTTGGATCAGTTCAAGAAGAACTTGGAATGAGGGGCGCCAGAACGGCAGCATGGCAAGCAGACCCAGACTATGGTCTTGCCATCGAAGGAACGTTTGTGGCAGACGTGCCTGGCACGAGACCTGACCGAACATCCTCCAAGATCAAAGCTGGCCCCGTAGTCACGATAATGGACAAAACGTTCTTCACGCACCCAACCGTACTAAAAACATTAGTAAATATCGGAACAAAGAAATCGATACCATTCCAATTCAAGAAAGTGCCCGTCGGAGGAACGGACTCGGGGGCAATTCACCTGACTAGAGCAGGAGTCCCAAGCGGGACAGTGGCGGTCCCATGCAGATACATCCATGGCCCGGCCTCAATTATTCACGTTGACGACCTTAGGAACACCATTACGTTAGTAACAGAATTCGTGAAAGCAATCTCGATGAAATAGAGCGCACGCCGTAATTTAATGTTGGTTCAATGTTTGAGAAATCAAGCGCGTGCTAACTTCTCCCAATCCACACATTTGTGATGATTATGAGAGTTGTTATTGTCAAGTCGCAATCAGCGCGCGCTCGAGTCTTGCTTATCGTGCTGAAGTGGCACGTGCTCTTTTAGGCTGAGCTAGGCGCACACCACTTTTACGTTTTCTACTTTGAGAGAAGGTACCACCGAGTTTGCGAATTGCTTGGAATCGCTACCAACCGCTGAGATCTGCTTCAACCAATCGAACGCGATGCCTAGAACCATTCCGCTTTTTATGGCATGTTGAATTTCGCCGTGTTGCACCCAGAAGCCTCTGGAGAGCTGAGCGCTTATGAGCCCAGAACCCTGCTGAGCGAAACCAGCCATGGCTTCCACAAGAACGCCCGTTTCCATTTCAGAAACCAGTTTTTCCTGCGATTTATCGCCCTGCTTGATAACGAGGTTTGACGGATAAACCTCAGGTTTCGTTCTGTAGCCAATGCCAGTAATCATGCGAACCATGTCTGAGCTGCGAGGATATCGGGAAGCGTTTCCTGTGTTTTTGGTCTTAAGTTCCTTCGCCGTGGCTGCGTGATGAAGGAAACTCTCAAGTCTGCCATGATCTACGAGGACCGTTACTTGGGATGGAAAACCCTCATCATCAAAACTTCGAGAAGCAAAACCGTCTTTAAGAACTGCATTGTCAATAACCGTTAACTTATCTGAAGCCACCTTCGAGCCGGTTTCCATGTTCCAGACTGAACGACCACTTATCACGTTCGAACTAATCAACGCGCCAACCAGCACGTCAAAGAGCTGATACGAAACAGCTTCTGGACCAAAAATCACGGGGCCCTCGAAACCCTCGACGGGACCAGCTTCAAAAAGAGAAATTACCCTTCTTGCCATGTTTTCACCCACAGCTTCGGGATGCAAACGTGCCCCTCGTCCAAACTCAAACTCCGAGCACCCGCTAGTGACTTCACCGTTTTTTCGGCCATTTCCCCAAAGAAAAATGTAGCTTCGCGTCTCCTGTTCTTCACACTCTACGCCAAGCGTGTTCTTAACTCCCCGCCAGCCCGCGACGTACGAAACCCGTCCGTCTTTTGCGGTGACACGATTGTCAAGGCTCTCAGCAGCACTGACGGTGCGTTCGGCAACCTCAACCGCTTCCTCCACCGTCATTTCCGCCACTTCGGGATCAAACAGTCCGTTCAGCCTTAGTCTGGGCTTTGCGTCGGGCAGGGCAAAGTTGGGCATGCGAGGGCTTGCCTTCGCGATAGACATTGCTTTCTTTCCCGCTTCTAGAATAGCTCTTTCGTTTAACATGTTCGTAGACGCAAAACCCACCTTGTCTTTGTCAACGATAACACGAAAGCCAACGCCTGCGTCAGTCACCTTGTCTTCTGCGAAGATTTCCGAGTTTCTTATCGAAACTTCTATCGACCGAGTACTCGTATAGAAAGCTTCAGCGTGGGACACGTGTTCCCTCTTAATTCGCTCCATCGCCGCGTTAACAAGACTGCTCAGCGTTGACCAATCACTATCTTCATGCATCCTATTCACTCACCCCACCAACCATTATCTCGCACCGAAGAGGCGGAACAACTCGTCCTTGGATAGCCCATTGACCCTTGCCACAGGCTCCTGGTCTCAGAGTCGCCTCTTTGCCCACTGCGTCGATTGTTTTGAAGACTTCTATGGCGTTGCCGGCCACATTCGCGCCCCGAAGCTCTTCCCCCAGTTCTCCGTGGTGTATCCATCTGGCGCTACGGAACCCGAACGTGAAGTCGCCGTTTGCATCTGCTTGCCCACCAAAAGTGCCTTCCAAGAAAAGACCCTCCTTGACATCTTCGATCATTTCCTCCAGCGCAAAGTCACCAGCCTCGATACCGATATTCGTCTGCCTTATCAGCGGTTCCGCGCTGTAGTCCCAAGCGTGCGCATTGCCTGTTGGAGTCGCAGATGCCAGTGCAGCGCTGGTCCTGTCATGCATGAACGATTTCAGGACGCCATTTTCCAATAGGACGGTGTGTTTACACTCTACTCCTTCATCGTCGAATGGAAAGTATCCCAAGCCGCCTGGAACGCATCCATCGTCATATATCGTGATGAGTTTGGATGAAACGAGCCTGCTGATCTGGTCGTCGAATCCGCCACCTGCCATTGCTATGTCCGCTTCCAAGGGATGACCTATGGCTTCGTGAAGCAGCGTAGCGCACAGGGTTGGATGTATGACCACGCGAAATCTTCCAGATGGGGGCTTCTTTGCCTTCAAGAGGCTCATGGCCTTTTCAGCCACTGTTCTTCCAAACGTTTCCGGGGGTGTTTTGTCGAACAGCTCCAAACCGCCAGTGTGACCCAGGTTTTCCGATGCAGGCGCAATAGTACCTTCGCTTCTAGCCATGACCATTGCGATCAGGAGCACACGAGTTGCATGTTCACTGACACGGATTCCTTCGTTTCCGAGGAAGTATTTGTCGTCCTCCAAGCCCACGAAGGTTAATTCCGCGGAAGCAATGGTGGGTCCAGTCGCCTTAGTCCCTTTATAAGCATCAGAAGCTATGCGTACAACGTCCTCCGAAGAAAAATCTTTGAGAGGCTTCTTGACAGGGACCACCACATTCGCCGTCGATGCCTTCACGGGAGGTAGCGAAATTCGCGCCTTCTTCAACGCCGATGTTGCCCTTGCAAGTTTTACCGCATCGGTAAAAGTCCCCTTTAGGCTTTCTTTATCAAGCCTATTCGTGGAGCTGAAGCCCCATGACTTGCCATCTACGAACACGCGGATGCCCACACCCTTCAGAGTTATGCTCGAGAACTCTTCAACCGTACCGTTCCTCACGGAGCAGATCGTCACCGTTCGCTCTTGCCCGCGCAACTGAATTACGTCAGCTTGACTTGCCACCGATGTCTCCAGACATTTTTCCAAAAGATCGAACATCGCCACTCGTCTATCCGTATACCTCAAGTGACGATAAAACTTTGCTCCATCACATCGCCTACTGGCAGTGTGGATAAGTCATAATAAGGGCGCGTATTCTTAGAGTGCACGCCGTAATCGGAATCCCGATAATCGGGTCATCGGATAAAACTCGAGCTGCTCGTTTGATCTGAATATCTGAGGACTTCATCAACGATTTTCTTTCCTGTCCTCTTGCTTCCGAACAGTGCTCTGGGGACTTCGTCAGGCTTGCCGTAAAGCTTGAAAATCTCACCAACGCAGCCTTTAACATCGCGCGCTCGTTCTCCTGAAACCAAGATGTCAACTCGACGATAACTCGGCAACCTCATGCCACCCATAAAACCTGCGTAAGATGCCACCCTCTTTCTAACATCAACCTTAACGTTGAACCCACGAGCTATCCTCTCCAATTCATCACTCTTTATTTCGGGACGGGGCATCATCGCTGTTTTCGAAAATTCCCCATAATCCCAATAATGAAACTCGGCCACTATCATAGTCAAAGAAACCACACACAATGTATAATGTCACAGAAAAGGTAATTTATATCATTATCGCGCGCACGATTTTCAGGCACTGTTTCATATCCATCGAAGCAGGAGAAGGAAGACCCAAAAGCGCGAGGGCTTTTCTTTTGAGTTCGTGAACTGAGTTTCATACTGGTCGAAAAAAGTGAAGCTTCCTGATTACGTAGTGCTCAGAATAGAGTCAAAAGCTTATCCAATGTACAGCATATTACCCACTTGGACTAAGCTTCTGATTTTAGTCATGCTCAGGTTCCTGTTTCTTTAGCCGCGAAATCTTCTGAAAGACCTGATCCATGACCGGACGCAGACGTTCATTCGTGTATGGTTTGTGGATGTCTAGGCAACGACTGTTGCGATCTGTTCGAGAAGGTATTGGTCCGGTTGATCTATTAAGCCTGCTTTCTTGCCTATCTCGTTTGGATCTCCCCACTGCATAAATTCTCGAGCCTTCGAGAGGTTCCCCCATTCTACTAGAACGAGTATTTCATTGGGCTTTTCTGAATTGCGAAAGACTTTGACGCCTTTTGAACCGAGCTCCTTTCGTTTGCTTATGTGTTCGTCAAAGACTGCCTTCCACTGTTTATAGTCCTTCACTCTCTGAATAACCAGTTGGTATGGCATAACTAAGCCACTCGACCTTCCTTCTTAAAAGAATTATTGAACAAATCAAACCACTCAAGCATGCACCTAGGAACATCTCTGAAATAACGGAGCCAGTTCTTGTTTTTGGCAGAAAAGTTATAGCCGAACCAACTCGAGTCATTAACCCTTTGGTGCTCTAAATGCTCAAAGGCAAGAACGTGAATTTGAGAATTATGGAGAAAGACGATGCGCCTTTGCTCGTAGATTGGTGGAACGACCTGGAGTATCAGGGCAAGTACTTTCCCGTTCCCCAGAAGTCAAAGACTCAAGCCCTACAGGAGTTCGAGAACCCTTCACTAGTCCAAGTCGCCATGGGACACCAAGAGTTCATCATTGAGAAACAAGATGGAACGAAAATCGGACACATCGGCTGCGGCAGGGACATCCTTCATGACTGGACAGAAATAGGCTACGATATCGTCCCCTCAGAACGAAGGAAGGGATACGCAACCGAAGCCATACAAATCATGACAGACTACCTATTCCTTTCCAAACCTATACCGCGAATTCTAGTCTGCACAGATGCACGAAACACAGCCGCAATAAGGACAGCAGAGAAGGCAGGGTTCAGAAAGGAAGGCTCAGTCAGGAACGGCGGGTTCACCAACGGCAAGTTAGCCGATACATGCTTACTAGGCATTCTGAGGGAAGAATGGAAAGAACCAAAAATACTCACGAAAACCGCTTAAGGGCGCGCTTTCAAGTCCTTTGCAGTTGACCTTGCAATGAAAATAAAAATTGAAGCGGAAACTGAAGGAGATTATGAACAAATCACGACGCTTCACACTTTAGCGTTTAACAGAGATGCCGAGGCCAGACTCGTTGAAAAACTGAGAAGGACACCGATATACATTCGTGAATTATCACTCGTCGCAAGATACAGAAACACGGTTATCGGGCATATACTGTTCTACCCGATAAAGATTAATTCATGTAGAAAGAAATGCGTTTCATTGGCCTTAGCGCCGATTTCTGTAATTCCTAGGTTTCAAAACAGAAAAGTCGGTACGAGATTGATCAGAGAAGGCTTGGAGAAGGCCCGAAACCTTGGATTCAAATCTGTGATAGTTGTTGGGCACCCTGAGTATTATCCAGGACTCGGATTTGAGAAAGCCAGCAAATACGGAATTTCGACACCATTCGAAGTCCCCGACAACGCTCTCTTCGCAATCGAGTTAGAGAAAGACGCATTGAAAGACTGCAGTGGAAAAGCAGAGTATCCTAATGAATTCAACGGAGTATAGAACGCGCATTTTCAGAGAGGAATTTTGACTCCAGGGTTCAGAATGTTGTTGGGGTCGAAGGTCTTCTTTATTTTTCTCATTAGTTCCAGTTTGTTGTCGGCGATATAATTGCTGATACTTCGGATCCGAATTCTTCCGATGCCATGCTCACCCGTTATAACTCCTCCTAGTCTTACGCCCGCGTCATAAATCTGGCCCCTAACTTCATCAACGAAATCTTCACCCCTCTTCGAGCCCTTCATTATATGCACGTGCAGATTGCCATCTCCCACATGCCCATAGACCGGAAGACGGACAGAAAACCTTCCAGCAATTTCGTCTACTGCTTCTATCAACTTCTCAACGTTCGCAGGTGGAACCGTGACGTCCAAAATATCCGCCGTATCCGCCTTAAGAACAGAGTAGAGACTGCTTCGTATCTTCTCAATTCGACCCTGCTCGCGGAGCGTGTCGGCGAACAGTATCTCCAGGCAGTTGTTCTGCTGACAGATTTCCTCAATTCTATAGCTCTCAGAGAGCAATTGTCCCCTGTTGGCTTCGGCAAGCGTTATTAGAAGATAACAAGAGCCGCGTTTGGACGGCCAGTTTTCGCCCAGTGCGCTGGATGCAGTTTCCATCAGGTCTCTTTCGACGTATTCCATACCCAACGGGGCTTTCCCGCTTTGTAATATTTTTGGCACTGTTTCAATAGCGTCGGCCCTGCCGTCAAAAGGAACTATTAGAATGGCTGTGACGTCGCATTTTGGGTGAAGCTTCAGAATTCCCTTCGTGACGACTGCTAAAGTTCCTTCACAACCTATTATGAGCTGCATCAAATCGTATCCCGCGTTGTCTTTGTGCAATTTTCCTCCTAAGGTCATGACGTCGCCCGAGGGAAGAACGACTTCAACGCCCTTGACGTAGTTTCTCATCACGCCGTACCTCACTGCGTTAGCTCCTCCAGCGTTTGTCGCAATCAGACCGCCTACCTGAGCTGCGTCATCACCAGGATGGAGAGGAAAGCATGGGCCGAGTGATTCAGTCGTGGTCGTCAGTTTTCCCAAGGTTACTCCAGCCTCGGCGACAGCCATGAGATTGGCCGTGTCAATCATGATCTTGT
>DATHCB010000155.1:0-6589 GCA_035319765.1 Bathyarchaeia archaeon
CCTTCTCCGGCTATAGGATGTAGCAAATCTCTTTGAACTTTCAGTTTACGTAGTGTTAGAGTATTTGGTGGCAGAGCAGACTTCTTATGTGAACCATGAATATAACCACAAGATTTTTAATAAGACAAGCTTAAGAACAGCGAGAGAGAATTAAGATCAAGCACTTCACGATGAATGAACGGGGGATGAAATTATCCGTGCAAAGTGGAAGAAGAAGCGCATGCGGAAGCAAAAGAAGAAGCGAGAGCACAGACGACAGAAGTACAAATAGCATTCTAAGCTTTTACTGAGCGTAAGATTTCAGTCGGTGAAAAAACTCCGAAAACAGCGTTTGGAATCAACCTTCCGAGTCTAGGAATCAAACCCACTGCATCCGTGCCTAATTTGCAAACGATTGCGTGCTCCAACATGCCCAAATTCTCAATTTCAACAACGTCACGCAGGTGCCCACTGGCGGCTAAGGCGTTCTCAACGGCTTTTAGGAAGGCTCCTAGGATAACAAGCCTGTCAAGATTTGAGGCTATCCAACTGAAGCTAACCCGAATTTGCCTCTCACTAAGCTGCGAGACGAAAAACCTCTGTTCGTTATGGGCGCGCTTAATCAAAATCTCTATAGGAACGTTATTCAGAAAGCAGAAAAGCTGACTAAGGCGTAGAAGCGGTAGCCTCTTTCCATCGACAAGTTGTGACTGCAGGTGTTGCAATGAAACAACCGCAATTATGGGTTCAGGGAGGAAAACGCCTATATCCACATGAATTTCTGTGTCCCTTGCCCTGGAGGGAACGATCTTTCCCTTGTAAATGTTGCCTTCTTTGACATTCTTGACATGAACTGGAGCTATGCCGAAGTCTTTCTTCAGCAAATTCAAGGCAGCTACCTCGTCTTCGCCAGAGATGCTAAGATGAAGCCACCCGGAACTGGCTGCCTCGACGATTCTAATGGTAACTTCTAGTCCTTCGCATGAATCCTGAATCTGGGATTCTACCATTTTGAGAGAAGTGTTCGCGTATAATTTTTCAAGCAAAGTGACTGTAGGCACTAGGATCCACCGAGTAACGATTGAAATTCCTCATCAAGTGCCTTGAGTCGAGAGATAGAAGGGTGATCCTTGCCTAATTTTCTGGAGAATTGCGCAATCGTTTTGTTGATAGGTACTTTTTTATTGCCTTCAACGAGTTTGTCGGCGTATGTCACTATTCTCTCTTCCAATGTTTCTGGTAAATAGTTCTTCTCAGGCCAGCCTAGCCTCACCGCCTCATCCTGGGGGATGCCCCCGCCAACGTGTCTTTCAATTATTTTCGATACCGCTTCCGGCATACCTGCGGATTCTGCGATTTTTGCGCCAATTATTGCATGGTCTACAGTGTGGGTTTTTGAGCGTCCGATATCGTGGAGAAGTGCTCCAGTTTCTACGAGTTCTACGTCAACTCTAAATCCTTTCTTTTGAAGAATTTTTGCCATTTTAACAGCGAGTTTGGCAACGGTCTTGCAGTGTTGGATAACGTTTGGTGGACAGCTACTTTTCTCCAGAAGTTTTATTGCCTTATCTTGCAACGGTAGCCGTTCAATCACCCAATTCCTTCCTCAGTTGTTCGACTCTTCTGCTTAGAACTTCTACGATTTTGTTGTTGTCAAAATGCATTAGCGGTTTGTTGCAGGTTGGACAGTGAAAAACGAGTTCCATTGCCTCTTCAAACGTAACCCGATTGTCTCCAGGTGTTCCGCAATAGTAGAAGTCGTGGCCCTTCTCGTAGTTGAGTCTTGTTTGCAGTTTTTCGAGAACGTGTCGTTTCTGGGTTAGAATGAAGCCTTCAAGCTGATCTGGTTGTAGCTTCCAATGGAAGATGAACCAACCCGTGCTTTCGTCTCGTGATCTTCTCAATGAAACGAGAGAGTGGTCATAAAGCCTGTAAAGGATCTTTCTGACAAAGTTTAGCCGTATTCCTGTTTTGTTAGCTATTTCGTCGTCTGTAATCTCGCCTGTATCCTTCAGCGTTTCCATAACTTTGACTGCGTCTTCACTGCCTAGAACCTCGGCGACCTTCATAAGTGTCTCTTCGTCGATAAAGGACAGCATCGAAATAACCTCTCTTTGGGCCGCTACTTATCGCTCTACATAATATATATCTGTATTGCAAAAACTTAAACATCACTCCGAAATCCGCTTATGCGTCATCGTTTAATAACGTGCTTTCCATGCTGGACTGGCTCAGCTTTGATCTTCCAACCTTCAAACTCCTTCTCCAGTACTTTACCGTTGAAAAAGCGATCCAGGAAAACTGCCAAGCTAGAACACTCGGAATGCGGCTGATTACCAATAGCGACGTTGAAATCAGAAACTTTCTCGGAGAAAAATTCGCTTGGAACTTTCTGACTGCCAACGATGACCATCACGTCCTTTTCTGACGCCTTAATTCTCCGCAAAACATCGCTTGTCTGAATGTTTTCACCGTATGCAGTTAGGTGAACCACGACCCCATCATTCTTCTTCCATTCTCTAACCGATTGTCTCCAAGGAATACCCATCTTAAAGTCGAAGGAGCCTCCCCACTGCCTTGCTACCTTTTCGGCGGTGGCCCGAATTTTCTCGTCCCTTACGTCTGTGAGAATCAGTCCTGAAGCGCCGAATGCCCGTGCCGTGAGTGCGACGTGTGTGGTCAGTCGTTCGTCTCTGAAGCGGTGGCCCCACCTTAGGACTACTATTCTTTGCATGCGCACTCGCCAGACATAATCAATCAGCTGCGCCGAATTTTCCACCGAATTTTCTTATCTGCCCTTTTACTTGTTCCACAAACTCAGGCACTGCTTGGAAAGTCACGTTCATATCGTTGCCTTCATAATCAACTTTCTGAACGTCGGCATGAGCAAAAAGCCAAGAAAGAAACGATAAGGAATTATGATTCACTGGTACGATGAAGTATGTCTGAATATACTGCTTCAAGAAGCGCTTTAGTTCAGTTTTGAGCGCGTCGATATTTGTCTTGTACAGTGCAGAGATGGGCACGGGGTTCTGGCCTTCGTTCTTTAGCAACTCTACCCTTCTAACCACTTCCTGTTTTGATAATAGATCCATCTTATTGAGGACAGTTATCATGGGAACTCCCATTGCACCTATTTTCTCAATTGTGTCCAGACTAGTGGCCAGTTTTCTTTGAATAACATCTTCAGGCTCGCTGACGTCCAGTACTAGCAGTATTAAATCCGAGAAGACGGTTTCCTCAAGCGTTGAATGGAAAGCTTCTATTAAAGAGATGGGCAATCGGTCAATAAAGCCGACAGTGTCTGTTAAGAAAGCTTTTTTTCCAAACAAATCCACCGCCCGAGTGGTCGTGGATAGAGTTGTGAACAAGCCTAAGCCGACCTTTACGTCTTCTTCGGCTAGTGCGTTGAACAACGAACTCTTTCCAGCACTCGTATATCCAGCTAAGGAGATTGACGTGAAGCCAGTTTCCGCCCTCCTTTTACGATGTAACGCTCGTTTTCTTCGTATTTTCTTGAGTTTGTCTTGTATCGTGTGGATTTGGCGTTTAACTGCCTCGTAGTAAACATCCACTTCATATGCGCCAAGACCCATGAAGCCTGGTTGTTCTTCCTTTTTAGCTAGTTTCACTCTTTCCTTTGCATGCGCAAGTTCATAATTTAGTCTCGCTAACTGAATCTGAAGTTGAGCTTCCCTTGTTGAGGCTCTTTTTGCGAAGATTTCGAGGATGAGTTGAAATCTGTCTATGGCTTCGATTCCTGTTTCTTTTGCCAGGTTATAGCTCTGAACTGGTTTTAGGTCGTTGTCGAAGATTATCTTATCTGCACTGGTTTCGGTTACAAGTTCTCTGAGTTCTTCGACTTTTCCGCTGCCAATTTGATAGCGAGGGTCTGGTTGTCTAACTTGTTCAAGTCTTCCTACAACCTCATACCCGGCCGATTGCGCGAGGCTGTTGAGTTCATCTAGGCTAGGGTTTTCATGGAGGCGACGTTGCACTATGACTGCTCTCGTCCTCTCGTTTCCTCCGTCTTTCTCTCCTTGATCAGGTCACCCAAAGTGAATTCCTGCCTAGGCCTAGCGACAAGTGCCTTCTGGGGAACCTTTGGCTCATTAGCCGGTGCTAGAAGTTTGATCTTTAAAACGTGCTCGAGTTTTTCTGCCAAGCTTTGCGTAGGTGTCATTTTTGCTGTCTCGATCTTTCTGAGAAGGGAGACTCTTTCGTTTATCTTTCTGCCCAGTTCTTCGTGCGTTAAGCTAAGTTTTTCCCTCGCTTGCCTAATCTTCTTCGGGTAATCTTCAACGAGCTCCAATGCTTCTTCTTGTATCGCTTTCTGCACTGAAGGGACTGGGAGTGCTAGCGGTTTTGATTTCGGAGGCTGGATCGGTTTAGCCTTGGGTTTCGGTTCCACTTCCCAGCGTCGAGCGCCATAGTGGGCGCATTCATCGCACACTAGCATTATTGCGCCTTCGATCGATGCTTTATATTGTTTTCCGATTATTTTTCGTCCGCACACTTCGCATTGCATATTTAATACTCCGCGTAAATGGTTATCTAGATTACGTTACAGTTCTTTATAGTTGTCGAGCCGAAGAAACGAGGATGCGAGCTTGCAGGAACATGTTGAGGCTCTGTTGCGGATCCGGAAAACTGCTGATTATCAATTTGGCAAGAATATTGGCGAAGAACTATTTCCGAATTCTGTATCGATTAGTTTTTCGAAGCGGACCGGTAGAATTCGGCACGTTTCTCTGAATGGGGAGCTCCTTGCCACGTTGCGCCCTACTGACGGGATGTTTTCTTTGACGATTCATGGTGCCATGCGTTTGGCCAGCATCAAACCTCTTAAGTATTATGTTAAGGTGAGAGATGATGTTTCTTCATTTATTGCAGAAGGCAGAAGTGCGTTTACAAAGCATGTTGTGGATGCGGATGATGAGATTCGTCCACGGGAGGAAGTCGTTCTCTTTGATGAAAAAGGTAGGGTTTTAGCTGTTGGAAGGGCTGCCTTGTCTGGAAAGGAGATGAAGTTATTCAAACGCGGAGTTGCCGTTCAAGTGCGAAGTGGAGTTATCAGGACGAGGGAGAAAGTTAAGAAGGCGAAATAGAAAGTATTGTAGAGAAGTGGTAGGTTTGCGTCGTGTGAATCCGAGGGAAGCGAAGAGGATGATGCAGCGTATGGGTATGAGTATGGACTCCATTCCCGAGGTAAATCAGGTGATCGTTAAGACTGTGACAAAGGACATAATCATTGATGAGCCTGAAGTTGCGATACTCAATATGCAAGGGCAGAAAATCTATCAAGTGATGGGCGGGCGAGTCTCAGAGAAAGCGGTCGTAGCGGAAAAGAAGCTAACTATTCCTGACGAAGACGTTCAGCTAGTTGCAGGTCAAACTGGAAAGAGTGTCGAAGAGGCTCGGAGAGCTTTGGAAGAGAGCAGTGGAGACTTGGCAAAAGCGATTCTTCTCCTTCAAAGCGGGTGACACTGCACGCTCTGGATGGCAAGTTATATCTAGACCTTGCAAAGAGTAATTTTACACAGCCTGTATCGGAGGGATAAAAGGTTTGGGCGAAAAAGAGTTGACCGAAGTCGGGAGGATCGCCCACTTCTTCACAAAGATAAGCGTCGCGATAGTGGAACTAACGGACGCTCTGGCTGTGGGCGACCAGATTCTCATAAAAGGACCCACGACCAACATAGAGCAGAAGGTAGAGTCGATGCAGATTGAGCATGAGAACGTTAAAAAAGCTAGGCGTGGTCAGAGTATAGGGTTGAAGGTTAATGATAATGTCAGAGAGAATGACATGGTGTACAAAATGAAAGAGTAGTCTCTTTCGATCTTGAGCTTAGAATTGATTCATTACATCTTGTTTTTCCATTATGTAGCCGCAGTAGTGACATTTGATGCTAAGCGGTTCTTCGCTTTCGACGTAAAACCTGGGCTGTACTGGTTCATTACTGTTGGAAATACACGCTGGATTGGCGCATTTGATTATGCCTTTCACAATTCTCGGGAGTTTGACTTCTTTCTTTTCGACCACTTCGTAGTCGCGAATGATGTTGATTGTTGCATGCTGTGCTAAGAGTGCAATTTTGTCTACTTCTTCGGGGTTGAGTTCTCGTCCTTCGATTTTGACCATGTCTTTTTTTCCAAAATGTTTGCTGGGGACGTTCATTGCAATTGTTACTACGCTATTGCTTCTTTCGCCTATGCCCAGTATCTTGGCTACATTCATAGCGTGTCCAGCTGTTATGTGATCGATGACTGTACCATCCTTTATTTTTGCAACGTAGAGCATCTTGTCAGCCATTTGTAATGCCCTTCGCACTTTCTTGTTGGTATGTAACTAAAAGAGTTATCTATGACTTGCCGGGTTTACTTGTCAGGTGCTTGGTTTGGAGTTTAGAGGCAGAGACATTATTTCTATCAAGGATTTTTCGCGGGACGAGATTGATCACATGCTGAAGATCGCGGAGGCTATGGAGCCATTGGCTAAGAAGGGGTCAAATATGTTGCAAGGTAAAATGCTCGCAACTTTGTTTTTTGAGCCTAGTACGCGAACTCGCTTGAGTTTCGAGTCCGCTATGCTCAGGCTCGGAGGCTCTGC
>DATHCB010000156.1:0-5819 GCA_035319765.1 Bathyarchaeia archaeon
AGGAATGGTTTCGCCGCGTTTTCGAAATTCTGCGATTAGGTCATCGAGCACGCGCCATACTCTTTCATGAATCAGAGAGACACCTGAAGAATTAGTGCCTGCCTATTCTCTTTAGCCTTCCGACAATGCAACCGACCCAAAGACAGTTTTTCCATGCTTCCCCTATACGAAAAGGTTTTTAGTTGCATCACTACACTTTGAACGAGAAAAGAGATTAATCATGTATTAGAGAGGTGTTAAGTATTGTCCATATTCGCAGCGCCTGGAGCATATGACAGAGCGATTACAGTATTCTCGCCAGATGGGCGTCTATTTCAGGTAGAATATGCTTTAGAAACAGTTAACAAGGGTGCTACTATTGTTGGGATTTCATGCGCTGAGGGAGTTGTGTTAGGCGCAGAGGAAAAGATCGAATCCACGCTACAAGATCCAGAATACTCTTGGAAAATCTTCGAAGTCGATTCGCACCTTGGCGCTGCTGTCGTTGGCTTAGGTTCGGATGCAAGAATATTAGTCGATCAAGCGCGCGTTTCTTCTCAGAGCAACCGGTTAACATATGATGAACCCATTGATGTTGAGATAGTCACTAAACGAATCAGCGACATAAAGCAACTCTACACCCAACACGCAGGAGTAAGACCATTCGGCGTCTCCATAATCTTCGGGGGAATAGACAAAACAGGAAGCAGAATATTCTCCACAGACCCAAGCGGCTCCTACAGAGCATACAGAGCAGTTGCAGTCGGCATTGGCAAAGAAACTGTCGAAAATATACTGAAAGAAGAATACAAAGAAGATATGTCGATCGAAGAAACAACGAAACTGTGCATAAAATGCCTAGTCAAATCACTAGAGACTCGAGGAGAGACGCCCAGAGTCAAAATCGCAGTAATTCCTACAGCAACAAGAAAGTTCAGAATGCTCTCTGACGAAGAAATTGGGAAGCAAATGAAGTAGCAGCCAAGGCAGTGCCTTTGATGAGTGACCGTTACACAGTTGCTCGCATATCCAGAGATGAAGAACACTTCGAAATTCTCGTGAAACCTCAACACGCCTTAGATTATAGGATGGGGAAGAAGGCTCCGATTTCAGAGATACTTGCGATAGATACGATTTTCACTGATGCGAACAAAGGGACTAGGGCGTCAGACGAGAAGCTTAAGAAAGCATTCGGAACTCTTGACGCGCTTGTTATTGCAGAGACAATCCTGACAAAGGGGCAACTTCAACTGACAACGGACCAGCGGCGACAACTGACAGAAGCCAAAAGAAAACAAGTAATAGCCTTTATCTCACGAAACTGCGTCGATCCAAAAACTAACATGCCTCATCCTGCAACGCGAATAGAGCAAGCGATGGAGAAAATCCACTATCCGATAGACCCTTTCAAAGAGGCAGAGGAACAAGCAAAGGATATAATCAAACTCCTACGCCCGATATTGCCAATAAAGATGGAGAATGTCAACGTGGAAATCCGAATACCAACAGAACACGCGGCAAGAGCGTATGGAGCGATTAAAGGATATGGTACACTCAAGAAGGACGAATGGCGAGCAGACGGTTCATGGCACGGTGTTATAGAGATGCCCGCCGGGGCTTATGCTCCTCTAATCGAAAAACTCGGAGAAATGACCCGAGGCACTGCTGAAGCCAAAATGATATAGGACAAATCTTAAAGAAGGTGAAATAATGCCAGTTTTCTATGAGAAAAGAGAATTAGTTACGCCAGGCGACTTGCTCGCCGAAGGAGACTACATTGCTGGAGAAAACACTTACCGGCAAAATGACAAACTTTACGCAACGCGACTCGGACTCGTCGATTTTGTAGATAGAAACGTCATGGTCGTCGCCTTGCATTCCTTCTACGTACCAAAGGTGGGCGACAATGTCATAGGTAAGGTCATAGAACTGACAATAGCAGGTTGGCTGATAGATATCAAAGCGCCCCAACCAGCGATGTTGAGGGCCTCGGACGTCTTCGAACGTTCCTTCAAACCTCAAAGAGACGAGATGCCGGCAGTCTTCGACGTAGGTGACTTGGTTATAACAAAGGTGATTGCAAGCGACAGAACACGTGACCCGCAGTTAACCGTCCGTGAGCCAGGATTAGGCAAAATAAGTAGAGGACAAGTAATGGAAATTACTCCTACGAAAATCCCACGTGTAATCGGCAAGAAAGGATCGATGATTAGCATGATAAAAGAACAGACAGGATGCCATGTTGTGCTTGGGCAAAATGGAGTTATCTTAGTCAGCGGAAAAACTGCTGAAAACGAGCAGTCTGCCATGATGGCTATTCGTAAAATAGATGAAGAATCGCATATCAGCGGCCTGACCGACCGCGTAACGGAAATGCTAAAGAAAATTAAAGGAAGTGATAAAGATGCCGGGAAAGGCTCAAGAGAAGGAAAAACTGATTGACAAAGAAGGAAAAAGAGTAGACGGTAGACAATTAGAGGAATTAAGGCCGATAAGATTTGAGATCGGCCTTCTCAGTAGCGCTGACGGTTCGGCCTATATCGAGCAAGGGAAATGCAAAATATTGGCTGCAGTCTACGGACCGAGGGAGGCTCACCCTAAACATCTAGCATTACCCGACCGTGCGCTGCTTCAATGTCGCTATCACATGGCACCATTCTCCGTAGAAGAACGCAAATCACCAGCGCCTTCACGAAGAGAAGTGGAACTCTCAAAGGTAATTAGAGAAGCATTGGAGCCAGCCGTGTTTTTGGAGTACTACCCAAGATCGTCAATTGATCTCTTCATCGAAGTATTGCAAGCTGATGGAGGAACCAGATGTGCGGGTATCTCGGTAGCGGCGCTGGCACTCGCCGACGCAGGGATTCCGATGAAAGACTTGGTTGTTGCCTGCGCCGCTGGGAAAGCTGGTGGTAAGCTGGTGCTTGACTTATCAGATGCTGAAGACAAGCTCGGAGAAGCAGACGTTCCAGTAGCGTTTATGCCAACTTTAGACGCCGTCACACTGCTACAAATGGACGGAAATCTAAGCATGGAAGAGTTTGAACAAGCCATGAACCTTGCACTGAACGGCTGCAAGGAGATATACAAACTCCAAAAAGAAGCCTTAAAGGCAAAATATGTGACACTAAAGGAGGCAATTGAGGAATAATGTCTTCGGTGATAGCAAGAGTCAAACAAAAGCAAATTGCACAATCAATAGCGCGTGGAAAACGACTTGACGGTAGAGAAGTGAACGATTACCGAGAATATCAAGTGGAAGCTGGCCTAATTGAGAAAGCCGAAGGCTCGGCACGCGTAAGGCTTGGCAGAACAGAAGTTCTCGTCGGAGTCAAGGTTGAAGTTGGCGAGCCTTTTCCAGACACGCCAGAGGAGGGAGTGCTAACTGTAAACGCTGAACTTGTACCTTTGGCTTCTCCAAGTTTCGAGCCGGGTCCACCAGACGAAAATTCTATCGAACTTGCCAGAATAGTTGACAGAGGAATACGAGAATCCAAAGCTATCGCAGTTGAAGAGTTGAACTTGGAATCTGGAAAGCACGTCATTATCGTCTTCATCGACGTTTATGTGCTTAATCACGATGGAAATCTTATCGATGCCTCTACGACTGCTGCTCTGGCCGCGCTTTTGAATACCAAGATGCCGAACTATGCGCTCGAGAATGGAGAGGTCAAGAAGAAGACGGGATATACTAAGTTGCCAATCAGGAACTATCCAGTGGCTATAACATTTGCCGAGATAAATGGCAAAATTGTTGCTGATCCGGGGCTTGAGGAAGAGCAGGTGATGGATGCTAGACTGACGATGGTTTTCGATAAAGATGGAAACATTTGCGCAATCCAGAAGGGGGGTGGGTCTGGTCATTTTACCGTTCAGCAAATTCTGGAAGCAGCGAGAATCGCTCAACAGAAGTCGGCTGAGCTACGGAAACTTTTGGTGAAGGAATAATGCCAAAGACAAAGAAGGTAGGGCCAACCCGAGGATTCGGCCCACGCTACGGAGCAACTGTGAGAAAACGTTACATTGAGGTTGTCACCAGAATGAGAATGACCCAAAAGTGTCCTCAGTGCAGTTCGCAGGCAGTGAAACGCCAGAGCGTGGGAGTATGGAAGTGCAGAAAATGCGGTTTTACTTTTTCAGGTGGTGCCTACACCTCTACAACTAAACTGGGCACAATAGCTCGACGAGCAGCAAAAGGTATTCCGCTGGAAGCTGGCGCAACAAAAGAATTACAGAGCCAGAATTAGCCAGCATTCGATAACGAAATGAAAGCGCAAGCTGTTATTAACCTAAAATTCGGCTCCGAAAGAAATTTGGAGACCATATTAGGAGCCATATTACCGGAGGTTGCAAGGCCGGCGACTTTGCGTTCTCATGTTAGGATTGCCAGAACAAACGATGTTTTGACCCTGAAGTTTGAAGCCAAAGACACCTCCGCGCTAAGAGCAATCATCAATTCATATATGCATTGGATAAAATTAGTCACTGATACATTCTCTTGGTTAGACGCGATTTAGAGGAATCATCTTTTCATCAAGAC
The DNA here is from genome assembly GCA_035319765.1 of Bathyarchaeia archaeon. Lineage (GTDB taxonomy): Archaea > Thermoproteota > Bathyarchaeia > Bathyarchaeales > SOJC01 > DATHCB01. The sequence goes on from DATHCB010000156.1 coordinate 4,520, forward strand.
TGGGATCGCCATCGACGCGACTGTTTTAAGAACCGGAATTCTTGGATAATTTCGAAGTCCATCTTTTTTGTAAATAGCCATGAGTGAAAATACTTAATATACTCGACGTTAATATGCAGAGTCACAAAGTGTTTTGAGGAAATACGATGAGTGATGAAATTAGCAAACTTCCACCTGCGGTTCAAGAACGATTGCTAAGGCTGCAGCAACTGCAACAGACTCTACAAGCCACTTTGACACAGAAACAGCAGATAGAACTTGAACTTAGCGAGACTGATTCAGCGTTAGGAGAGATGCAGAACGTCACAGATGACGTTCCAATTTACAAGTCGATCGGTTCTCTCTTGATAAAGACCGAGAAAGCGAGAATTACAACGGAATTGACCGACCGGAAGGAACTCCTGAATACAAGAATCAGTGTTCTAACAAAGCAAGAAGAACGCTTGCGCAGTCAGGTGAAGGATCTCCAGACTAAGCTACAGCAGGATTTGAATCCTATTTCGTCTAGGCCCTCTGAACTGTCGCCATCGCCTTAAGTGAAGGTGTTGGAAGAGATCAGACTGCCTGAGCTCTCGCTTGAACAGAAAGAGAACCTCTGTATTCTGGTAGAAAAGGTAGCCAGAAATCTTATCCATTCGAAAATTCCTTCGGATAAAGTCCAAACGTTGAACATCAACGTTGAAATAAATGAGAGCATACCGGTCACAGTGACCATCGACTTAGAGCTTGTTCCAACATTCTCGACAAAAGACTGCGATATTGAACAACTTGTAAACGAAGCAACATGGAAAGCATTAAGCGAGGCTGACGTTCGCCTTGGAGAAATTGCATGCAAATCAAAGATATAATTGAACTGCTCGACAAGAGAAATGCCAAGCTAGCTGTCCTGCTATGTCATCACAACGCCGATCCAGATGCGTTATGCTCCGCATTCGCGCTGTCTGGCCTAATAGGGAAGATAAGGCCCCTGCTGAAAACCGAAATTGCAGCAGCGCAGGGGCCTAGTCATCTTTCAAAATTTCTTTTGGCTGTCCTACCCATAAAACTTACTAGTGCACCGCACATCGAGCAAGCAGACATCATTATGCTTCTTGACACGAACACGGTCCAACAACTCGACGAATGGGCGGAACGTGTAAAGGCTTCAAACACTCCGCTAATAGTTATTGATCATCATGCGGGTCATCCGGAGACCGAAAAACTCGCAACTCTGTGCATAGCGGACGAAAACGCGGCGTCAACCTGCGAAATTGTTTATAGTTTCTTTAAGGACTTGCAGCTAGGACTTTCTGAAAACGAA
>DATHCB010000157.1:0-21507 GCA_035319765.1 Bathyarchaeia archaeon
AGAGCAGCCTACGAAATGGTTAGACGAATTGCCAGATCTCTCGAGAGGATAGACCGAGAATGAGCTGGCACAGATATTATCTCGGCGAGACAATCTCGAAAACAACCGAGCCATCAAGACTATTGGAGACAGAAGAAGGCATAGTCGAAACCGCGAGGGACACTCTTGCCATTCCAGTCATGCTGAACGGCTCCTTGGAAGGCTACGTGTACCATGGTCACGGCAAACTAGTCTTAGACACCTTGATAGAGACGGAACAAGGCACTGTTGGCAAACCTGTTGAAAAAGAAATAAACAAGCCTTTCCTGATGCTCGGAAACGTGGAAAAGGCACAGCAACAACTCAGCCCAGCAAGCCAAGAGAATCTCTCAGAAATGGGCTACACCGAACAAAAAGAATTCATATCCAGCGCAGAAGACTTGCTCAACAGGTTTTCCGGAGGAGAAAGAGTGCTCGGGTATCGACATTCAAGCGACGGGTTAGTCTTCGCCTTTCAGAACGAAGCCAGCAAACTCGACTTCCTCATAGCCAAAGGAGAGAAGCTCGTCTACAAAGCGATGAACACAGTCTTCCTGTCAAACAGAGGCAGAGTCGTTCTCAAAAGCTCAGGCGGATTCATCTGTATCAATAACGGAAAATCGGTCATCGTCAAGAGATAAGTCCTTCAGCGCGGACGCATTTCCACAGCAACAGCGCATTTTCATGTCGATCCGTAACAGGTGGGGGGCTATTCTTCCCTGTTCCCTGATTCGGTTTTGAAAGGGTCAAGATCAATCGCTAAGAGCCAGTCGACGAAGGTTAAGCTTGACTCCTGGTCAATCTCTTTGGACTTTCTATTTTTAGGCATACTAATCACAACTAACAGTCTTCTTAAAACACGTCTACATGTGAGTGAAATACCACGGCTCTTCGATCTTGCTCTTTCGGTCATCCTTCTTACCGGCATTCTTTCTTCGTTCCATTGTATCACCACGTTAGAATCGTGGAAGGCGACTAATCAACCATTTCCAAATAGTATATACAGAAGCTATTATTCTATATAGATGAGATGTAATCTCCTTACATGGCAGAAATCACCTCTCTAAAGATTACTACAAGAAAACACAAATGGGAAGGGTCAGGACCTGATGCTGATCTCTATTCCATCTTCTCCCACGTTGACATACTTGCTGCGATAATGGCGAGATGTTCTCAGGTACGTCAAGTAGTCCTTCATCTGGTCTGCAAAAACCCCTGCATTGTCTGCAACGATGACGCTTCCTGTGTGCAGTTTGTCTTCGACGAGTTTAAGGTACTGATAATACTCCGTCTTGGCAGCATCTATGAAGATCAAGTCGAAAGGGCCTTTTAGCGTTGGAATAATCTTGATGGCATCGCCGACTAGCACGTCAACCTTTGCGGGTATTCCGGCCTCGCTTATGTTCTGCTTAGCCATCCTAGCCTCGTCTGCATGAATCTCAATGGTGATCAGGTGCGAGTCTGTATCGAGTTCTTTTCCGATGATAATCGCAGAGTAGCCAACCAGAGTCCCGATTTCCAGTAGGTGCTTGGGCTTCGTGTCCCTGACAACCTTCGCTAACACTTGACCCTTTTCTGGTCCGACGATTGGGAGGAACTGCTTCTCCGACATCTTCTCGATTCTTCTCAAGACCTTCTCGGCCCCGGTCAAGGCGTACTCCTCATGAACACTAAAAGGTTGCCTTCTTTCAGTTTGCCGGTCTGAGGGCTGGTCCCATTTTTTTGAGGTAGTCTTGAACCGAGTCTCCAAGAGTTTTCTTCAGCAAGTTCATTCGAATGTCCATGTATTCCTCTCGGAGTATGTCAAAATGGAAGGACCCCCATTTCTTGCCTCCCACGAACACCGTGCTTCGCAAAGCTCCGCCCTTTTTGAAGCCACAACCCTCAAGCGCTCTGTGAGCCCGCGTGTTGTACTCAACGCTCCACGCTTGACAACGCTCCAAGCCGAGATGGATGAAACCCATTTCCAGCAGGGCAACGGTTATTTTTGTCCCAAGGCCTTTCTCCCAAAGTTCCTTCTTGCCAATGTACGTGCCAATGTCAGCACCTGCAATGTTGCCCCAGACGTCCCTGCGAATACTCGCAAATCCGAAAGGTTCTTTCGATTCCATCTTCTCCACGATGAAGTACAAGTTCCTCTCATTCTTCATCCACTCAGCATACTTTTCCTCCAGCTGAACCATGCTAACCGTGTTCAAGGGCTGGTTCCTGCTGTACATCATCAGTTCGAAGTCATTCTCCCAGACATGCACCAGCTTCAGGTCTTCTTTTTCTAAAGGTCTAAACCTGAGTTCAGCAAACTCAAACAATCTACATCGCCTTGCTCAAGTACAGCAAAGACAAAAATTAACCTTATCCTTCGCAACTCTAACCCGCGCGATAAATATCACATGTGACCATGCGTCCCGCTGGCATCATTTTCGTGATGTGACGTTCAGTCATACTTTCTGACGAGAAACATTCCTACCTTTGACCAAAAACTTTCAATTGCCATGACACATTACGAGCGGGACAACGCTAAAGCTATTAGATTTTTGGGAAGAAATGCGACGGTATCGTCACACCAAACAAGGCGGCTATTATTGCACCTATTATAACGAATATGATAAAAGCCAGTATTGCTATGGCTATTCCACCTAGCCATCCTGTTCTGAACGTAGCCTTGTAAACCCAAACCCATGCTATCAAAGCAAGGATAAGTGCCAAAACGTACGCTGCGCTGCCTATGATTGTACCTAGAAAAAAGCTAACTCCTAACAGAACTATGGCGTAGACTATGGGACCAAACAGTGTGGCAAGCATCGCCTCTCCAAAAGTAGACTTTCCAGCGGTAACGATTTTTCCGGCAATGTAGGCTGGTATTGAGATAATAACCCACAGAATAATGAGGGCTATTACTATTATTAGCAAATCCAATAACGAGGATCCGCTAAGGACGAAGTCTAAAATCGGCATCATTTCACACTGCTAATATCCCAAGTAACTTATAACAGTTATTCAAAACGGTTCTGTATAGTTGTCGGTTGAAAATTCTTCTGTAAAAAATCGGTTGATGGCGACGTACATTAGTGAAATGGAGCGAATTGAATGGCTCTAAATTCTTTTATAAGACTTGACGAATATAAACTAAACATGCCAGAAAAGACAGAGATACAAACATACAGTTTGATAGGCTTATTGTCGGAAATGCGAAAGGGGAACATTAGGATTCCTGATTTTCAAAGGGGCTACATTTGGACGGAAGATCAAGTGCTGGAATTACTAGAGAGTGTATGGAATGGTTATCCTTTAGGTTCAATTTTGCTCTGGAAAACAAATGAAAAACTCAAGGAAAGGGATCCATTGGATTTAAACTTGCCAGATCCAGTTGAGGGTTCTGACAGATTATACTTGTTGGACGGTCAACAGCGCTTAATCAGTTTATATTCGGTAATTCATGGTAAACTGCATTTTGGTAGAAGAGACAAAATAAAACATGAAGCCTTTTTCAATCTTGACACAAAAGAATTTGCTATTGTACCTGAAGATGAACTCAAAGATAAGCCTCTGGAATTGGAGAAGGGCTATCTCCCATTAACTAAGCTGTTTCACTTTCCAGACGACAAATATACGTCTGCTAGCCAAGATCCACATATTTTAACTAGACTTGCAGCAACCCCAGCTAGAATAATAGCTTACACTACTCTGTATAATTGCTTCACTTCAATGGCGTTTCCAGCAATAACTAATGGACAAACACTCTCTGTTGCGTGTAACATCTTTGAGAGATTGAACAATACTGGGGCTAGATTAACAGTTGCCGATCTTATGGTCGCAATAACTTACAAAAAAGACTTCAATCTGAGGGATAGGCTTTCAAATTTTAATGATGAGTTGGATACTAATTATTTTGCTGTAGACGAAAGAACGATTCTGCAATGCATTTCTGCTTGCCTAAAGGAGGGAACAGAAAGATCACACATCATAGACTCAGCGAGTGAAATCCACACCAATTGGGGAAAAACCACTGAATCTATAGGGTTAGCTATTGATTTCTTGAAAAATCATTGCAGCGTTCCCACTTCAAACTTCTTGCCATATGAAATAGTTTTGGCGCCACTGACTTACTTTTTCTACCTGCATGGTGGTAAACAACTTGACCAAACTAGGATTCAGAAATTGCAAAAATATTTTTGGGAGAACATGTTTTCGGAAAGATATACTTCTTCACAACCCACGAGAGCTGGAGAAGATATTAGAAATATGGTTAAGCTCTTCAGCGACTCTAATGCGAATTTGTTTAATTACCTTGATTTCGAAATTCCTAAAGAAGCAATTATGGAAACCGAAATGGCTTTCAATTCGTCTTTTGCTGTCACTATTTTGTGTTTCATGGCTTCTAGAACGCCAAAGGAATTTAAGAATAACACTGCAGTAAAATTAGATCAAACCTTCGGAGAGTCCAACCAAAAGCAACTGCATCATATTTTTCCAGTTCATTACCTCAAGACCAAGATCAAAGAGAGACACTACTCAAATGAGATCAAGCCTTACATCAACAGCATTGCGAATATATCGCTAATATCAAAGGGAACGAATAGGGCTATATGGGACAGTCCACCTAGTGAATACTTCGCGAAATTTGAAAAAGAAAACCCGAATCTTGAGACCGCGTTAAAGAGCCATCTAATTTCCGACATTGATGAATTTGGGATACGAACCAATGATTTTTCAAGATTCATCCAAAAAAGATCAGAGGCAATAGCAACAGAAATCAGCACATTCATGGATAGCTTTGGCAAAAGCTAATCAGGCTTCAATTATGGTATTATTTTCTTGTCTTCAATCCTTACTGGATGAACAACGATTATCATTTTTCCGTCTTTGACGTCGAAATTCCAGTCTAGTTTGTCTCCTGCTTTGAGCTTGAAATTCTTAATTATGCTGATCGGTACTGTTGTTCTAAGGGATTCTTTTCCAGTTGTTGCTACCGTTAAGGTTGTTTGTTCGCCCATATGTTTACCTTCTTCTAGGTAACACTGTGTGCTAGTGGTATATAAATTTACCCACTATATTACCCAAAGGTTTATATGTGGGTTTACTATAAGGTAATAGTGTGGGTAAACAAAATGGCAAACCAAATAACAACCACAAGACAAGAACGCGGAGAAACAATCGCAAAAGCTGAGAGAAGTCAAATCACTCGAATCGACCATGCGGTTTACATAGTTAAGTCTCAGAGTGGACATGGCGAATACACGGTTTGCCTTTCTGAGAATGAATGGTGTTGTGAGTGCCCAGACCACAAGTTTCGAGGCGTGAAATGTAAGCATATTTGGGCTGTAGAATTAAGCCTCAAAATGAGAGAACAAATCTGCAAAAACATCGTTATCGAGGAAATTGCAGTTTCAAACTGTCAATTTTGCCACTCGCCAAATATCAAGAAATACGGTGTTAGGAAAAATAAGAATGGTCATATCCAGCGTTTTCTATGTGACAATTGCGGAAAGACCTTCAGTGTAAATATCGGTTTTGAACGGATGAAGCATAATCCTCAAGCGATCACTTCAGCTATGCAGTTGTACTTTAGTGGCGAATCGTTGAGAAACACGATGAAGTCTCTAAGGTTGTTGGGTGTTGAGGTTTCTCATCAAACGGTCTATAATTGGATTGCAAAGTACGTCGCCATAATGAAAGACTACGTTGAAAAGCTTGTTCCAGACGTCAGCGACACATGGAGAGCAGACGAATTATACGTCAAAATCAAAGGCGACATGAAATACTTGTTCGCTCTGATTGACGATGAGACTCGTTTTTGGATAGCTCAAGAAGTTGCCGAAAGCAAATACAAACACGATGCAAGAGTGCTGTTTCAATTAGGCGTGAAGGTTGCAGGAAAGAAGCCTATGACGCTGATAACGGATGGTCTTCCAGCTTACCATGACGCTTTCAATAAGGAGTTTTGGACTATGAAGAAACCGAGACCTGAACACATCAACGCAATCAAACTTAGCGGTAACATGAATAACAACAAGATGGAACGGTTTAATGGCGAAGTCCGAGACAGAGAAAAGACGATGAGAGGGCTCAAAACGAAAGAAACGCCAATTCTTCAAGGCTATCAAATCTTTCATAATTACATAAGAGAACACGAAGGTTTAGAAGGTAAAACTCCTGCCGAGGCTTGCGGAGTATCCATTCAAGGCAAGAATAAGTGGCTTACGCTAATCCAGAACGCTAGCATGTACTCCGCAAATTATCAACCGAAAGTTGACAAGGAGATGAATCAACCGAAGACTTGACAGAACCTTCAAAACGGCTCCATAGAATATTCCGTTTATTATCGCTATGTTCTAATTTGCAAAAATTCAGTGACGCTCAATCGGCTAAAGTTGGAAGAGAGACTATTGGGAAAGACGTTGGAGAAGTGTCAATGCAACTGCTATGTCGGTCGGTGCGGGCGATTGGTTACAATAGGTATTCAAAGCTGCTTTGAGTAGCTTCATGTATTCTGGCCTGAACTTTTCAGAAGGTTTCTTGGAGTCAAAATAATATTGTTTTCCAAAAGAAAAAATTTTAATGAGCTTGTCGATGTTTCTAAGAGTTTTTGCGCTGCGTTTTCTTTTTCGATAATGCTTCAAGGCTTTGCTAATACAAGCGACTTCACTTACGTCTAAGTAGCGGATGAACATCAAATTTACCTTTAGAAACGATCCATTGCTGCAGATTTAAGATTTTTTCCGCGTTCTGTCAACTCCTTCCAGCATATGAATTCTTGTTAACTGTCTGGAATGAGACTAGCCAAACGCTACACAGGTTGGGCATAAGTCTATAGTTAATTCGTTTTTCAATCTGAATTTCGAATTCATAATTCCTCTTACTTCCTTTTCGATTTGGACGCATGGCGCACTTCAAAGAATACGTTCAATAGCAATAGGCGAAAGGACTTAGTTTTCCAAATAGTTTTACTTCACTCTCTCCGCCACTCCGCGATTTGATTCGACACCTGGTTTTAAATCTAGAAAAGCACGTTTGTTTTGCTGAGGAGTTTGACGGACTATGCCTAGACGGAACTTGATCTCCGCGTCTAAACAGCCTTCGATTCTTACCATTCAAACATACTTATTCCCCTTCCAAAACATTAGAAGGCTGATACTCTAGACATAACCCGTCAAGCCCCACGAAATACTTCACAATCTGAAGGGCAGTCAAACGCCCGCCCTACCATGTCATGAGATGGAACCCATACTCTGTGTTTACCGATTTTATAGACAGAAGGGAGTCTTGGTAGGGCATCATTAGTTCTCATATATCCACTCGTAAATCCCGCCGTTTTGCATTAACCAAGCATCGCAGCCTACTGGGCCATAGACCCAACTTTTGTCGTTCAAGTTCCAGTAATACCAGAGCCAATAGGAGGCATCATTCTCAACGCCGTTGATAGAGGTGACGAATACGTGACCTGGACCCATGCTATAGTAACTGAATTCAATTGTGGCTATTTTCTGCGTCAGTTCGAATAGTGTATAGCCTGCAGGCACTTTGGTTTGATTGAACCATTTTGTGGTTCCATTTCCGTAATCGATTGCAATATCGACGGATAGCGTCGAAACCTTGCTAACTGACAGCCCTAACTCCCTAACGGCACAAACGCTAAAAAGATTGTAGTACTCGCTCAACAGACTGCCAAACTCATCTTCTGTTACGTTGCCTTTCTGCAGACTGTTCTCATAGTCATTCAACAGTTGATGGTAAGTTCCGTTAATGTCTGCTTGCACAAATAAGTCCGTGTAGTTTCTGGCAAAGTTTGCAATTAAGTTTCCTAGAACTGGCATTAGAATTGTGTAATTGCTAAACGTGGCGTTTAGCGTATCCTGATAGTAGGTGTAGTTTAACGAGCCATAGTCGCTTAGTAATAAGTTATACTTATTCGTCGCCTCGCTGTAGTTTGATGCGAGAGTGTTTATGGAGTTTTGAGCGCTGGTTAGTTGTTGAGAGTTGCTTCCATTTTGGAGGTAGTAGTATCCTGCAAACGCAGAGGCCAAGCTCGCCCACACGATCGTTGCGAGCATCACGAATACAAATGTTCTTTTCTCGACCAAGGAAATTTACCAACACTTAAACTTTTTAACGCATTTGTGACTGGAAGAAACAGAACTCCAAAAACCAAGGTATTCGACACTATGTGTACCAGCGAAAAGAAGGAGCCAGAAGCAATGGCAGTAACGAAAGCTAAAGACGGGCTCTCGCCTGCCAAAACCAGCTGGATGCCAAATCCCAAGTTAGTGATCAAGTCATAGGTTAGAGCGATGAAAGCGCCCAAAACAGCCGTTTCAAGAGAGAACCTTGCTGAAAAACTAATGTTGCGGGTAAATCTTCTATAAACACCACCAAGAGCTCCAGCGATTATCATCCCCACCATTTGAAAAGGGATATTGAGTCCACCAAATCCATATGGAGACAAAAACCCATTAATGAGCATTACAAAGCTGCCGAAAAACCCACCGAACACGACACCTTCCGTCAAGCCCATAACAAAACAGAAGAAAGAAGTAAACTCGACATTCGGTGGCCTAGGAGTAATCTGAATGGCCAAGCACAGGGCTGTCAGAATTATTAAAAAAGCGAGTTTTCGTGTATTCATTTAGGTCTCTGCTGGATTGGTTGGATAATCCATCTATATAACACTTTCTTTCGTGGCCAATCTGCATATAACAATTGCTATAAACGACCAGCTACAGCGTAAACACGAGGAAAACCAGTTGAAGGCTCTTGAAGTCGTGGATAGAGTTGCAGCGAAAATCGCACCTGGAAGACCGCCATCGTTCGCAGGAGCTCACGTCGTAAAGGCTTTGGAAGACATTAGCGACAGCGGAGCGATGGGCAGGTTGAACCTTTCCAAAGACCTTTGCTTAGGGGAAGGCGAGACAAGGACTCTCGTAAGGCATCTTAAGAATGAACGGCTAATAGAAGTCTCAAGGTCAGGGATCTCACTTTCTGCAAACGGAAGAAAACTGCTCTCAAGCCTGAGAACTCTATTCAGCGAGCAGATAGAGATTCCATTAACGCCCTTGGCAGTAGGACCCTTCAACATCGCGGTTCGAGTGATTGGAATGAAGGGAGCAGTGAAATACGGTTTGGAACAGAGAGACGCCGCTATAAGGGCTGGCGCAAGAGGAGCCACGACTTTGGTCTTCACTGAGCAGAGACTAGTCATGCCAGGCACTGGAGAGAGAGTATCGCAAAGCGATTCCTCGATTACTGCCTCGTTGTCGAAGCTGAGCCTGAACGAAGATGACGTAATAATAATCGGAAGCGCAAATGAAAAGATCGAGGCAGAGCTTGGAGTGAAGACAGCCGTGCTCGAACTCCTCAAAACAAGAGATAGAAACAACTTTAGAAGCGAGCGTTCGACAGCTAGATGAGGGAAGGCTCATCCTCTGTAACTAAAAAGCCTGCGTCGAGCAAACTTAATTTGTGGGCTGCCGAATGGTCTGACAGAATGGATAGAGGATAGAAAAATGTCTGACTTGGGCTTTAGGGCAATGGCTTTGACTTTTAAGGTTCGGGATTTCTTTAGCCCGAGAATAGACATCTTGAAAGAAGCTGGTATAAAGGAAGGGCATCATGTTCTTGACTTTGGCTGTGGGTCTGGAAGTTACCTCCTTGCTGTTGCCGAGTTGGTTGGAAAATCAGGGAAGATTAATGCTCTAGACGTTCAGTCGCTTGCAATAGAAATGGTAAAGAAAATTGCTGCGAAGAACAAGCTGACGAACGTCGAAACGATTCTTTCGGACCGGGAAACCGGATTGGCTGATGAAAGCATAGACGTAGCTTTGCTGTACGATGTTTTTCATGATTTAGCAGATCCCGAAGGCGTCTTGAAAGAGCTACATCGAGTGTTGAAGGTCGATGGAATCCTATCTCTCAGTGACCATCACATGAAACATGACGAGATACTATCAAAAGTGACGAACGAAAATTTCTTCAGGCTGCTGAAAAAGGGAGAGAAGACATACAGTTTCGCTAGGGTGAAGTAGCAAGCGCCGAAATCATATGAATGCTCTAAGCAGCAAATAGGTTTTGCTCAGGCTTTGACATATCTTTTGTCTTTCTTGGATTTCTTCAGGAAGAAGCTGTGCTTCCCCTTACGACTGTAGTCTCTGAGGTCAGTGCCGCATTCACACGTATACGCCTCTACTTTGAACTGTCCATAGTTCCACTCTTTCTTTCGTTTCTCAAACTCTCTCTTGCAATCGGGACATTTCACCATAATGGATCACTTGCTATTCTCCCTCTATCAAGCTAAAACATTTTTGTTCGGGTCTGGTCCACTCATTGGTAGCAAGAGATAGTTTGCAAGGTATATCCCATCTTGAGTATGAGTCCTCGCAGGCTCCGATTTCCCAGGTCACAGTTCTAAAGCTCGTATTTTTTGCTGGGTTCGATTGTTTGGACGTTCCGGCAGTGCTGTTTGAACAGTTCTTGGTTCTCTGTGTGGACTGGAAAGACCTTCTTCGGCTTGATGTAGTTGATCAAATGCTCTAGTTGTTCTCTGCCCATGTGTCCTGAGGCGTGCAATTGGTGGAAGTGCATTTTGAAGTGGTCTATCCAGTTGCGCATAACTTGGTCTTCTATGTCTTCTTCGCTGAAGGGTTCGCTCATACTATGAATGAAGCTACTGCCTGTGTTTGGCTTTATGTCGATCAATTCTGCGAACTGGTAGAAGTCCAAGTCCATGATGAGGTCTTTCTGGTTCTTGAGGATGTACTCGTAAGTCACCATCTTATCCATGAAGTCCCGCTCCCAAGCGTAGTAGTCCTTCTCGTCGAATGTGCCAGATTTCTTTCTCTTGTAATAAACAAGGATGCTGTCATCCTTCATAGGATCGGGCAAGTCGAGCCGCTCGTCATCTAAGAGTTTGGTTAACAGGTAAGCGGTTTTTGGAGAAACAACTATCTGCCTGTCGTTCTTCTTTGCCACTTTATAGAAACTCCTGAACCTGTCCATGTCTCGGCTGTAGTGTGTAACAAAGATCATCTTGTCAGTTGAGGAGACTATTTCACTGCTCATGGCCTTCACTTGCGCCTCAGAGTAATTCTTTCGCGTCTCCTTCTCAACCATCCGTGTACCTTCGGAAATCATAGCAACTGGCTCGGACTCCTTCGCTTTCTCCATGAAGTCCTCTGTCAAATCCTTTCGGGGACCGTGCATCCTGAGGTCTCCGGTATAAACGACCGTTCCTGCAGAAGTGTGGATGGTGAAACCATACGCCGCCGGAATAGAATGATCTACATGCACCGGCTCGACCACTACATTGTCAATGCTAATCTTCCCGCTAGTACGAAACTTGCGACATGAGTGTTCACCGTATCTGCAGAAACTGCTCGTCTCCTCCATTGATTCCATGAACAATTTTGTGCCCGCACCCAGGTACACTGGTATCGCTGGGTCTACGAACTGAATGTGGTTTATGTGATCAAAATGTGCATGAGACAAGAATAAGGCGTTAATCTGGGGTTCAACGTACAAAAAATTTGTCGAGGCCAGCTGCTCCCTTGAATACAATCCCCTTACTCTCGGGAGTAGGTCAAACTCGAAATAGTCGCCCAACCCGTTTAACTGTCTAGGTCCAAGCCAACTTGTAAAGTAACCTTCTCCGAAATTGAAGGACTGGCCGAAATCGAAAAGCAGCTTAGTCTTCTTATCCTCTACAAGAATCTTGTTGCCACCGATCTCGTTTACTCCGCCATAAAAAGTGAGCGTAGTCATCTCGTTCACGAATACAAGTCAGCTGCTACTTGCTTTTCTATCTACCGCACTCTCCAAGAAGTTTTGAAATCTAACGCGGAAGTTATAATAAATCGGGAAGCCATTCTTGCTAAGCATGCAGGAAAACAATATTCGCGCAGCAACAAACCGTGACTTAGCCGCGATCGAAGATGCCATCCTCGAATGGACCAGAGAGCGGTGGCCAAGCTGGCAACCTGAAAGAGCTAAAGTGATTCGTCAAATATTGAAAGACGAGCGCCACTCAATTTTGGTCTCTACAGTTTCCAGCGTGATTACGGGTGTGCTGCATTTAGTTTTTTATCCCGATATCGTGACTGGCGCTTTTAATTGCCACCTGAATTTTCTCTTAGTGAAGAAGGAATACCAGAAGAAAGGAATTGGACGCAGTCTGCTCGACGAAGCGGTAAGGCTTGCTAGAAGAAGAGGTGTGAACGAAATACACGTGGACACAATTTTCGAGGAAGCAGCAGAATTCTATCGAAAATACGGCTTCAAAGATGACGGCGTCTGGCTTGAACTCTCGCTTAAGGGACAAGGTATACCATAACTCTGTACCTCGTAATCAGGGTTGCAACTGAAGCAATCAAGTTTTGGTGCACATAACTTTCGGAAAAATAAAAAAAGAGAGAATCTGAAACGTTCTGTCTTGGTCGGAGCTTTTCTGGTACCACCCTGAAGAAGGACATTTTGCCGCTCTATTTTACGGCGATTTTCCTTCTTTGCTTTGGCGTTCTCTTCGGCAATGTTATCTCCAATACGCCATCCTTCAGGTTCGCTTCCACGGAATCGGCCTTGACCTCTTCGGGAAGTTTTATTATCCTGTAGAAGGATTCGCTTCCTCTTTCTCTGACCACGTAGTTCTTCTTCTCGTCTTCTTGCTTCCACCCGGTTTCGCCTCTTATCTCCACTGAATCATCCTGCACCTCGATCTCGACATCCTCCTTCTTGAAGCCCGGCATCTCAGCCTTCAACAAAAAGTCCTTGCCACGGTCCTCCAAATCCACGTGCAAAGCCCTCATTTCAGCTCCCGGCAGCATAGAGAAAGCACGTCTGAAGACGCGTTCTGATGGCCAAAGCAGATCCTCGAAATCACTTCTAAATCTCTCGAAAACCCTGTCAAAATCCCGCATGAGATCGGGAGACCTTCGCAGCGCCAGACCTGTCGCTCGTCGCCTGGGACCTGCTGGTGTCAATTCTTTCTTCTCTTTCGCAGCTATGGTTTTCTTTTCATGCGAAGTGTTTTCTTTCTTTTCGGACGATTTTTGAGCCAAGATTTTCACCGAAACCAAAATCTGCGCATTCACTTTTTATCGTTTTCGCTGGAAGATCGGGAATCATGAGAAAAACCCAAATCGGGATTGTCCTTTGTCGCGCATGCTATGAGACTGAGGTTTTCATCGACTTTGAAGGAAACTTGCCCCATTCGGCACGTCGGAGTGAAGTTTAAGTAGGAGAAATTTCATAAGTCAAACCAAGGTTGCAGGTCGGACACTTGTTCTCTTCTCCTCTCTCCCTTTGAGAAAACGGATGAAGACTTGCACCTTTCTATTGTACTGTAAATATGCTGAACGCTAAGCGTGGGCTACTGGACTAAAGATCCGGACTGCATGTGTGTCTCTCGCATCAATTTTTCCAAAATCTGATAACTCTTCAATTTGAACAGGTGACTTGTGCATTTGCAATCTGATGAGCCAAAACCATCTACTGGAAGGCTCGTCTGACTAATCTTCTGCGCAACCTTGCACTCTTCCGTTCTTCTTGCTTCTTTATGGAACGCTTCGAGGATTTTCACACTATCACAGTCAAGCAAATAGTCGATATGCCAGAATTTTCGCTTACTCTTTCTGAAATGTCGTTGTAAGCGTTTTTCCAAGCCGCCTTGCGCAGAACCAACGTAGGCATATGGACCCTTCACAAAATCTGTACGACCTAAGGCTCCAACGTTAATTCCAACGTCTTCCTTAATCCAAATAGCTAAGACATATACACCGTTTGTCATGATCGTTCATCTTGAATCTTTATTTACGTAATCCAGCTAGCGGGTGCTCTTGCCTGTCGAGAAAGCTTGCCTAAGGTAGGCTCCAACGCTATAGTATGCGCCGTTTGCTGGGTCAAAAAGGAAAGGCTTGATTTTAGCAACGTCTGGGAGCCCTCTATCATTAAGTACGGAGGAATCTGCTTTAACATCCATGATTTCACCGACAAACTCCGTGTGCAATCCAATTTCGATCGTTTGAATGACCCTGCACTCTACAATCAAAGGAAACTCTTGTACATAAGGAGCATTAACGACGCTGCTTCTTACTGCGGTCAATTTCGACTTGGAGAATTTGTCGATGCTTTTTCCCGTAGCAGTTCCAATGTAATCGGATTTCTCAACATTCGCTTCTCCTGGTATGTTCACGGTGAAAGCTTTTCTTTCAACAATGTTGCCATATGTGTACGTAGTCTTCCTCAGAGACACGCAGACACAGGGAGGCTGGGAGCAGCAGATTCCGACCCATGCTGCGGTCATCAGATTCGGTTTTCCTTCCTTGTCGTAAGTTCCAATAAGCCAGACAGGCGTAGGCGAAGTTAGAGTTCTTGCTCCCAAAGACTTCTTCATAAAGTCATCCAACCCATAACAATGAGCTTAAAGTTTTCTCTCCACTGTCCAAATTGACTCGGTTCTAGACTTCACTATTGCCTAGCCTGATTTGACCCTGATTTTTGAGCCTCCTGATTCTTCCGTCTGCATAAACTGGTATTACGTCACAGACATCGATTTGACAGGAGAATTCAATGTCCTTTCCGAGACCTAATTCTATCAGACGCTTGGCATGTTCGCCCCTCGCAATGTTTTCGCACAGGTTGCTCCTTATCTGCTTGAAAACCGCCATCGCCGCAAGGGTCTCATCCGAAAGGTGAGCGTCACTCTTGGGGAATCCTTCGACGATTGCTCCCGCACACGCAAAATCTTCGAGCGAAAACCGATCTTCTTCGCCTGCCAAAACAAACGAGGCGCCCACTTGCTCCTCACCGGATATTTCGACAGCTTTCTTGGCTATTGCTGCAGCATTCAAGAATGCTCCGCTGAGAACCCATTTTGCCTGTTTAGATCCCGTTAGCGCTCTCGTTCCATTTGTAGTCGTTATTATCAAATCTTTTCCACGAATTTCCTTCGTCATGAGTTCCTGTGGCGAGTTTCCGAAGTCGAATCCTCGAGGTCTACGTCCGTTCCTCTCGCCAACTAGAAGGTAGTTAGGGTGTCTACTATGAAGTTGGTAAGCTTCTCTCAAAGTTTCAGTCGGTATTATAGACCTAGCCCCCCTAGATATTGCAGTTATGATGCTTGTTGTGGTTCTCAGAACGTCGACGACGATTACCAGATCTCCCCGAGAAACAGCTTTGCCCGCATCTTTCGCAATGAATTCGAGGCTAACTTCGATCACTCTATCACCAATGTAATACTGCCTCTCTTCCTTGAAGATGTAAAAAAACAGCGAGCATGTAATAACGCATCCTGGAAGTATCATAATATTGGCATAATATCGCGGCCGTCCTCGGAAGTGGCGCTGAAGTGTCGGGTCATTTGAAACAGTGAGCTGTAGGAGGCGGCGATTAAAAGGTTTTTTCGAGCATTTGGATAAATTCCTCAGCTTGCTTCATGCCGTTTTGCCAAAACGCCTCGCTGGTGAGGTCGAAGCCCAGTTCGTTGCTTAGCTCACGAGGAGATTTGCTCGAGCCTGCAGCTAAAAGTGCTTTCAACTTCGGAATGAAGCTTCGGCCCTGTTTCTTATAGAGTCTGTAGAGTGCAAAGACAAAGAGTTGCGCGAACACATATGGATAGTTGTAAAATCTGTAATTGGCGATGTAGTAATGCGGTGTTTGCGTCCAAGCCCACTTTGACACGTCTAGCCACTCAACTGCGTCGCCGTTGATCTTGTCTCTAGCTGCCAGCCACAACTTGCTAATCGTTTCTGAATCTAGGAACTGACCTTGCTTGATAGCGTCGTATAGCGATTGCTCGAAAAGCACACGCGCAGAAACCTGGAAGGCAGCATTACTGAACTCATCGAGAACGATCACAAGTATAGCTTGCTTTTCCTCATTCGTCTTGGCTATCTTGAGCAAGTGTTCAGTTAAGAGGAGTTCGCCATATAGGCTCCCTGTTTCAGCTATACAACTGCCAACCTCGCAGTTGCTCGGCTTCTGCGCCCTTGAGGCAAGGTAGCCGTGAATCGCATGACCCAGTTCGTGAGCCTGAGTGTAAAGGTCCGTCATTCTTCCATTATAACTTTGGAGTACAAAAGCGGCCTTGCCGGCCATCCAAGGGAAGCACCACGCTCCTGAGGCTTTGCCTTTACGCACTTCACCGTCCAAGCGGCGTTTTTCGTACATGTCATTTATCCAGTTGCCGAATTGTTCGTCGAACTCTCTGTATGCCTCGTTTACTTCTCTGCGTGCATCCTTCCATGCGTAGGTTTTCTCAGGAGATTTCGGTAATGGTGCTAGCAAGTCATAATCTGCGAGCTTCGGCAAGCCCATGAGTTGGGCCTTGATCTTAAGGTACCTTTGGTAGAGTTTAGTGTTGTTCAGTATAGTTTTCATCAGGCTCTCGATTGCTTGTTCGTCCACGTCATTGTCAATCAAGCTTTGAGTCATCGCCGTCTGCCACTTCCTTAGTTTGCACATTTCAATGTGGTCCTCGCAGACGGCGCGAATGGCGCTTGCCCAGACGATGTCGTCTTTGCCGAGGTTTTCAAAGACAGTTCGCCTAGCTTGCTTACGAAGATCACGGTTCGGGCTCTGATAGAGTCCTAGTATTTCACCGTAGGGCATTGTCTTTTTCTTTCCCCTTACCTCCATTGTAAAGGTCCGCGTAGATAGCCAGTCGTTTTGCAGCAGTTCCCATGCGCTGACACCGTTCCTGTCTTTTGCGATTATGAGTCGCTCTTCGGATTCGGATAGCAGGTGGGGGGCTTTACGAAGTATGCGCTCCATGTAATGTCTATACTCCGCGAGACTGCGGTCCTTGACTATCGACGGTTTCGAAGCAAGAAGTCTGCCTAGCTCGATGTCTATGAAGGCTAGCGCTTGACTAAGTTTCACATTGGCTCGTCGCACGGCATCATTGAGCTGCTTTGCAGTGTTGTCCGTTGAGTTGGCCATGTAGCTGAGCTGCCCATAGCGCACGGGACCCTCGAACTTCAGTGTGAGCCCGTCTCTCGACTCCAGAAGACCCAGAATTTCCTTGACTCCAAGATCCGACACCGTACCGTGATACTTGGCACGTAGTTTTTCGGCTTCAATCACCATATCGTCCAGTTGCTTTTGGATAAAGACTAGCTCCACGCTTTCAACGAGCTGCGACAGATCCCAAACCATCTCATCCTTAACCAACGAAGATTCCGCCTTTGCTGTCACGTATTCACGATATCCTATAAAAATCTAGCCCGATACAGCACGGCTTAAGACCCATCCTCAGCTTTGGTTTCGGCAACTCAGAAGATGTGCGAGACATTTTGCGACAGAAATGATTTACAACACAAGACTTGCACAAGCAATGATCGTTAGAAATAACTGGTTATATACTGGAAACTGATCGATTTCCGTTTACGGAGCAGAAGAATTGTTCGACGAATACAAAGACATGCCACGAGAGGCAAAGTACCTGATTTACGCGCCTACGCTTATCTATCTCGCGCTTGGAATGTTCTACTTCGACATATCTTACTTTCTAGAAAGCGTTCAAGGCATTCCCGCGGCGTTAGTGGGCATCGTAATTAGTATCATGGGCATTTCCACGTTTATTTTTAGCATTCCTTTAGGCATTGCAGCTGACAGATATGGAAGAAAGAAATTATTGATACTTGGCAACGTGATAGCAAGCTCCATAATAGCTATCTTTGCTTTAACGACGAATCCGGCAATATTAGTAGCCGCTGCCTTTTTCGAGGGCGTATCGGAAGGAGCCTTTTCAGCTTCGGCTAGCGCCTTACTTGCAGAGAAAGCAGGCGATGTAAGAAGAACGAGTGTGTTTTCAATGGCAGGGTTTGTGCAAAGCATAGCCTTCGGCATTGGCAGTTTCATGGTGCCGGTCTCGTTAGTTTTCGGAATCTTCGGCTTCACCGTTAAGGAAAGTCATGTTCTGCTCTACGTAATATTGGCTGCCCTCAGCGGAGCCTCGACGCTGTTGATCGTCAGAATCAGCGAATCAAAGGGATTAAAAAAAGCCGGAGCCAGCATCAGAGAGTTGCTTCCGAGCAAATCGAAAGATGTTCTCATAAAATACGTCTTCACTGGTGCAATTATTGCCTTTGGAGCAGGTATGGTCGTCCCCCTGATGAGCATGTGGTTCGGCCTTCAGTACGGAATCTCTGATGCGATAAGCGTTCCCATCCTAGGCATATCGAATATAGTAATCGGCTTCGCAACACTCTTTGCTCCTCCCCTTGCCAGAAAAATCGGCTTGGTAAGAGCCATTGTTCTGACGCAGGGAATATCCACCATATTCATGTTCGCCACACCATTGTCGCCGGAGTTCATATCAGCCAGCTTCGTCTACACTGTAAGGGCTTTCCTAATGAACATGGCGAGTCCTTTGCAGCAATCGATGATAATGGGGCTAGTCCCGGAGGATGAGCGTGGTGCAGCTTCAGGAATAAGCGCCGCTCTCTGGAGATTGCCTAATGCTTTGAGCACTTCTATTGGCGCGTGGCTTATGGGGATCGGGTTTCTGGCAACACCATTCTATTTGGCAAGTATCTTGTACATAGTCTCTATCACGCTGTTTTGGTACTACTTTCGAAGCACGAAAATGCCGGAAGAGTTGACGGACAAGCGCTAAGCGCCTATGATTACGAACAGGGAAGCCACCGTGGTACCCTCGTTTGAAACTACCCGCCTCAAGAGATATCAAGAGTCAGTTCCATATGGCATGGCAACAATATGGTTCCCTTTGGGACCTAATTAGATTTCAAATTTGTCCAGGATTCTGGTCTCTTTTTCTCCGGTTATTTCGGCGACGACGTGAATGTAGTTCCTGAGTCCAGAATCCTCGATCCTGGGCTTAAGCAATTGATCGATCTGAAAAATGCCAGCTGGGTTGGACATCGTGATTCTCACAGTAACGGGTTTCACGTCGCCCTCTTGGATGCTCACTTTCTCGATTGAAAGCGCAGATACGGAGTGGATGTCCACTTTCCCGGCTTCGAAAGGTATCCGTGCCCTTCCTTTCTCCATGTCCAGCGCATCTGCGACTCGGACTATTCCCGCCTCCAAAGTCAGAGGCTTGCGTGGCTCTTCATGCGAAACTATTTCGTGAAGCACTTCGGAGAGAATTGTCATTCGTTCTTCTTCCGAGTATATTCCTTGCAAGTATTTTTCGATAAATTCCGAGGCTAACAATGCGCCAAACACCTCGTGACCGTCTCTTATCACGGTCATGCCTAGGTCGTGAAAAATTGACCCGAGAACGACAACCACTTCGGCATCTTCATTTTTCATGCTGTAATCCTTGACTATGCTTGGTGCCACTTTTTTCTCGATAAGTATCCTGAGCATCTTCAGTGCGGAGTTTGCTACGATCTTGACATGCGTGGGACCATGATCAGTGTAACCCATGCGATTGATCGCCATGATGTTCGCGCATCTCCACAACGCCTGCAACTTCGCATCTCTCTTGACCTCATTAATGACGTGTCGTAACTTCCTATTTTCTCCGACTGGTATATTGAAAACGAAGGCAGCCATTTCAAGACACTACAATAACATAAAGCCGATATCGAAATTTAAATCAATTGCAGCAGTTCTCTATATTTCGCACGAAGAGTCCTCGTACTAGGCTGTTTGCCCGCAATCCACATTCAGGATCTTCGCTAGTCTTCTGAGGTCATTGACGCTCATCCATTCGGTCTTGAGGTACTGACAGATTCTTTGATCGCTCAGCCCCAGTCGCTTGGCTTCCTCAACTGCGTGGCGATAGGCCTCAACTTCAGTAGGTCTTTCTGTGTAGCCGTAGTGAACGTCGAAGAGCTCCTTTCCATTCATGAACTGACTGACGTGGACTAATTCGTGTATTACATCGAGATAGATGTCGATCTTGTCTCCATTGTTAAGGTAACGCGAACTGACTATCAAGTGGCCATCAACGCCGCTCACTCTCATGTAACCACCCAACGGCGTCAATTCAACTCTTAGACTCTGAAGTACTGATTCCGTTCTTTCTCCAAAAATCTGTTTGACAGCTCCCACTTTCTCGAACCCTTTGAAGTACTCTATGAAAGGCTTGGTGGACGATAGAATTTGCAGTAGCCTATCCACAGATAGACCTCTGAGAATCCTCATCATCGTAGTGAATACTCGTTCTCTAGGATCCATGGGCATTATTCTTACTCTCAGGAACTCCCTCTTCGCCGATGTGCGAATAGATTGGTCGCATAAAGCCGTAAGCCGCGAAGCGATGCTTTCTTTTCTGCGTCTTTACTTTCTTTCGATCAATTCGATGAGCGTTCCGTCAGGATCTTCGATGAAGGCTATCAACGGTCCATTTGGGCCGAGCCTAAAAGGTTCGTCGGTTATGGTAATTTTCTCCCTTTTCATCAGGGTGATGGCCTTTTCCATGTCGCCAACTTCAAAGGCTAGGTGATCGAAAAGTCGGTCTTCGTATTCAGCTTGGATAAACTTCTTCTGCTTCTGGTACCATGTTAATTCAAGCGTTGCTCCCTTACCATGAGGGTTTCCCAAGAACGCGATCTCGGCGTTGTTTTGCTGAATCTTTCGTCGACTTAGCAGTTTGAGTCGCATCAGTCGAGTGTAGAAATCGATTGATCTGTCCATGTTGCTGGTGCGAATACTTGTGTGAACAAACATGCTTTCTCTTACCGTTTGTTGATATGCGTGAGCGATATATAGCTGTAATGACCGTTTGCATTTCAGATTATGTTAACTAATTAACACCGAATTCCAGTTGGTCAAAAATGCTCCACGAAATGATGACTTCTTCGGTTGTTTCGATGGCACAGAAAGACTATTAACGGGACTTTCAGTTAGCTTACGCTTTGGTGGGTAGCGTTTGTTTGGGGTTGTGAGTTCATTAAAGAGATTTGTGGTTATTCTGATTCTGCTCGTGATTGCAAGTTTAGGCTGTGTTCTCGTGTTTGAATTCGTCAATGCCCAAGTACAGTTGTCGACGCTTGTGGCTCAGACGTTTAGGATTTTGATTGTTCTTGTTTTTGGTTCAATAATCATCCTCTTTATATCGCGGTCGAAATCTGTCATAGCAAGACACGTTGGCCCACACCCTGCAACGGTCTTTCAATTTTTTATGATGCTCATAGTAGGGATCGTAATGATTTTTGCCTTTCTCCATATCTTTCAGGTCTCTCCGGAAGCCCTGCTGATTAGTGGCGGAATAGTTTCAATAGTTATAGGTCTCGTGATATCCACATTCGTCGGCAGCATCCTATCCGGAACCCTAGTGCTCATGACTAATCCATACAGAGTTGGCGATACCGTCGTAGTTAACAACATTCCAGGTCGAGTGGAAGAGATAACGGCAATGGTAACGAGAATAAGAAACGACATCGGCGGCGTGATGGTCATTCCTAACAGCGCAATTATGCAGGGAGGCATAATCGTTACAAGAATACCAGATTTGAAAGACAGTCCGCCTAATCGACTTCCGTACTCAGTTGGTGACAGAGTCTATACGACTTACATGAACGCGGAGGGCGT
>DATHCB010000158.1:0-5282 GCA_035319765.1 Bathyarchaeia archaeon
CTCATCAAATTCATTTTTTTCTCTCATTCTGAATCTCTCCCATTAATCCTAAATCCATTTTCACGTTCTTCGGCTCATAGAGTTTCACGATTTCTAACCTATTTTCGTCGTAGCGTATTTGATCATTAAATAGGCTCCTTAAGCCAGAAGCCACTTGCGAATCATGTGCAGACGGGTTGAATAGGAACAAGGCTGTAGTCTTCTTCGAAGATAACAACTCCAAAGCATATTGGACGAAGCTGTAGGCCTTTTCAAAGCCGACGGAAAGCACTAAATTGGATAAGTTGTCAAAGATTATGTTTCGATGGCTAAAGGCGTTTACTCTCAACGTCTTGTCCAGTGCGTCAAGGAGTAACGATGTATTCCTTGCGGGCAAGAAGATGTCATCCTGTGTATTATTTGGCTGAGGCGTGGATGCCAGTTGAGTCAAAATGAAGAATCTCGCGTTTTCTCTTCTCCTCAGAGTAGAATAAACAGCGCTGTCCCTAGTTGTAAAAACGGTTATTGTTTCGATGTTTGCGGCTGCTTCCAAGGCGAAATCCTGGATAGCATTCTCATATCGAGACTCGGGACTTACTTCTAGCAGAATGTTTCTACCAATGAGACCTTCGTGATTTAGCCTCAACTGTTTAGAAAATCGATCCAAGTGTTCTAGCAGTTCCATAGATTTTGTGTTAAGGAACTTGAACTGTTCGATGATTTTTTTGTCAAGCTTCTCCACGTTAATCGCTCTTAACTCGGTTAAGTAGGAGTCCATTATCTGAGTGTCTGCTTCTCTCAGATATTCCAGGTACACTTCCTCTTCTCCGCTGAGAAAGGTTAGGTCGCCCAAGTCGAACAGATCGCGTTCGCTCTTGAAACCTTTCTTTTTTGATTCCTCTTTGAATCTCTTCCAGAAATCAATCGACTTTTCTTTGTCGAAGTGTCCGTTTGACGGATAAGCTTCAGAAAGCCTCATCAATACAAGAGAACCCGCCTTTTCATGTTTCTCCACGTCCATGCCGAGTCCTTTGAGCTCTAACCGGGCGGCAGTTTTTTCTTCGTCCGGAAACGTGTAGACAACGCGTTCGCTCTTTCGTAGGCCTTCGGAGATGTAGTTGGCGAACATCTTCATCTTGTCGATACTCGAAGTGTAGAACACAACGAGGTGTTCTCCACCAGTCACTTGAAGGACTGGTTGTGGAGTTTCAAAAAATTTCTCGAGGATGGTGGCTTTTTTGAAATAGTATGCGATTATGGCAAAGAAGAGCATGTCAAACACGTATCCGATTTCAATCATTTCATATCCCAAACTGAGCACGTAGGCGTTGAAGAATATGAGTGAAAAACCTGTTGCAGCCCAACCTGCACCGAGCCATGCAAGGGCCTTGGACACGGTTTTTTCTTTGTTACTGAGGCTGGAGAGCATTATCGTCGCGCAAGGATACAGTATGAAAAAAACGAGAAAACTGCCGAGCAAATACATGAACCATCCATTATAAGATGGGCCATATATTGCCCCACCCCATAACGTCGGGACTGATGTTGTTGACCACGGTGCCTCCAACCATGAGACGACCAGGATGGTAATGGCGAAGGACTTGAACAGAACGGAGGTCGCTTTCATCGTAATCTGTTTCCTGTCTGCAGCGGCACGGTGGAATCGTTGATATAACACGAATGATACATGTTCCACTGCCATGGTCGTCACTATAACTCCGGTGAGACCTATAGCGGCAGTATAGTAAACTGACCATTCTTGCTGAATTATTTGATCCTGCACAAAATCGGAAAGAACGGCCGTCGCGAAGGAAGCAAACGCTAAGATGAGGAGGATTTGCACTGGTTTAAAATAGGAGCCCTTCTGTCGTAAGAAGAAAATTATCAAAGCACCGATGATACAAAGAAAAGCAGTGTAAAGAACAAAGTCGATCATTCGATCACTATTGTGAGGTGCTAGACCATCGAGAAGGGAACGATTTTTAACCCATTTTCACTGATTATGACTTCGTGATACCTGCGGCTGTGATTTGTACCGCGCATCTTTCGAATGAGAAATCTTGTCTTCAGTTCCGTCTCGCGAACGACATTCTCGAGCGATAGGACGGCGTCGGATATGAACTCTTCGACGCCTAGTCCCAGCGTTTCGGAGCCTGTTGGGACGCTGCAAGTCATAATGGTCGTGCAGTTGAGGGTTTTCAAGACTTTATAGAAGATGTGCATTAATGTTCTATACTCGAACTTTTCTTGGTTGGCGTTGAAGAACGCTGTTAACGAATCCACGACGAGGCGTTCAGCATTCAGATTTCTGACCGCGTTCAACATGAATTCGATGTTTGCATTCAAACCTGCACCTTTCATGGCTTCTAGACCAATGACCTTGATTAACCCATCTTGATCCAGCTGGTCCAAATCAAAGCCGAACTTTGCCATGTTCCGTTTTAACGTCTTTTCATCCTCTTCAAAAGTCGCATAGACGCCTTTTTCGTGACACTGCATTGCACCATGGCATATGAATTCCACTGAGAAAATGGTTTTTCCGCTTCCGGTGTTCCCTGCAAGCAGGACTACGTCCCCTTTCAAGAAGCCTCCTTCAACTAGTCCATCTAGCCCTTCGACGCCTGTTGAGGCTCGTTTGATGGGGAATTTCTGTTGCACATCACTAGTTATTTTGTATTCTGAAACAGACTCTGGGATAGTCGCCAACCTCCAATTAGCCTACACGTGAGCATGTGCTCGCAAATTATAATTCATTTATGAACAAGAAATACTAATTGAGAAACAAGAGTCTAGAAACCGTGCATAATGTCGGCATAGACTTGCGAACAGCAAGTCGAAGAGAAACTTACTTGATACCCCATTAGCACCGCGAGCTTTATCGTTGCATCCGAAGGAAATGCCATAGCATTCACACCTGCTCTTAACGCAAGCTCTTCAATATCGGCCTTATGCCTATTTTTTGCCGTCATGCAACCGAGAACGAGCGGCGTCCTTGGCATCATTAACCTTGCAGTCAAAATTACCTTGCCTACGTCCATCGGCCTCGTTGGAGAGACTTTCTCCATTTCTGTGCCATGAATCGGCATAAAAGAAATTATAATCAAGGCAGATGGTTCGTGTTTTCGAATCATTTCTAACGCTTGTAACTCTCCCTTCAATTTGCCATGGTGCAGTCCTACAAGAACGTGCGGAACAATATGCATGCCTACTGAGCTTAGGTTTGTCAACGATTGCTCATAATCAGCGACTTTGGCGTTGAGTCGATAGATCTCGTGTACCGTATCGTCATCGCCGATCACGTCAATTAGCGCGGCGTCCACTTCCGCTTTTTTTAGGCTTTCTGCGGATTCTCTGTCTATTATCCCGGTATGCACTACTATAATCAAGTTCAGCTCTTTTTTTATTTGTGCGATGGCATTGGCGAATTTATTGAGCGGCACGGAGCCGTCTGGTAGACAGCCACCGCTGATGAGGCATCCAATAGCGCCTTTTTCTTTCAATTCTCTACACAACGCGATCAGGCGTTTCGGAGTTGTCGCCGGATACATCGTGTTCAACACAGTGCCGTTGCAATGTTTGCATTTTAAGGCGCAAGAGGAACCTGTTATGGAGATAGATGGAAAAGAAGACGCTGATGAACAGTAATGCTCGGTCTTATAATAGATAAAACTTGGGGCATAGAACCGAATTTTCTTGCCGAAATTCTCTATGCTAATCTTGCGTGCCATCTCCAGGACTCGATTGAAGCTCTTTTCGTCCGCGTTCAGCAGATTCTCGTTCTGAATAGCAAATCCTCCCGCCATTTCCATACGTACAGAGCACAAGTGTATATATCAGCCATACTGTTATGCTTTTTTAGATCCAAGCTTCTATGCGAGAAGGGTTCTGCACGACAACTGTTGATGCCTGTAATCCAGAGTTGATTCGAGTTTCGGTTGGATCTGCCATTGTCTTAGGCCTCGTTGAAGGAAGACTCGATGCGTTGCCAACTACGGCTTATTTGCTAACCTATCGAGAGGGAAAGTGCACCGCAAACTGTGGATTCTGTCCACAAGCAAAGAGCAGCAAGAGCCGCGCAGACATGCTTTCAAGAGTCACTTGGCCCCCTTTTCCGACGATGCAAGTTGTTGACAGAATAGTGAGCGTAGTTAGTGAGAACAAGGTTAAGCGAGTGTGCATTCAGGCATTGAATTACCCATCCGTTTTTCATGATGTACTGAGATTGATATCGAGTATTCACTCAAGGTGCGCCATACCGATTTCCATATCTTGCCAACCCATAAATATCGATACGATGAAAAAGCTAGCTAAAGCCGGCGTTGAAAGAATCGGCATTCCGTTAGACGCGGCTACAGAGGAAATCTTTGATAAGATCAAAGGAAAGAAAGCCGGAGGTCCTTACGTTTGGCAAAGGCAGTTAAAGCTTCTTGAAGATGCGGTCAAAATCTTCGGCAAGAAGATGGTTAGTACTCATCTTATCATCGGGCTGGGGGAAACTGAAGAAGACCTCGCGAAAATGTTTCAGTTCTGCGTGGACATGGGAATCTATCCCGCCTTGTTCGCGCTAACACCTATCTCTGGAACCGCTTTAGAGCACTCTTTGCCCCCGTCTCTCAGCCTTTATAGACGGGTTCAATTGGCACGTTATCTTATTACTCTCGGTAAAGTGCGGTATGAGAACTTGCGTTTTGACGATCATTGGCGAATCGTTGACTTTGGAGTTTCAAGAAAGAAGCTCAGCGAGATAGTCGAAAGTGGCAAACCTTTCCTAACTTCTGGCTGTCCAGACTGCAACCGTCCATACTATAATGAGAAACCTGGCGGTTCAATCTTTAATTTTCCTCAGATGCCCAGCGTAGAGGAGATTAGGGAGATAGAGAAGGCTTTTGGAGAATAGAGCACAGCGTCAACTTTCGAAGGTTCGAGAAATTACGAAGTAGCGCCCGCAGAGTTCTAATAAGGCGCAATGCTGCAATCCATATTTCAGGAACTTCCGAAGGAAGTGTAACTCCATGGACACTAAAATTCTGCAAGTCCTTAACGAGATCGTCGGAGGGTCTTACGTTCTGACGGACAGAAGTCTGATTCAAGACTATCTTCAAGACGAGACTGCGGAAACTGTGAGGCCTGAGCCTGCGTCTGATATTGTGCTCGTGAAACCAGCAAATACTGACGAATTGTCGAAGCTAATGAGATACGCAGACGTTAACATGCTCTCTGTTTTCATAAGAGGAGGCGGAACCGGACTTGTGGGAGGTTCAATTCCGACCGAGAATGGAATAATAGTCTCACTGGAGAGAATG
>DATHCB010000159.1:0-4599 GCA_035319765.1 Bathyarchaeia archaeon
CCATAAGTCTCGCTTCCAAACGACCCGCATCACCTAAATTGCCCAAACAGTTACAGTTATAACTTTCTTTTTCTATGAATGAGTACTTCTTCGGAGCTGGCGGAAAATCAATGAGCACGTATGACGCCGTAATAGTAGGTGCTGGCATATTTGGGCTTTCGACGGCATATCATATTAAAAAACTGAGACCTCAAGATAACGTCTTGGTCGTTGACCGGTTGAGCGCTGCTGGTCAGGGAAACACTGCAAAAAGTGCCGCGATGTTCAGATGTTTCTTTTATTCCCGTACTAATCTGACTCTTGTAGACACCTCCGTGGAATTTTATCGCTATGTCTATGAGAAGCTCAAGGTTGATTTGAAGCTTAAATGGATAGGCTACTTGTGGTTGTTTTCCGAGCGGGATTACGAGGGCATATCACCGGTGCTGCAAAGTCTGGCAAAACGCGGTCTGGAATACAGATCTTACGATGAGAAAGAATTAGCAGAAAAACTCAAAATGAACACTCGAGTAACTAGCGACGAAGAAGCGCAAATGATGGGCCTTGCAGACGTGAACATGGGCGTATTCGTGCCGAAAGCAGGCTCCATAGACATAGATGAACTCGTAAAGTTTTACGAGGCTGAATTTAAGAAAATGGGCGGCGTTACGCAGTACAACACTCGTGTGGAGAATGTAATAGTCGAGCCTGAAACATCCCTTGGAATACCCGGCGAACCTTACTTCTGGCAACACCCACGTGCTATTGGAGTGAAAACAAATAAAGGCGTGATCAAGACCAAGAAAACCATCATTGCAGCCGGAGCATGGGCACCAGCTCTACTCGACAATATAGGAATAGACACGCCTTCAAAACCGATAAAACGACAACTGTTCACTGTGAAAGCAAGCACTGACCAGCAAAGACAACTCTTTTATGCCAGGGGTTTTGGAAAAGAGGACTGCATGCCATTTACTATACTGCCCAATCCCAGGGTTTACATAAAGCCAGCATTAGAGGAGGGCTCCTTCTGGTTCAGCTACGGCGACGACTTCCCACGCGCCTTCAAACTCGAAGATGACCCGCAGCCCGAGGAAAACTACTATCAATATGGCCTTTATCAAGTTGCCACGAAATATTTTCCGCAATTCGCCGGTTGCCAGCCAACCAGTGCTTGGGCGGGGCAATACGCGCTGAACACTCTAGATGGGCAACCGGTGATTTTTGAAGAAGGCGACGTGATAGTTGTTGGGAGCTGCAGCGGAAGCGGAAATATGAAAGGAGACTCTGTTGGAAGGATCGCTGCCGCCTTATACGCCGGAGAAGAATATGCCCTTTTGTACGGTGAGAAAGAATTCAAAATCAGTGACTTGGGACTCAAGCATCGTAACGTAGAACCGGAAAAACTCATAATATAGGACGCAAAAGAATATGCAACCCTTTAAACCATCCAATCGAACAAAAAATATTGAATATGCCATCCGCGACGTTATCGGATTTGCAAAAAACCTTGAGAACCAAGGTAAAAAGATTTATTACCTCAATATAGGCCACCCTGTTAAGTATGATTTTGACACGCCCAAGTACATTAAGCAAGCGTTGTTTGACGCGGTAAATGCCGGGAATAACTGGTATGCTGCATCCGAAGGAGAGCGTGACCTTAAAGAAGCCATATCGGAGAAAGAGAAGAAAGTAAATAACGTAGACATTAGCCCAGAAGACATAGTTGTCACGCAGGGTCTCTCTGAAGCCATCCAAATGCTCACGGCGGCGATAGTTGAGAAAGGTGATGAGGTTCTGATTCCAGGTCCCACGTACCCTCCGTACATGTCTTATGTTCAGTTTTTCGAAGGGAAACCCGTTCCGTACGGTACTATTGAAGCTGAGGGGTGGCAACCTGACGTTGATGATATCAGAAAAAAGATTTCCAGATCGACTCGAGCAATCGTCATAATCAACCCAAATAATCCCACTGGCGCCTTCTATGATGAAAAAACCGTGAAGGAAATAGTAAACGTGGCTGCGGAACACGGACTTTTGGTACTCTCAGATGAGATCTACGACAGGATAGTCTACGAAAAGAAATTCCTGAGCACCTCTTTCATCGCTAAGGACTATCCAATCGTTGGGTTGAACGGCTTTTCGAAGGCATATTTAATGACTGGGTGGCGGCTAGGCTACATCTATTTCCACGATCCAAATGGACAACTTAAGGAGCTCAAACGGTGCGTTGAAAAAGAAACCCGCATAAGACTGTCAGCCAACACACCTGTCCAGAAAGCAGGCGCCGCCGCATTAAGGGGTCCACAAGACCATATCAAGGAACTGGTGAGTCAACTGAGGGAGAGACGTGATTACATTCTGCAACGCTTTTGCGAAATTGACGGGATCCGCTGCACAAAACCCCAGGGAGCTTTCTACGTTTTCCCGAAAATTGAAGGCATAGGCTCTCGATGGAAAAACGATATGGAATTCGTCCTTGACGTCTTGAACAATACGGGAGTTCTTCTCGTGCCTGGCTCAGGCTTTGGCGAAACATACGGCAGTAGGCACATCAGAGCAGTCTTCTGTGCATCCATGGAAACTTTGGAAGCGGCTTGTAATCTTCTCGAAAAGCATATGAAGAAGTGAAGAGCAAAAAACTGGCTACTTTATCGGTATGCCTTCTTTGGGATCTTGCACCACTTTTTGGAATTCTTCCATTAAGCGCTTAGTGACTGGGCCGGGTTTTCCAGTGCCTATTTTTCTTTTGTTTATCTCTCGCACTGGGATGATCTCTGCTGCCGTGCCTGTGAAGAAAACTTCGTCCGCCGTGAAGAGTTCGAAAGCTGAGATGTTTCTCTCCCTTGCGTCGTAGCCTAATTTTCGGGCAAGTTGTAAGACGACTTTTGCCGTTATGCCTGGCAGCGCGCCCGTTGAGCTGTGTGGGGTGAATAAAGCACAATCTTTTACGATGAATATGTTTTCTGCCACTCCCTCGCAGACGTAGCCAGTTCTTTCTAGCGATATTGCTTCGTCAACGTTTGCGTTGTTAGCCTCTATTTTTGCTAGGATGCTATTCATATAGTTAAGTGATTTTATCTCATGGCTCGTAGCATCTATGGCATCTCTTCTCATCCAAGTAATCATGGCGGTTATGCCCTTCTCTTTCCTGTCGTCATCGTGCAGCCTTATGGCATCCGTTATTACGATAATCGTTGGCTTCGCGCATTTTTGAGGATTTAGCCCAAGGTCGCCTTTTCCACGAGTAACCACTAAGCGTATGTAACTGTCTCGAAGGTTGTTCTTTTTCAAGGTTCCTATTACTGCACTAATCATGTCCTTCTTTGGCATGCCTATATCTAGCATTATGGCATGTGCAGACTCGTAGAGTCGGTCAATGTGCTCCTGGAGCCTGAACACGGTTCCTTCGTAAGCACGTATTCCTTCAAACACGCCATCGCCGTAAAGAAGACCATGGTCATAGACGGAGATCTTCGCTTCCGATTTAGGGTAAAACTTGCCGTCAATGTAAATTTGCAGCTCTTGCTTCTCCAAGGTCTTGCCCTCAATTAAGAGAAGCTAGAATAGCATTATTCTTTGATATAGGCTTTGGGATGTTTAGTGACGTGTGTTAACCACGGAATTGCGGTCTACTAGACAATGATCTCGGCAATGACGAGGGCCTAAATGGCTTGCCGCGAGTTTCGTTTTTTATCTCGTCTATCAGCGCCTCTAGCTTCATAGGTTTGATCTTTCCGAGTTTTCTGTCCCTCACGGCCAAGATCCCTGAATCCACTTCCTTCTGCCCCACAACGATTATATAGCTGACCCACTCGGTTTCTGCTTCCAGAACCTTTTTCTGCATAGTCAACGAGCGGTCATCAATATCAACGCGTACGTCGTTTCCATAGATTTCTTCAGTTATTCTTTCCGCCTCTTTCAGAAACTTGTCTGAGATGGGTATCACCCTAACCTGGGTCGGAGCAAGCCAAAGTGGCAGCATCGGTGGCTTCCCCCTTTGCTGGTCTCGATACGCCCTCTCCAGCAAGGCGTAGACAACTCTTTCAATCGCGCCGCTAGGAGAGCAATGAAGAATGAGCGGGTATCGTTTTTCTCCTTTCTCGTCGATGAATGTTATTTCGTACCTTTTTGCATTTTCCACATCAAGCTGGTCTGTAGAGAGCGCTGAGGCTTTATCCTGGTTGTCGATGAAATTTGGTTCCCATTTCAGGATGAAGTAGAAGAACTGTTTCTCCCACATTTCGACGAGCACCGGCCTGTTGTGGAGTTTCACGAACGAGTTGAGGAATCTCTTGTTCTTCGCATAGAAATCCCTGGTAAATCGTACTCCGAGCTCGTAGTCATCTTTCCCGAAGCCTATTCCTTCCAAAACTCTCATGCACAACTTAAAACGCGTGAGGAACTCTTTCTTCGCCTGCTCCAAGTCTGCGCAGAAAGCGTGACAATCAGGCATCGTGAACGCCCTTAATCGACGGAAACCGGCCAGTTCACCGCTTTTTTCTCTTCGAAAACTGTATCTGGTTAATTCATAGATTCTTAAAGGAAGTTGGCGATACGAGAACTGAGTATCGTGCATAATGAGAAACTGCCCGAAACAGGCCGCAAAGCGGAGGAATA
>DATHCB010000160.1:0-5740 GCA_035319765.1 Bathyarchaeia archaeon
AGTAGCGCCTACCATTTCTGGAAGAATGATCATGTCTCGCGCGTGGGTTTTTACTGTCATAGGCTTTCCTTGTCGCATCGATTCTTTGACGAGTCTTATGTTTTCTAGCAGTTTCCGTTGCTCAGTGGAAAGTCCACGCCGCAAGCTTCGACGTTGCCGCGATGGAAGCAAGTGTATAAACTCATCCATAGATATCGATTCGAGTTGGTCGAGGGTCAGACCCCTATAATGAAATTCTTTCGGCATTTGTTTCCCCTGTTTTCTTGGATGTCCATTTTGGTTCTCTTAAACCTTTATCTTTTTTCGTCCTCGTCCGGTTCTTCTTGCGGCGATTAAGCCAACCTTCTGTCCTGGGGGTGCGTTGCGGGAGACTGTTTTCTGTTTTTGTCCGCCACGCTTGCTGCTTCCGAAAGGATGGA
Organism: Bathyarchaeia archaeon; assembly: GCA_035319765.1. GTDB lineage: Archaea > Thermoproteota > Bathyarchaeia > Bathyarchaeales > SOJC01 > DATHCB01. The sequence continues at coordinate 420 of DATHCB010000160.1, forward strand.
CCGCCGGAATCATTGCTATGCCACGTGTTCTTCGGTAGGTGTGTCCTTTCGCCTGCATCAAGTGTAGTTTGCTTCCTGCCTTTAGCCACGGTTTGTCAACTCTGCCTGCGCCAGCGATGACCCCTATCATGGCTCGGCATAAATCGTTAATGTAGTGTGTCTTGCCTGAAGGAAGTCTGATTATCGTTCCTTCTGGCGTGTGACCGACTATCGTTGCGTAAGCGCCTGATGAGCGGGCAAGCTTTCCTCCATCGTCGGGTGAGAGTTCTATGTTGCATATAAGAGTGCCTTCTGGAATCTTGCCGATGGGTAAAACGTTGCCAATATCTATCGGAGCTGCGCCTCCGATCTTGATTTGTTGTCCTTCATACACGCCTTCGGGCACAACTGTGTACCATGCCTTGCCTGTTTCCAGCTTTAGGACTCCAAGTGGTGCGCCTCTGCCTGGTTCATGGGCAAGCTCTACTATTGAGCCTTGGAGTACGCTTTCTAGTTCTTGTCTGTTCATGTTAGGGTATTTCACGGGTGCAAGTCTCTTGTGAGTAGCTGCTCTGTAAGGGAATCCGCCGCGGCCGCGTCTCTGGACTCTGATTCGTTTTCCCATGGTACCTGTTCTCCTACAGTATTCCTAGTTTGATAGCTACGTCTGAAGCTTTGTGGTCTGGGTGTAGCCGCACGAATGCTTTCTTGATGCCCTTATGGGTCAATACAAGGTTGACTTTTTCGACTCTGACTTCGTACAGTCGTTCTACGGCGTCTTTAACGTCGATTTTTGTGGCTCTTGTGTTGACGGCAAAGACCAGTTTGTTCTCCGATTCAAGGATGCGGCTCGCAACCTCGGTCATAAGCGGATAAAGGATAACTTCGTAAGGATCCATGTTATGGTTTGCCTCCCGATTCTGGTGAAAGGCTTTCGAACGCCGAGTTTGTCCAAATAGTTAACCGACCAGGGTGGGTTCCGGGCGCAAGCGACTCAACGTTCAAGTCATTTATCGTGATTACTTCTACTCCTGGCAGGTTGCGCGCAGCCTCTGCGATCCCATCATTCTTATCTATTACGAGCAATGGTCCGACTGCTTGTTTCATTTTTCTGCCGCGAGCCTTGCCCTTACCGGCTCTGACTTTTCTGCTTTCTTTTACGCGGTATATGTCGGACAGCACGCCCAACGCTGTGAGCGTTTCTTCTACTTCTTTCGTTTTTTTAAGTTTTTGAATATCATCGGTGACTACCAGTGGAAAGTCGGGGACATCTTCAACTGCGTGTCCACGGTTTGCCACGACCTCTTTTGAAGCGGTTGCGGCAATCGCGGAGCGTAAGGCTAGTTTCATTTCCTTTTTTGGAATCTTCTTCCTAATCTTCTTCTCAACCCTTGGGGGAAAGGCCGCTCTTCCACTTACGGTGCCTGGAGCAAATCTTGCCCTGTTTCCTTCTGCTTGTCTTGGGACTCTCGCTATACCCAGGCCAACGCCTTGAGATTCGGCGGTGGTTCTCTTTCCGGCCATCGGGTCTCGTCCCTGGGGCTGAATCCTATGCGTTTGAAGTGCGACGACCGCGCGTTTTATAACGTCGGGCCTTAACGGGGTCGAGAATATTCTTGGTACTTTCGCTTTACCAATCGATGCGCCCTTTAAGTCGAAGATTTTCGTCGTCAATTTTCCCAATGTGTTCCTCTCCTAGCTCATGCACCTTGGGGCGACTCTAGGGACACTTGAGCGATTTTCGGAGGTTCCGTTGGCACTTTCTTCGGTGCTCGCATAGGCTGTCGGAGTCTGATTAGGCGTTTGCTCGCGCCTGCTACGCTTCCGCTAATGAGAATGTAAGGTCCCTTGATTTGTCCGTAGCGAACGAATCCGCCGTTTGGAGAGACCTCTGTTCCATCTGCGCCAATTTTTAGGATGCGTTTGTTGTATTCTGTTCTTTGGTGGTATCCCATTTGTCCCGCACGTGCGACCGTGTATAAGACGGTCGACGGGTTCCACGGTCCTATGGATGCGACTCCTCGCATGAGTTTTCGCGCTTTGTGCGGCAGTATGGCGACACCTAAACGTTTTACGGGTCCTTGGAAGCCCTTTCCTTTGCTTACGGCGATTGTGTCTACGTATTGTCCCTCTTTAAAAATTTCAATTGCGGATACTGTTTTGCCGAGCATTTTTTTCGCGTACTCGAATTGGCTCTGCACTGTACCTCCGCCGATTTTTATTTCTGCCATGTCGGGCTTTTTTTTGGAGACACTTGCCAGGCGGGGTTGTGTTATTGCCATCATTCGGAATTCTGAAACTTTGGCGATGTTTTCTTCGATTTTCTTTAGCATCTCTTCGGTGTTGAATTTTTCTGGGAGGGTCACTCTTCTTTCTAGGTCTTCTGGTGGTGCTTCCATCCATGCTTCGCTTAGTGTCTTAGTGCCGTACGTGTCTTTCGTGTAGGCACGAACGCAGCACATCAGCAGCGGTGGCGTGTCTAGGACTGTTGCGGAGTTGAAGATTTCTTTTCCGAAGTTTGGTGAGCCTTGTTTGTCGTCTACGTAAAATACGTGCGTCATTCCGGCTTTGTAGCCCATAAAACCTAGTAGAGTGGGTGAGTCTGATTTTGTTTTAGGCCAGTTTCTTATTCTGCCTATTGGACGTGCGGCGCGTCCTCTGGGTAAATATGCAAGTGAGCCGTGTCTTGGGGCATGTTGTTTTCTATGTCCCATTATTTGTCCGTCTCGCGTCAGTTTCAATACGTTGAGAAGTTATAAACGTTACTTTTGAATTTTCATCGTTCCATGCTCGTACTTGAGCGCAGAGACTATCGTCAGCACACAGAATAAGGCTCCGGGAAGAAGCCACCAAATGCTCTGCTCCAGAGTGCCTATGATACTTATCCCAGTCACGATTCCGTAGATAGTAGTCTCTGTCAAGTATGTGTTGCTCAAAATTCGGTCTTTTTGGCTAGCTGGCAAGGCGAGTAGCCATCCGCCGAAAATCATCACAGTCGCGGGAAGTGGTTGCTGCGGGTAGTACGTGAGCGTGAAAGCCTCGACAATTCCGAAGACTATAGCTATGGACACGGAACTTTCGATTGCGAATCGTCTGCCGAATTTCTTTGCCGTTTGGATGCTAAGTAATCCCGTTAGGAATAGATCGCCTAGGCCTAGTGCCAGCAAGTATTGCACGGCTGGCACTGCACGCACGACTATGAAAATGGGAAGTGATAAACCGAGGACTTTCTCGCTAGTCGTCACTGTATAACGTGTGCCTAGGACTTGAATGACGTCCACTATGGTTAAGAGGAGCGCAAAGGCAAAGGTTATTTTCCAGGTGAAAAAACTGCCGATGTAAACGGTGATGAAGACGACGAAGATAAAGGCAAACGTGTCCAGCAGGTAATAGTTCCAAATCCATGTGTTTCTGAATACGAAGTAAAGCGCCAGAAAGATGGCTGGGCCTATGAAGCCGAGAAACCATTTCTGCGAGATTAAGTAGGTTATCATAAATAAGGCGACTGAAAAAACCCAGAGAAACAAGACAAGAATCGCTTGTGTCGGTACGAAGGCCAGAACCGTAACCATGCCGCCTAAGGCGACAACTAGAAGCACCGCATCTCTGATGGAGAATTCTTTTTCCTCAAAAAGGGTTTTGACCCGTTTTTCCATTCTTTCTGAAAGAAGGATTGTTACTACGGCTATAAGAATCAAGACTGTGGGTAAAACCACGTCGAATGTCATAGCCGCTTGTATTCTCATTGTTAAAGATTTGTTTTTTGGTTTTATCCGCTGATCATAGTGTTTAGAATGGCAAGGGATGCACAAAGGGCCTCTTCGGTTCGGACGGTTTCAGTTCCCTGCGACGGGATCATGTTGACCACGAAATGGGCAATCTCATCTAGGACCATGTTCTCAAGTTTGGCGATCTCGTGGAGCCCCTTGGTGGGTGCGCCGAACGCTATTAGGACTTGGTAGGCGTTTTTCCATCTATTCAAGATTGCATCCTTAATGTTGGCGAACGGCGTTCCTGAACGAGAAGTTGCTATCACCATGTCAAATTTGCGATCTTTGATCATCTGCCCTAGGGGCGCGGGTGATGTCGTTACTTCGAATCCCCAGTAAGTCGGAATTTCCTTTCGGTTCATGACTATAGCTTCTGCTTTTGGGTTGGTCGTGGTCATTTTGACGGTGATTCGTTTGTTGAGTTTGATTTCCTTGTTTCTAACTAGGACCGGTTGTTCGATCCCCACGTCTACTAGTATGCCTTCTTTCACCCTTGATGCTGTAACGCCTTCTCTGAAATCGCTCACCTTCAGGTCTCGCAGCCTTTTCGTTATCGGGTGATGAGCCGTACGAAGCGGGGGCAAGATTCCAGCGTAGCGTAGTTCGGGCTTCATCTTGAATAGCCACTTGCGCAAGTACTGTGGGGTCTCCATATAAGACAAGATAGTTTCAATCAGGTTCATGTCCCGGGCTTGGTTTGCTGCTGGATTGTCGGGGAAGAGAATTATTTCGTTCACCCGGAAAATTGCCGCTGCTCTTCCGATCGTTCCTATCCGCGCAGTTTTCTCTCTTAGATGTGGGATGTCGGAAACAATAGAAGCAGGTATGGCAATTGAAACCTCGGTTTTTCTGTACACTCTGCTCTCGCACTCTTGAATGATTCTGATTATCGACATGTTAAATAATTTGCTTATTTAGAATAAAGAGACGTATTGACTATTAGGCGCACTATTTTTCTGAACAGGTCTTTCTTCTTTGGATGATCTGCACCTTGAATAAGCCAGGCGGATGGAATCTGTGGGAAGATGTAGATACTAGGATTTCAGGGCAAATTAACCTAACCAGCAGGGCAGGCTCGATATGTAACCTCAGTGCTTTTTTCGTTCCTGCATTCGCGCGGGCTAAAACACATATACTTATGCTGAACATCTGAGAGTATGAAAAATTCCGTAGTTTTGGATGATTTGCCGATCCTTCGGCGTGTTGACAAGGGCGATATGCTGGGTTTGTGCCTTAGAACTAACGAGTTTTGTAAAGAAGCCATAAAGCATGCGCAGCGTTTTCGGATACCTAGAAATGTGCAGGTTTCCAAGAGTCTGCGTATAAGTTATGGGAAACCCAAGAACGTTGTAGTCGTGGGTATGGGCGGTTCAGCAATAGGCGGCGATCTTTTGCACGACTGGCTACTCGACCGAATTTTCATACCGGTGGAAGTATGCAGAGATTATGCTCTGCCCGCATACGCTAACGGAGAAACACTGGTTTTCATAGTTAGTTATTCAGGCGAGACCGAAGAGACTCTCTCCGCCTTGCTGGACGCTGTCAAGCGGAAGTGCATGATTGTGGCTATCG
>DATHCB010000161.1:0-11735 GCA_035319765.1 Bathyarchaeia archaeon
AATTTTGGTTTCCGAAGATGACTTTTCTTCAGCTGGCAAAATCGAGTACAAACCACCCTCGATCGACGGAAAAGAGACTGATTTCACGGAAATTTCGCAAGGATTAGCGTTAGCCCAAAAACTAATCACTCAGGCTGCAGCAGAACGAGAGAAAGCAAAAAAAGGCCGAAGTTAGACCCGGGAGCGGAGCGCCTTTACTATATAGTCTATATAGCCTACGTGAGCGTATAGGATCTATCAACCTAGCGCTTAATTCTTTCCTCTATTTCTATCTCGGAACAGATGAAGTGCCTATGAACAGAAAAGCCCCGCTATTTGAGTTTGAAGTGTTGACTCCACGCAAACGAAAAACGCTAGATGTCGATTTGCCCAAGAAGTGAACCTGCTGAACGCACTACTAACCGCGCGCTGCGTTTGGAAGAGCACTTCGACTTCAATTCTTTTGCGATGAAGGCTTTCTTATAGAGTTCGATGGCTATTGATACTAGCCGCGGTTCTGGTTCTAAGAAGTTATTCCTCATTTGTCGACATAGTGAAGAACTTTATCTGTTTCACCGGCTTGTTGGCCTTAAGACCGTCTACGAGACTTTTCAGACGTTTACCGGATCCTTTTACAACCATAATCTCAAGGCAGCTCTTTTCCGTTAGATGCGAATGAAGGTACGCGGTTATCATATCGCTGAATTCATGTTGCAGCCGAAAGAGCTCTTCATTTTTCTCAGTCTTTTCATAAAGAACAGTGATCGTTGCGATAACGTTACCTTTGATCTCATCGAGCTTCTTGTATTCTGACACGTAAGTCCGGACGGCTTGCCTGAGCACCTCGGACCGCGTTGCATATCGCTCCTCTCCAAGAATGGCATCTAACTCTTTGAGCAATTCTTTAGGCAGTGAAACGCTTATTATGCTCACAGATAGGCACCTTACATTATTTAGCATGACTAGCAATTCTTCTGTATTAAGGTTTGACCATTTGTCTGACCGATAGATCGTTTCGTCTTAAAGGTTCCTTCAAGAAGAACCATTTCTCGGAAAACGGTACTTGTTGCACATCTACTTGGGTTGACAAGAGAAGTGCAATTATTAAGAAAATATGCGCCTTAGCTTATAAATTATTAAAAATGTACTAAAACTTATTAAGACGGATCGGCACGTAGCATTCAGGAAAGGTATGGCTCATGAAGAGAATTCTCAAAATAGCCGTTGCAGTTCTGATCGTCGCAATACTGGGTACGGGGGTATTCTTAGGATTATACTTGTCAAATGGATCCATCCTGAGTCCAATTTCTTTTAAGTGGAATTTCAGTAATCAGATCCGTATAGTTGCCGCTGAAAACTTTTGGGGTAGTCTGGTTTCTCAGCTTGGAGGCACGCGTGTTCAAGTGCTTAGCATCGTTACAGATCCCAACGCTGATCCTCATGAATATGAAAGCAACTCCGCAGACGCCCGCGCCGTTTCAACAGCTAACTATGTCATCATGAATGGCGCGGGATATGACGACTGGATGACGAAACTTCTTTCTGCAGGTTCCATTTCAAATCAAAAAGTTTTGAATGTGGCCAGCCTTCTACACAAGAGTGAAGGCGATAATCCCCATTTCTGGTACAGTCCTTATTACGTGAATTCAACCGTTCACCAGATGTACTTGGACCTTATCTCTATTGACCAAAATGGTACTTCATATTATACCCAGCAGTATGCGGCGCTAAACCAATCTTTAGGCGCCTATAACCAGAAAATAGACCAAATCAAAGCACGATTCAGTGGCACAAAAGTAGCCTCCACAGAAAGTATCTTCGTGTATCTGGCAAACGCAACAGGGTTGAATCTTGTTTCTCCGCCCGCTTTTATGCAAGCAGTTTCTGAAGGAAATGATCCTTCGTCACAAGACGTAATAACGTTTACCAATCAGCTAGAGAACGGTACCGCAAAATTGCTGGTCTATAACAACCAAACTGTAACTGACGTTACAACCAATATGCAAGGCGTAGCGATTCGATATCACGTTCCGATAGTCGGAATTACTGAAACTATAGTGCCGCCCACTGAGCCTTTCCAAGATTGGATGAACGCAGAATTAACTTCAATTCAAGCGGCGCTACAACAAATCACGACAGTAACAGGACAATGAAGTGACATAGTGTGATAACTACACGCACGGAAGCTGTTACGGCTAAAATTGATGCCATACCAGCTATTACTGCTGACAACTTATCGGCAGGCTACCCGGATAAGACGGTTTGGCGAAACGCAAACTTTAAAATTAATCGTGGCGAGTTTGTCGCGGTTATTGGCCCTAACGGCGCAGGCAAAACAACCCTATTTCGTTTGCTACTCGGTCTGCAGCAGCCGTTGAGCGGATCAATAAAAATATTTAACAGTCGACCAAGGCGTGGTAACTCCCAAATCGGTTATGTTCCTCAGCGTCACACGATTGATGATGATGTAAAAGTTGAATGCATCGAATTGGTCCAGCTTGCAGTTTCAGCTAACCGTTGGGGTTTGACCCTCTTTTCTAACAAAGAACATAAAATTGCACTTAAAACCCTTCAGGCTGTTGGGACTTTGGAATTGGCTCATCGGTCTCTCGGCGACTTATCTGGCGGCGAGCTGCAAAGAATATTTTTGGCTGAAGCATTGGTAAGTAATCCTGAGGTACTTTTGCTTGATGAACCCTTGTCTAATCTGGACATTAGACGTGGGAGGGATCTGGTTCAACTTATTGACAGCGTTGTTCGGAAGCGAAACGTAACCGCATTCCTTGTGGCTCATGATATTAATCCCCTCCTACCTTTCTTGGATAACGTGATTTACATTGCTAACGGTAAAGTAGCGACAGGGAAACCAAAAGAAGTTCTGACGTCAGAGTGCCTTTCAGCCCTATATGAGATTCCGATTGAGGTTTTGCACGACTCCAAAGGCAACATTGCCATAATCGGATCGGGCGCAGACACGGATAAAGAAATGGACCTTCTAGGCAGTAATCGATGTACTCCCTGTGGTGATGAAGAAGAAGAGAGGAAGAAATAAGTGAGCATAAGTCCAAACCCAGTATACGATTTGCAGCAGATTTTTCAATGGCCATTCATGCAGCATGCCTTTGAAGCGGGAACAATCGTTGCCATTGTCGCTGGTATCGTAGGCTACTTTGTAGTCTTAAGAAAGTCATCGTTCGCTGCACATGCTCTTTCCCATATTGGTTTTGCCGGTGCTGCAGGCGCCGTACTATTTAACATCAACCCTGTTTTCGGTCTCTTGGCGTTTACAAGCGGTGGGGGTTTCGGAATAGCCGTACTTGGCCCACGGGCCTCGAGTCGAGATGTCGAAATTGGAACGGTTCTCGCATTCATGCTCGGTTTGGGAGTGCTTTTCATTAGCCTCTATACCGGCTATGCGACCGAAGCGTACTCCATCTTGTTTGGAGAGATACTAGGCATCAGTAGTAGCGATGTTCTGATGACACTAATTGTCGGTCTAATTATTCTGACTGCAATCGCAGTGGTGTACAGACCACTGCTGTTCGCATCACTTGACGAAGACGTTGCAGAAGCAAAGGGGATGCCGATTCTGCTGCTTGGTATAATTTTCATGCTTCTAGTTGCGGTCGCAACATCGATTGCCGTTCAAGTAGTCGGCGTCCTTCTTATTTTCTCACTGATGGTTACGCCAGCCGCAATCGCTCAGAGATTAACAAAGCGACCGCAGTACGCTGTAGCAGTCTCAGTCGCCATTGCACTAATGGCAACATGGCTGGGACTCTTCGTTGCGTTTTATGAACCATATCCCGTGAGTTTTTTCATAACTAGTATAGTCTTCATTTTGTACCTGCTCGTCCGGTTCATGGCACGCATTCATGTATTACCTTAAGTTTAAGAAGTTTCACGTGCCTCCAGACAGAATCCAGAATTCCTTATTCATGCGGCGTATACGCGTTCTTCGACGACGTACCTCTTTCGGGCAACATCCATGAGCCTTCTGGTGAACACTAGACCATAGATGAACACGACTATGGCGAAAATGAGGCTGATCCAGGTAGCGACGCCTATGTCTCCTCGTGCGAGGTTGAAGCCTATGAACTTCATCATCCCAACGCCGGCAACGAGAGAGTGACTACCGTAAACGTTAGGCCAATACTCGCCTATAGCGATCCCAGCCCAAGCACTGTTGATGATGCTGAATAAGCCCGTTATCGCGCGCTATATGTTGCTCAGTTCTGCACAAAGCCTAAATCTCCCACGTACCTTTTCTATGAACGACAAACCACGACAGCTATCCATAAAGCAGGAGCATGATTGAGGCGGATCCACTAGTACGGCAAGCGAGAAAACGGGCGACGCACGCGAAAACTTCCGGACTTTACCCCAAAAGCAGGACCACCTCTCGCGCTCTGCGAAAAGAATCACTAAAGTGATGGCGCTTCGGCTTTCTTTAATAGCGATATTGACCATTGCTATTGTTAATACCGTATTAGGCCTTGTTACGAATAGCCTCGCTATCTTGGGAAACGCGGCTCACGCTCTTTTTGATACCGGGAGCTCCGTCATTTTGTTGGTGACGACACAGCTCTCAGTCAAGCCGCCCGACGCGGAACACTTGTATGGCCATGGCAAAATTGAGCCGCTTGGAGGTCTCCTAGCCGGAGTGTCCTTCATCGCCGTTTCGGGACTTCTGGGGTTTGAAGCAATAATGCGGCTTATCACTGGAGTTGGGCAAGTTCATCGTGATATCATCGGTTTTTTCGCTATTGGTTATACTTTTGCGATTGATTTTTTTAGAATAGCAATTTTGTGGAGGCAGAGAATTGGAAGCGTTACTGTAATCGCGGGCCTATACCATGCGCTTACAGATTTCGCTTCTGCAATAATAGCATTAATCGGTTTTGGACTTGTATTCATTAACGTCGACTATGGAGATCCGATAGCCACCATAGTCCTCAGCGTCCTTTTAGCCTACCTCAGTGTCAAGCTGATTCTAACGAGCAGTTCAGATCTCAGTGACACGATTTCCAGGAATATCGTTTCAGATATCAAAAAAGAAATAGTGAGCACAAAAGGCGTTTCTGAATGCAAGGATTTGAAAGTCAGAAAAGTCGGAGTCAAAACTTATGTGGAAACAACGATAGGCGTGCCGAATTCGATGGGACTGGCCGAAGCCCACGATGTAGCTTCACAAATCGAGAGTAAACTTATCAAATCGCAAGGCGACTCTGTAGTAACCGTTCATATCGAGCCCTTAGGGAAAGAGAAACCAATAGAAAAAGAAATCGAAACCCTGGCTACAAGCGTCGAAGGCGTTCAGGAAGTCCATAGCACGAGCAGTGTGTACTCAAAGGGTAAGCTGTTCATAACTTTACACGCGCTGGTAGACCCTAAGCTTTCGGTCGAAGATGCTCACGACATAGCCGAAGCGATCGAGCGGAATCTGAAACAACAGATCGAGAACATCGAAAACGTCACTGTTCACATAGAGCCCAATCTACCCACGTTTGGCCGAGAGTATGCCATTAAAGACGCTCAAGTTCAAAGAATGATCAGGCAAATTGTCGAGGCGCATCCTGAAATACGTAGAGTCAACCGCGTTGTGACTTATATGAGTGAAAAAGAGCGTTACATAAGCGTAGATTGCGGTTTCGATAAAGATGTTTCTGTTGGCGCAATGCATGAGGCTGTATCTCATGTTGAAGACGAAATAAAGGAAAGGTTCCCAGACGCAGTGGTCACCATTCACGCAGAACCATTACCATAGAAGTAGCTAGCCCGGTTTCTTCTTTTTCCACGGTTTTCTTGGCAGAAGGCGACGCTATCAGCGTCCGTTATTCACGATAAATATCTATGCATCAATTTCACGAGTAATGCAGGTTTGAAAATGAAGTCGCCTATTCTGGGCATTTTACCTTCAAGAACTCCGAGCGGATCGCTGAGACACTTCAGGAAATCGATTCTTTCATTATCATTGAGGTTCTTGACGAGTTGAACGATCTTCCTCGACAATTCCATATTCTTACCATACTTCTTCATAAATTCAGCTCTGTAGTCGGGTTTACATGCTATGCTTCCCCCGTAGATTGCAAACCTGTTTCCTTCACCACTGAGGGGCATTACGCATCCCGCAGCTTCTCCGACTACCACGATCTTTCTGGTGCCAAAACTCTTCAGAGGTCCTCCTGTTGACACCGGAGCGCTCATAGTTCTGCTCAACGGTTTGGCTCCAAGTCTTTTCATGTACTTGACAAGGTATAGTTTTAGTGATCCGAGAGAACAAGAATTTTTCTGCAGGCCTATACCTATATTGGCGCAATCGTTTTTGATGAATGTCCATGCGTACCCTTCTCCGATTATGTCCAGATGAAGATACTCTGGGCTAAGTTCCTCGGGCATGGAGCATCTCGATTGGAGGCATGTCGCGGTATTGTATTCTGAATAGTCTAAGTGACTTCTAGCGATACTACCTGAACCATCTGCGCATAGAACGAGGTCTCCTTGAACAATTTGACCATTATGAAGCCTTATCTTTGCAGTCTTAGGGTCTACTGCCTCAACTCTTGAATCGAAAAAAAACTTGGCACCATTTTTCTCGGCCTCGTTCAGAAGTTTGTTCAAAAATAACGGTTTGTTGATTAGGTATCCAGGGGCATTGGGCAAATTTCCGAAGGGAGCTTCTTTGATGAACATTCCCTTGAAAGTTAGTCGGAATCCTTTCACTTCTCTTATTATGAATTCTCTGGAGGGTTTAATATCGACATATTTCAGGGCTTCTCTTCCTAAAGCTTCTCCGCAGATTTTTGAACACACTGCACTATTCTTTTCGAAAACCTGGACTTCGTTGCCCTCTTTACTGGCATTCATAGCTGCACTGAGACCTGCAGGGCCAGCTCCGATCACCAAGATCTTCATTTTCCTTCACCAGTTAAATGAACTTTGCTATCAGCATGGCTAGGGCAAGGAAATTCCACAGGAGGACGATTCCTTTCAGGGCATCCCAAGCTAATGCTTTGGTTTCGCTTTTTTTTGTTGCTTCGTACAGGATTATGATGTATGTTCCTTGAATGCCTATTGCTATCGACATGAAAAGAGAAAACAGAGATATCGTCAGCGTTTGTAGAAAATAGCTCCCGATGCATACCAACGCGCAGCTCACGCCGAACCCCAAGGGGCGATGGAACTTATCATTCCATAATTCCAGACTGTATGCCATTGGAAAGAATACTAGTGGTATAATGAATAGCGAAATTAAAGGACTAACTGTAATTGATAAGTAAACGCCGACAGCTGCTCCGACAGCCAGAAATAAGATGCTCAAGGCGAACAATATTCGGTCAGGTATTTTCGTGTTCCAATGGTGACCCTTAATCTCGTCAAGATAGTGAGCTCCCTGATGGGCAAAAAAGACGCCGATTGCTGCCAGGATTAGTCTGTCAGCATAGACATTTTGCGCCATTATGGCTCCGATTATGGCGAAATCCAGGACGACGCTTGAAAACGGCAAGTGCAACAGAGTCGTGTAGTCGGAAACATGGAATCTCCGGTACCATTTGGCTGCTTTTTCTCTTTGATCAACTCCTTTTATCACATATTTCCCTGCTGCTTAGTTCCTTGAGCATCTACCAATGATGTATTTTGGAGCATCCAATAGCAAGGGCTTGAATTCATTTTCAGGTATTCCAATGTTCCTCGCCAGATTCTCTGCCTTGCGCTGCATTCTCGCGATTTCTTGGTCGAACAGGCATTGAGTGTCTATGTTAAGTTTTGACAAGGCCTTTGAAGGAGACAAACCACTTTTCAAGCCACTGGTGAAATTTTCAATCGTCCTATTATCCAGCTTCTTAATGATCCATGGAATCGGGAGTACTTCCAAATTTCCATTGTTAAAATCTCTGCTGTCGTCAGCCAACTGGTAGCCAATCCCTATGTGTTTTCCGTATTCCCAAAAAAGATTCTGCAGGTCTTCAGAAACCCCAGCTTCTTGGCTCCCTACTTTCGCTGCTCCAGCAAACAGAGACGCTGTTTTGTTAACTATAACGTCGAAATATATTTTCTCTCCAGATGCCAGAAGAGTTAGAATATTTTTTCTACTTTCAATGTCTTTGATTTCTCCTTCTAAAGACTTGTCCCACACATCAAAAAAAGTTTCTAAAATTCTTGGATCACACCCTAACACGTTTTTGAACCCCAAGACAATTGCTCGGTGACCTGTGAGAATGGCATCTTCAATCCCGAACTTTCTATGGTAGCTTGATTTGCCTCTTCTTTTGAAGTCTCCATCTATAATATCGTCATGAACCAGGCTTGCGGAGTGCTGAAGTTCAATCGTCGCAGCTAGATCAAGGGCACGTTGATAGCCTTCGTCATTTCCTCCACAAGCTCTGAAAACAAGTAGGCTCAGTAACGGCCTCAACCTTTTGCCTTGCTTCAAGAAGTATTCAAGTTTTCCCTTTTCCTGGTATATCTCAATGTTGCTTCTTAATCTCCTTTCTATGTCAGCTTTGGCAGTCTCAAAGAAAACGTTCAAATTCATAATTTCAACCCAGAGGCGCATCCTTGTTGCCGCGGTAGGCTGATTTATTAAGGCAACGTTTCAATTTTATATTTTTCGAATTTAACTGGAAAATGATTAACGAGGCTTGTCGAGTCTCAGAGAAGATAATTTGTCTTGATCATTCGTCGTTTTGGCATGCGTCCGCATCTTGTCAGAATGTGATATCGGTTATCTCTCTTTGATTTTAAGTGATGACTTTTCTGAACTGGTACAGAGTGACGGCGAAAGTCACGATTGCCATGAACCCGATCACGGCGTAAGCGGAGGCAAACGTACTCCAAGTTAGCCCGCCCCTGATTAGATCCCTCGTTACGTTGGAAGCATAGCTTACTGGATTGTAGGTGGAGACGGTTTGCGCCCATTGGGGCATGATTTGAGTTGGGAAGAGAGCGCTGCTGATGAAGAGAATTGGAAAGGCCAAGAGGTTGCCTACAGCAGCGACGGTTTCGGCTTTCTTTGTCTTCATTCCGACGGCTAGCATGAGTCCTGCCCAAGCTAGGTCGAAGAAGGCAAGGGTCCCGAAAATAAGTAGGAGGCCGGGAATTCCAGTTGCGATGCCTAGGCCCAGCAGCACAGCCACTCCGATTATTATACATGACTGGATTATAATCACGAGCAGGTCGGTCATCAAACGGCCGAGTAAGATCGCCGCTCTGCTAACGGGAGTTAAGAGCAGCTTATGCAGAAACCCGGAGTTGAGATCGTTCACAATCGACATGCCCGACTGAAACGAACCCGTAACCGCATTCAAGACCAAGATCCCAGGCGTAAGATACGTGAGGTAACTCCCAGAAAGACCCGGCAAACTCGTGAGTTTTTCTAATAACTGAGAAAAGAGCAGTAGAAACAACAATGGTGTAAAGAGGTTGACAAACAAAAGTGTTGGATTCCTAACTATTTTAGTCAGAGCTCTCATGAACAAAGACTGCGTATCACAAAGTAGCGCCGTATTCAATCTGCCTCACATAAGAAATTCTTCCGTGGTCTTCCTGCCGAGTTCTTCTGGTCTTATTCTTCTTCCCGTGTGGTGCAGAAAAACATCGTCTAGCGTCGGGGAGGACATACTCAAAGATGTCGGCCTTCTCCCGATACGATCTAACGCAGCCACCACGTCGGCGAGTATTTCGCCCGCATCCTTGGCGTGAGCAACGACGGCGCCGTCTGAATCAGTGACATCCGTGACGCCATGGATTTCTTGCAGAATCTTCTTTGTCTCCGCCCTAAGCAAAGGATCTTGTGGGTTCCTTAGCGAGAGAGTTATGATGTCATGTCCAATTGCGTGCTTGAGTTCAATAGGTGAGCCTCCAGCGATTATCCTGCCGTAATCTATTATTGATAGCTGCCGACAGAGCTTGTCCGCTTCCTCCATATACTGCGTTGTCAAGAATATTGTGATGCCTTCTTCTTTGTTCAGTTTCTCTAAATAGTCCCATATTGCTGCTCTGGACTGGGGATCCAGTCCGGTTGTCGGCTCGTCGAGGAAAAGTAGTTTGGGCTTGTGGATAAGTGCCGAGGCGAGATCAAGCCGTTTCTTCATGCCGCCTGAGTATCTTCCTGCGGGTTTGTTTGCGAATTGCTCGAGTTGCACCATATTCAGCAGTTCGTTCACGCGGTTCTCAAGGATGCTTCCATGCATCTGTTCAAGACGGCCCTGAAGACGAAGGTTTTCTTTGCCAGTCAAGTCGACGTCGACAATTGTCTCCTGGCTCAGAACTCCAATGACTTTTCTTATTTCCTTTGGTGACTCGTCTAAATTGCAGCCAGCTACTGAGACTTGCCCCGAAGTCTTTCTAAGAAGAGTGGTGAGAACTTTGATTGTCGTGCTCTTGCCGGCACCATTCGGGCCCAGAAACCCGAAGAACTCGCCCTCTTCTACGTTGAAAGAGATTCCTTCAAGGGCTCTCGTCCCATCGGGGTAGACTTCTACAAGATTTTCGACCGAAATGATATCTGACATCCTATTCACCTGATTTTGATCTTTGAAAGTTCTTAGAGGAGAGACGTGAGTCCAAGTATTCCACCTGCTACGATAATGACTGCGGCCGCCCAGAAGATGACTTTCTCGTACTCTTTGTAGTGATACCCGTTCATAACGTCGTGACGAGTTACAAGTTTGCCCAAGAAGTACAGAGACGGTATGAGGACGATGGGGAAAATGAACATCATGTTGAGCATCAGCTGGATGTATCCAGTAACGGCGGCCACGATAACGAGCGCTGGAAGACTTTCGAAGGCGTATATTGTGAGAAAAGAAGCTCTCGAATTGGATCCAGTTGCACGCCCTGTGGCTTCAAGAACGCCCCAGGCTGAACCTAGTGAAACTACTACGAGGGCGAGAAAGCCCGCGAAGAGGAAACCCATCCCCATGATAGGTAGGGCATAGTGACCGAACACAGGCAGTACGTTTGGCAAATCGCTAACGTTGATTAGGCCGTCTCCGCCGAATACGTTTAGCCCGACTATGACGAGTATCACCATTAGAATTTCCGAGACTATGGCGCCAATTAGCGTTTCCAGACGTTCATTTTTCAGGTCTTTGACTTGTTTCTTTTTGCGAGAATCCGCGCCTGAGTGGAAATATAGCATCCAGGGCATTATGACTGCGCCCACGCTAGCCGCGAGAAGATAGTCAAAAGATGGGTTGCGGTATGGCTGCAGTGGAGAAAGACCTGTGAAAATAAACGACTTTGCATCGACGTGAAAGACTAATGTGGAGCTAACGATGGCGATTAGCAGCAAGAAGCTTATGGGTATGAGAACTTTCTCGGCCTGTGCGTATTGTCGGCCGGTCACGATTAGCGTGTGAATTGCGAATACGATAATGAGCCCTAGGATGACTGGGAAGCCCAGGAGGCTGAAACCGATGGCGATGCCGGCGTACTGTGCAATGTATTCTAGGAAGTCGCTTAAACCCATGGGAATTGCAGCTGTTATGGCGGCTCGTTTTCCGAAGTTCTTTCTTATTTGCTCTCCAAGTCCGCCGCCTGAAGCGATTCCCAAGCGTCCTGCCGCGTCTTGGATCATAAAAAGTGGAAAGATCAGCGCTAAGAGTATGAAGATCATTCGGTAACCCCATGTGGCGCCGCATTGAAGACCTGTTATGATCGAGGCTACGTCAACGTCCGCTATCATTACGATCCAGGCTGGTCCGAAATTCTTGAGCCAATCGCTCGCCTTTAGGTTCACGGTTTTCGCCTTT
>DATHCB010000162.1:0-18699 GCA_035319765.1 Bathyarchaeia archaeon
TCGCGTTAAGCTCCATCAAATGTTCCCGGAAGCCCTCACCGTACAAATCATGAGCGAGGCACAGAGCCGCCGTCGTCTTGCCAGTTCCCGGCGGACCAGCAAAAATACAGTGCGGAACATTTTGCGCCTTCACAAAGCTAGTCAGGCGTTCGACAATTTCCTTCTGATCAACAATCTCACTCAACGACTTCGGTCGGTACTTCTCAGCCCACATTTCGAAGTCCATAATTTCCAACTTCCAGAACGTCAATGTGTAAAGTGGTCACATAAATAAATTTAGATTAAAAAAATGTTACCTTCTATGGTTCACTTATTCTTTCTTCAAGCTTCTCCTTACTAGCCTGCGGTTACATTTATACTCAAAATTCTTCACTTCTTCTTTGAAGAGTCTCTCGGCTTCCTTCTCGTGACCTTTCTTAACTAGCTTCTTGAAACTTGGTCATAAAGCGATCAATCCACACATTCCACACAGCACTTCTGTCACTTGCCCATTCTCGTCTTCCTTAAAGACTATCTCGTTGAACTTTAGATTTTTTCTTCCACAACTAGTGCACGTATAAGGTTCATCTATAATGGTGGGTTCTTTGCCCTTCATGTCTTACTTCTTCTTTCTTGTTCCTACACTTGCCGGCCACATCTCACGTGATCATAACGAGAAAATATTAACGGAGAAATAGATTTACCTTTTATGGTTTTGCACGCGCTATACTTCGTAGATTCGGCTTTTGTAGTGCGCCTATCGTTCATAGAAAAGGATTTTATTGATTTCTCCCCAATGTAGTAGTCCATGGGCCTCATTACTGGTGGATCCCCAAGACCGACCGAACGTGTCATGATATTCATCGATGGAGGCTATCTTCGGAAAACCTATCGCGAACTATTTGGTGACGACAAGATTGACTACCTTGCACTTCCACGAGGACTTCTCAATCTCTACGAGGCAACCCCTTTCAATATCTTCAGAGCGGACTTGATAAGAGCTTATTATTATGATGCAATTGTGTCTGAAAAAGAGCCTGAACGTGATGAACAACAAAAATACTTCAACTCTGTTTCAGGGAACTTTTCTATAACTGTTAGGCTGGGTGAGTTAGTCAAGTCATCTAAAGGAGAACCCAGACAGAAAGGTGTAGACATTCTTATGGCAATTGACACTCTGAGCAAAGCATATATGAATCATTACGACGTTGCCATGTTTCTTTTGGGCGACCGAGACTTTATACCCTTGATCGAAGCAGTCAAAAATTCGGGTAAGAAGACATTCGGCTTCTACTATGGCATTGAGGATGAAAAAGGCCAGATTGATTCTAAAGTTCCAGATGAATTATCCAGGACATTTGATTTTAGGGTAGCTCTTTTGGAAGAAACACTTAAGAAATGGCGGAAAACGTGAAGCGAACGTCTGCATCCAATGCTAAGCTACTCGACTAAATCTGATAGATTCGGTTTTCATCTTCTTCCCATGTGGCCTGAACATAGGGATCGGTTGAGTTTAGGTTCATTGGACCGTGAAGCCTTTCATTCATGGTTACATTATTAAAGGGAACGCGGTTCGTAATTCAATCGCGATTAGAGGAGAAAAAACAAAAAAGAAAGAGAAAAAGGGTTTTTTACTGAAGGATCCTTTCGATCGCGTCTTTCTCAACGTCTTCTGCCAGAGGAATCCCAGTCACCCTGGAGGCCCTCTCGCTCAGCGCCATCAGGTCGTTTCTGTCCAGCAGATCGAGCTTCCATTTCCTTGCGCCTGCCATTAGCTGCATTAATCCGACACCAATGCGATCATTGAGGTATCCATACAGTCCTACGGCTTCCCATGGAATCTCCTTGAAGCGTGTGCCATACTTGGCTTTCAGTTCTGGTGTAGCGATAAAGAACTTATCTGGCGTGTTGCCATAGCGATCTGAGAACGCTTTTGGAAGTTTGCCCTCTTGCGCGAGTTGCTTGAAATAGTTGGACTTCATCACAGCCGTCAGCGGTGATCTTGCCATCAGCGTTGCTTTTACGAATGGTCCGTCTCCGAAGTTGCTCATAGCCATTGCTTTGAAGATTTGTGTCTCACTGATGAGCCCACCGGCGATGACTAAATCGGGTACGAATCTTCCTTTCTTCTTCAGCATCTGTGCACATCTTAGCACGAGCGCTTCTAGATAGACAGTCGGTATGCTCATTTCATCCATCATGGGTACTGGGCTCATGCCTGTGCCGCCGCCAGCGCCGTCGAATGTGACTTCTTCGATCTTTGCCTCCGAAGCGATCTTCATCGTCCATGCTACTGCAGATGGCTTGTAAGCCCCCGTCTTGAGTGATACGTGTTTTGCGCCCTGTTTTCTGAGCCATTCGATGTCTTCGATGAAACCTTTCTCTTTGGGTATCCCTACTCTGCTATGTCTTTCGAAGCTCTTGAAAACGCCTTCTTTCCACGCTTGCTGAACGTTTGGATCTTCTGGATCTGGGATGACTATGTAGCCTCTCTGCTTGAGCAGTTTTGCCTTCTCGATCTCTCTTATTCGCACTTCGCCGCCGATTGCTTTCGCGCCCTGTCCCCATTTTCTCTCGATGATGTTGACCTCAAGCTTTGAGATAGCGTAAACGTCTACTCCCAAGCGTTGGTCTTCGACGTTCGTTTGGACTATGATGTCGCCGTGTTTGCCGTCCCAGAACTTGCGGAACAAGTCAATTCTGCGCTTCAGCTCAGGTGAGCTTGTTACTTTGCCGCTCGTTATCTTGGCTTCCGTATCCATGCCGCACACGTTTTCGCCAACTGTGACAATCACACCCGCGAGCGCTGCACCGATAGCCAAGCCTTCCCAGTATTTTCTGCCAACCTCAGTTGAACCGAACGCGCCAGTGAGAAGTGGCAGCTTTAGAGGTATTCCTGCAACCTTGGTTTCAACGCTGACGTTCGGGAAAATAGCAACATCGGAGTTTGGTTCAACGCCCTCAGCCTCGAAAAGCCCTGCTTGAATGTTGAAGTGAGACCAATCGATACCGAAGTCCTTCAACGCGCCGGCCGTGCTGTCACCGTACTGGACCGGCTCAGGGTATATGGCTTCTCTGCCTCTGAAGGCGGATAGACTGATTTCGCACAGGAACGGGCAGTCGCGAATGCAAATGGGGCACATGCCGCTTGATGGACTGGTGTCTTTGACTCTTGTTTGTGTACCGCAGGTCGATTTACCGTTGAGATATGACGAGTTGTGGTGCACTCTTTCTGACATTTCCTTTTTCCACCTTTACGTTTGTAAACCTTTTCGGAATTAGGAAGGAATACAAGAATAGGCTTTTAAAGATTACCGTAAAAATGTCGCCCATTGAACACAAATGAACACAAAAGACATTCTCGCACAACATCGACTCGAAAGTCCTATACAGGACAAGCACGTCACTAGAAAGCTCGTGAATAACCTCACTTAGCCACCTTTCTAACTCTTACAAAAGTTATTTCTCGCCTTAGTTGACAACGCATACGTTATGGCTCAACTGTAAAGCAGAACTCTTTGAACCATAAATTGAATATCAAAATTCGTTTGTAATGTTGGCTTTCCCCGCCGATTCTTACTCATCGAGCGTAACCTAGATTCCATCCACACGCGCAATTAAACACGAAATTTGAACAAGATAACAACTACAATAACTACTACGGCACTAGCTACAATTAGCGCGCGCTAGTAGTAATCACGCTCTCTCGTGAGATAACAAAAGAAACGTTTGCGATAATGCGGAAATGTATCTTGCAGAATGATGAGCGCGCGCTCTCGTAGTGTAGTCCGGGGACTTGATCAATCCAGTGCTATTGATTTCTCCACGCGAGTCGCTTGACAGTGCTTTGCTACTCTGAAATCTCTGGTTCATCTTCTACGTGATGTGAGAAGGCGGTCTCTGTATGGAGAATTGTTGGTTGTTTCTGAAGCTGATGAACGACGCGGCTAAGGGTCTTCATATCTGGACTTTCTACGATTGCGATCACATCGTACCGGCCAAACACGCACTCAGCACTCGTGACATTCTTGAGCTTACTGAGAGTTTCCGCCACCTTTTCTGACGTCCCACGTCTAGCAGTTATCAGAACGTATGCCTTCATGTTTCGCGTCACCTCAAATTGATAAGGAACCTCTGAACAAGACTCCCTTATAAAATGCGCGCAGCTTAAGCGTATATGCCTTGGGCGATCATCGCATCCGCTACCTTGAGGAAACCCGCTATGTTCGCACCAGTGACGTAGTTGCCGGTTTGGCCGAAGAGTTTTGCCGTGTCGTAGGCATTCCTATGGATGTCCATCATGATTCTTTGTAGTTTCTGGTCAACCTCTTCGAAGCTCCAGAAATAGCGCTGACTGTTCTGGATCATCTCAAGACCACTAGTTGCGACTCCACCAGCATTACTGGCCTTGCCAGGTGCGTAGAGTACGCCCGCGTCCTGGAAGACTTTGATTGCCTCTAGTGTGCAGGGCATATTTGCGCCCTCAGTGACCGCCTTGACGCCGTTATCGACTAGCTCCTTTGCGTCTTTGTCGTTAAGCTCGTTCTGCGTAGCGCATGGGTATGCCAGATCTCCATTGATGCCCCATGGCGTTTTCTTAGCCTCATACGTAACGCCTTTGAATTCTTCAGCGTACTCCTTGATGCGCCCTCTCTTTACGTTCTTAAGTTCCAGCACGTAATCCAGCTTCTTCTCGCTAATACCATCAGGATCATAGACGAAGCCGTCCGAGTCACTTAAAGTGAGGACTTTTGCGCCCAGTTGAATGAGCTTCTGGGCTGCATACTGAGCTACGTTGCCTGAGCCTGAGATGATCGCGCTCTTGTCTTTGATTATCTCCTTCTTCGTTTTCAGCATCTCTTCACTGAAGTAGACTGCGCCGTATCCGGTCGCTTCAGTTCTTACAAGGCTGCCACCGAAAGTCAGGCCCTTGCCAGTCAGTACACACGTCCCGTGATTGTTAGTTATCCTTCGGTAGGCACCGTACATGTAGCCGATCTCTCGTCCACCGACACCGATGTCTCCCGCTGGAATGTCAACGAATTGGCCGAGGTGCCTATAGATCTCGGTCATAAAGCTTGTGCAAAAGTTTTCGACTTCAGCGTCGGTCTTTCCCTTCGGATCGAAATCGGAACCTCCCTTGGCACCGCCCATGGGAAGAGTGGTTAGACTATTCTTGAAAGTCTGCTCGAAGCCTAGGAATTTCAGGACTCCGAGGTTTACGGTGGGGTGGAATCTGAATCCGCCTTTATAGGGACCGATTGCAGAGTTGAACTGCACGCGATAGCCGCGGTTTATGTGGATCTTTTCATCCTTATCCTTCCATGGAACGCGAAATTGCACGATCCTCTCTGGCTCAACGATGCGCTCAAGAATGGCGTTATCCTGATACTGAGGGAACTTCTTTATCGCTGGCTCGATAGTCGATAGAACCTCGTATGCGGCCTCGTGGAATTCCTTCTGAAGCGGATCCCTGGCAACAATACTGTCGTAGATCCCCTCTATGTATTTATCCAAAGTTTTTTCACCTTTACATTTGCAAACCTCAAAAATCCGCTACCTTTTAAGGATTGCTCTCTTCACAAAGAGAATTCTAGTCTAGAAAACACATTTTTCAGTGTAAGTCCCTATTTCTTAGTCCCGCACTTTCCACACTGACATTCTCCAAAAAGAAAGGAAAGACTACTCGATGCAAGTTTTGTTAGATTTCATGGTATACATTTTTGTGTCAGCAACACTAAAATCCTGATGCACAGTTTTTTCAGTCAGAAAGGAGGCCAAAAATGCCCACAGAGTCACGCTTATCCATCAAGGACGCTGATTTCATGTTTGAAAACAGCATAATTAGAGTAATCGCCAACAGAAACTCGCCTGAGATAGAGCTCGCAGGCTTAAAGATTGGTCCTTTAGAGGAAGGGACAGAGTTAGAGGTCAGATTCTGGGCTGCAGAGCAATTAGCAAAGGCAGGGATGGTCCGTTTTCGTGAGGAAGACGTGTTAGACACGGGCAAACTGAACAAAATTCACTGGAAGGAACGAGTCCAATCGGTCAAGCAGATCTCGCCGCTTTCGGACGACTTCTATCCGAAACTGAGACGTTTTATTAAAGATTCAAAGAAAAAGGCAAACAGTACTCCAGAGAAATTGGCGGAGTATGATAAGGCCATCAGACTAGCTCACGACGTCGTGAATTGTAGGGTAAAAAAGATCATCTCCTTGGCATCTGCGCCGGCCCAAACAGATCAGTTTTTGAAAAGCTTGACTACCGAAGAACGCGCGCTATATCAGCATCTTTACAACATTATCTCTGAATGGCGAAAAGAGATACTCAAAGGTCGCAGTGAAGATGACTGAAGAGCTAGCCCTAGCGGACCCACAAGAACGCTTTCAAGACCTACTGAAGTCAGACAAGTACCGCGAAAGAATCTCTCGAATGGCAGTCACAGAATCATTGTCATTGACGGTCGACTTCGACGACCTTCTAGCCGCTGATTCCGAGCTTGCAGGCATCACTTTGGAGAAGCCAGACGAATACTTGGAGCATGCAAATAAGGCTGCATACTCGCAACTGCAGATTGAGGAGCCAGAATACGCAGAGCAGCTAGAAGAGGAAAGAATAACCATTCGACTTCGCGGCCTGCCAGAGACAACTTTATTGCGCGTACTCGGTTCCGAACAGATTGGCAAACTCGTCATGGTGGAAGGGATAATTGTTCGCGCCACTCCAGCCCGCCCGTTAGTGATGGTAGCCTCCTTCAAATGCAAAAGATGTGGCACCACGTCTACGCTGGTTCAGTCTGGACCGTTCCTTAGAGCTCCCTTCACATGTAGCGACCCTGCCTGTAGCTCAAAAGGTCCATTCGATTTCGTACAAGAAGAGTCCAAATTCATAGACTCGCAGGATATCCGCATTCAGGAAAAGCCGGAGGATCTACCGCCAGGACAGTTACCCCGATGGTTGAACATCAAACTAGTCGGACGGGACTTGGTTGACCTGGCAAGACCAGGGGACCACGTTAATATCGTAGGAGCGGTCCGCGCCGTAGCGCCAACCATGCCCAGAATAGGGAAACTGCGCACCTTTAGACTTCATCTTGATGCCAATCATGTGGACGTTAGAAGCAAAGAGCCAGAAACCGTCACAATATCCACGGAAGAGGAAAAACAAATCCTGAACCTTGCAAAAGACCCATGGGTCCACCGAAAGATCCTTCGTTCGATAGCACCGTCAATATATGGTTACGAATACATCAAAGAAGCCATAACCTATCTTCTCTTCGGCGGTGTGGCAAAACACCTTCCAGATATTACCGTACGTGGCGAGATGAACCTGCTTTTAGTAGGTGACCCCGGCACCGCAAAATCGCAGTTGCTCCAATACGTAGGGAGAATCGCGCCGAGGGGCCTGTACACTTCAGGGCGAGGAACAACAGCAGCAGGCTTGACCGCTGCCGTCCTTCGCGAAAGAGGCGGAGGCATGAGCCTGGAGGCAGGCGCACTTGTGCTCGCAGACAAAGGCGTCGCTTGCATTGACGAAATCGACAAAATGCGGCCAGAAGACCGCGTCGCCATTCATGAGGCCATGGAACAGCACACAGTCTCTGTCGCCAAAGGCGGCATAGTGGCTACTTTGAACGCCAGAACCGCAATCGTCGCAGCCGCAAATCCGGCGCTCGGACGATACGATCCCTACAGGAACGTAGCCGAAAATATCACGCTACCCATCACCATACTTTCGCGATTTGATCTTATCTTCGTGCTAAAAGATGTGCCAGAAAAAGAAACGGACGCCAAGATGTCAGAACACATCTTGGAACTTCATCGCATGGGAACTGCGCACGTTGAGTCGCAAATCGAGCCTGACTTGCTTAGGAAGTACATTAGTTACGCAAAGAATGTCAAGCCAGTACTGACCAAGGAAGCTATCCAGAGGCTCAGAGACTTTTATCTGGAGATGCGATCTAGCGGGACTGAAAACGCTCCAATCGCGATAACTGCTCGCCAACTGGAGTCGTTAGTGCGTCTGGCAGAGGCAAGGGCGCGCGTAGCTCTTAGAAAGGAGGTGACAGCTGAAGACGCTGAAGCCGCTATCGCAATCACGCGCAGATCGCTCGAAGAAGTGGGAGTTGACATGGCCTCTCACAAGATGGACATCGACATCATCATGACAGGCAAGCCAAAAAGCCTCAGAGACAAGCTTAAGGTGATACTAGACACGATTCTGGACATGGAGAAAGAAACAGGCATGGTGGAGAAGAAGGCGTTACTCGAATTGCTCGAAACCAAACGCGGTATAAGCGCACCTGAAGCAGACAGACTCGTTGGACAGCTTTTCAAGGAGGGAACGATTTACTCGCCTAAGGAAGGTTTCCTGAAGAAAACGTAGGGCGAGAATCGACCACCTTGAAAGTTGAAGACCTAACAGTTCCAGAGTCCGTGAAAGCGATCCTCATAAAAAACGGAGTCACCGCGCTTTATCCACCGCAAGAAGAGGCTATACAGGCAAGAGCTCTAGAAGGACAGAACCTTATCTTAGCTAGCCCCACAGCTTCGGGTAAGACACTAATCGCGGAACTCTGCGCCCTAAAACACGTTCTCGAGCACAACGGGAAGGTTCTGTATCTATCTCCTCTTAGAGCCCTCGCAAACGAGAAGTTTGACGAGTTCAAGAAATACACATCAATCAAGAAGTCAAATGGAAGACGTCTCACTATCGGCATCAGCACGGGTGATTTTGACAGCAGCGATCCTTGGCTGGAAAGATACGACGTAATCGTGACGACCAACGAAAAGGCAGACTCGCTGCTTAGGCATAGGGCGAAGTGGATGGACGAAATCTCATTAGTGGTCGCCGATGAAGTGCACTTGCTGAACGATTCAGAGCGAGGACCGACGCTCGAGGTCGTTCTAGCGAGACTTCTGCAGATTAATCCCGAGCTTCAGCTGTTGGTTTTGAGTGCCACAGTAAAGAACGCCGATGAGTTAGCCGATTGGCTCAAGGCCGAATGCGTGACCACGGAATGGCGTCCTGTGACATTGAAGGAAGGAGTGGCTTTACAGAACGAAATTCTCTTTAAAGACGGTAGCGCCACAAAAGTTGAGCAACACTCAAAGGATGTTACGATTAATCTCGTAACCCACATCATTAAGGCTGGTGGTCAGGCACTCATCTTTGCTAGTACAAGGAAGAACGCCGTAGCCGATGCGAAGAGAGCAGCCATAGAAATTGATGGGTTGTTGTCGAAGCCCCTTAAGCGTTCGCTGACAGGCTTGAGCGAACAGATTGCCACGACTGGTGAGCATACAAGAATAGGCGATGCGTTGGCAGAATTGATAAAGAACGGCACAGCCTTTCACCATGCCGGTCTAAGCGGAAGTCACCGGAAGATTATTGAGGACGCCTTCAGGAATGGAAAGATCAAGGTTCTTACTGCAACACCTACTCTGGCTTTTGGGGTAAATCTGCCCGCACGCATGGTGATCATTCATGATTACAGACGCTACGAGATGGGGTATGGATATTATCCAATCAGCGTCTTGGAGTACAAGCAAATGGCGGGCCGAGCTGGGCGACCAAAGTATGATAAGGTGGGCGAGGCCGTCCTTATCGCTAAGACGGACGATGAGAGGGATTATCTCATGGAGAGTTACGTTCTCGCGCAGCCTGAGCGAATATGGTCTAAATTGGCTGTCGAGCGTATTTTGCGACCGCACGTGTTAGCCACGATAGCGGCAGACTATGCCCAGACAGAGCAGGGCGTTTTCGAGTTTTTCGGCAAAACCTTCTACGCTTATCAGTACTCGCCTGAGGCCATTCAGAAAATCATCGCCAAAATTCTAAAGTTCCTATATGACGAGGATATGATTGGGGTGAATGGGGAAAAAACTGTTGCCACAGAGTTTGGGCGTAGGATTTCAGAGTTGTATATTGATCCTGTTTCTGGCGTCATTATTCGCGATGCAATGAGGCAAAAACCTGCCCTCTTGAGTGACACAAGTTTTTTGCACATGGTTGCGCACACACCTGACATGTTCCCAAAGACACGCCCTTATTCCAGCGAGTTTGATCAGCTTGCAGTTTTCGTGGACAGCCATCGTGAGGAATTCTTCTACCGTGTGCCAGACGAATTGGAGGATCGCATAGCCTTTGAGGAGTTCCTAGGCGAGGCCAAGGCAGCGATGGTTATGAGCGACTGGATCGACGAGCGCACTGAAGACGAGATTACTGAACACTTCAGCTTTCAGCCAGGAGATTTATACCGACTCGTTGAAACCGGGAAGTGGCTGCTGCATGCATCGCACGAATTAGCGGTATTGCTTGGGAGCAAGGAATACTTGCAACCCATCAACGCGCTCAAGGCACGGCTGGAGAAAGGCGTCAAGAAAGAATTATTGCCTTTAGTAAAGCTGGAAGGAGTCGGACGAGTCAGGGCACGAATAATGTACAATTCTGGATTGAAAACCATTGAAGACCTAAGGCACTCACCCGTTGAGGAATTGACAAAACTCCCATTGATCGGGCCGAAGCTGGCCAAGAAAATCAAGGAACAGGTCGGCGGCTTCGTCAAGACAGAGGAATGGGAGAAATTAAAGGCACAGAAAGGACCCGAACAACAACCACTCACAGATTACTATTAAACGTTTAAGAAGTTTGCAGACACCAAAAACGCGACTATCACGATTCAATCCTCAGCGGAGTTCCAAAAATGTTAGTTACGTAGGAAGTTTCGATTACTTAAGAAGTTTCGTCACTGTTTCTCCGATGTATTCGATCTGTTCTTCCGTAACCGCTGGGTGCACTGGCAACGAAAACACCTGTTCCGCAGCCTTCTCTGATTCAGGCAAGCGGACTTTTCCAAACTGCTTGTAATATGGCATCATGTGAATTGGCGCGTGATAGTAAACCGTCGCACCAATGTTCTTCTGTCTCAACTTCTTCACAGTCTCATCCCGCTCTGCCCTAGAAGCATGCTTCTGTCTGACCGTGTAAAGATACCAACTATGCTTGAAGCCTCGCGGCTCTTCTGGCAACTGCAATCGCTTGGCACTCTTCAATAGCTTTGTCAATTTGGTTGCGTGTCTGCGTCTGGCTTCCAAGAACCGTGGCAACTTCTGCAATTGAACGTATCCAACGGCGCCTTCCATCTCAGGCATTCTGAAATTGTGACCTAACATGCTGGAGAAATACTCTTCCTTCTCGCCATGTGCACGGATGTACGGGATCTCGTCCGCGTATTCCTTCCTGTTAGTGGTTACCATACCGCCTTCGCCCGTCGTCATGTTCTTGCTCGCATAGAAACTCCAACACACGATGTCAGCAAGACTTCCGACAGGTTTACCCAAGTAGGTCGCTCCATGCGCTTGCGCAGCGTCTTCCACTATAATCAGACCATGCTTGTCCGCAATTTCTCTTATGGGTTTCATGTCTGCTGGCAGACCATACAAGTCCACGGGAATAATCGCTTTCGTCCTCTTCGTAATACTCCTTTCAATCTTGTCAGAGTCGATATCATAGGTAATGGGATTTATGTCAACAAAAACAGGCTTTGCACCGACTAAGGCCACAACTTCAGCAGTGGAGATGAAGGTAAAGCTCGGAACAATGACCTCATGACCGACGCCAACCCCGGCAGCCAAAAGTGACAAATGCAAGGCCGAGGTTCCACTGTTGATGCCGAAGGCGTACTCGGCATTGACAAAGTCGCTAAAACCATTCTCAAGCTTTTTCACCCAAGGGCCGCTTTTGACTCTTCCAGTTAGAATGCCGCTCTTCAGAACCTCACCAACTGCTTTTATCTCTTCATTGTCGATCAGAGGCAAGTTAACGGGAATCATTTTGCTCATCCGAAAGGTCCTCCTAGACTGTTAAAACGCATGTGTTTGATGACTAATAAAACTTTACAATCTACGCTGAACTCGAACTAAAGAGCTAGGATTCACACACCTTATCCAACTTCGAACGCCTATTAAAACAGATAAGCAATGATCCCCTCCGAAGAAGAAGCTTTTAAGAAATATAGGGAAATCAGCAGGCGACTTGAAGACCCCAAAATGCTTTCCCATATAAGAAGGCTTTTTGAAAGGACATATACTTTGCCAGAATTGTTGAATTGGCTTCACAAGAACGTTGATTGGAGTAAGGGTGACATAGTCAGGCATAATGATCCGATTGCGATCTTAAAGTATGGGAAAGGAAGATGCGGAGAGTTTAGCATTCTGTACACCGCCCTTTGCTTGGCGCATGGCTACCGTGCGCGAATAGTTCTGGATATGACGGATCATGTGTGGAGCGAAATCTGGAATCCCCGACAGAAAAGGTGGATGCACATTGATCCCTCAGAGAAACGCATAGATGATCCAAAAATGTACGAGCGCGATTGGAGAAAAGACCTAACTAAAGTGTTCGCTTTCGAGAATGGCTCGTCGAGAAATGTTACGGAGAAGTACAAACTCAAAGTGCCTGAACCAAAGAAAGAAAAGAAGGCCGCGTAGCTACGCCAGAGGCCTAGTAGCGCGCGCTTTTTGCGGCTTCGGCTAATCTTCCGACGCCTAGCATGAGAGCGTTGTTTCTCACGTCTTTCGTTTGCTTCTTCGAGAGGCTGTAAACGTTGTTGAAGACTTTTACCATTTTAGTCTCTAATTTCTTGCAGGTATCCTCAATCGCCCAGTGCTCTCGTGTTAGGTTCTGTACCCACTCGAAATAGCTTGATGCCATGCCGCCTCAGTTGACGAGTAGCGCGCGGGATTTTGGGTCCTCTTCAACTAGCGCAAAGTCATTCCCATAACGATCTCGTCGTGATATTTTCTGTCTGCCCCGAAGTATGAGTACTTAATGATGCCCTCAGTTTTGAACCCAAATTTCGTATAAAGGCGAATGGCGATCTTGTTATCAGCTATTACGTGCAGGCCTATTCGGTGCAGCTTCTGTTCTTTTGCAAGTTCTAGAAGATAGTTCAGCATGGCTGTTCCTAATCCAACGTTGTGAAAATCTTGATGCAGGTATATGCCCAAGTCAGATACGCCCTTTCGCCTCGGATGAGAGTATTTATAAATCGTCGCGTAACCAACCAAGCGGTTTTCATATTCCGCAACTAACGCAATGAGGTTGGACAAATTGTTTATCCACCTTTCAACAACCTCTCTCGTATAAGGCGGCAATCCCCATCGAAGAGCTTCGTCTGACATGGAATCAAACATTTGAACAAGTCCTTCTTCGTCTTCAGCTGTGAGGGATCTTAGGATTACTTCCTTTCCGTTCTTCAGTCTGACCGTCTGCACGTTCGTATACGCCTCCTCAGTTATTCGGTATCATCTTCTCCTAAGGTTTTTGTGCAAACCGCTTTGACCGCAAAAGTGAAAACTTCCTTGCAATAGTTTGAGCCTCTTTTGAAAACGTAAATAAGAAAGGAATAAAGCCCTATCTCTTCCCAGTGATAACAAGGAGAAACTGTTCATTTGGCCCGAATCGGCGTCTACGTGTGCCACTGCGGATTGAACATTGCCGGAGCCATAAACATCAAAGAAGTAACGGAGGAAGCGAGAAAACAGCCAAACGTGATAGTGGTCCAGGATCAAGTCTACGCATGCTCAGACCCTGGACAGGAAATGATCCGGCAAGACATCAAGAAGCACCACCTCGACAGAATAATCATAGCCGCCTGCTCGCCAAAAATGCACGAGGAAACATTCCGAAAAACCATGGAGCAGGCGGGTTTAAACCCCTATCTTCTGGACATCGTAAACTTGCGAGAGCAATGCTCATGGTGCCACGGTAAGGATGTGGAAAAAGCCACACAAAAGGCGAAAACCCTCGTTAAGATGGGCATTGCGAGAGTGGCTCAGCTTGAGCCATTGAGGCGAGGCACGGTGAAAGTCAAGAGAAGCGTTCTGGTCATTGGCGGGGGAATTGCTGGTATCCAAGCTGCTTTAGATTTGGCCGATGCTGATTTCAAAGTCTATTTAGTGGAAAAAACTGCAACAATCGGCGGAAGAATGGCTCAGCTTGACAAAACATTTCCAACATTAGACTGCAGCGCATGTATCTTGACCCCAAAAATGGCCGATGCCGGGAGACATCCAAACATCGAATTAATCACGTTAGCGGAAGTCGAAAGTGTGAGTGGGTACGTGGGCAACTATCAGGCGACTGTACTCAAAAAACCCAGGTACGTTAGCACAGAGAAGTGTGTCGGGTGCGGAGAATGCGAAAAAGTCTGTCCTAGGACAGTACCGAACGAATTTGACATGGGTCTAAAAACTAGAAAAGCAATTTACAGACCCTTTCCACAATCCATTCCGAACGCCTATGCGATTGACAAAAATGCATGCATCAACTGTATGGCGTGTGACGGAGCATGCGAGCAGGGTGCAATAGATCATCTGCAACCAGAAGAGAGGATCAGGCTTGGAGTTGGCGGCATAATACTCGCCGTAGGCTGCAACCTGTTTGATGCGTCTCTTATGCCTGAACTCGGATTTGGACACTACGAGAATGTTATAACTAACATGGAGTTCGAGAGAATCTCCAACGCGGCGGGTCCAACTGACGGTGAGATCCGGACTCAGGCGACTGGCAAAGCGCCTAAAAGCATCGCGTTCATCCAGTGCGTCGGAAGCAGGGATGCTAGATTCAATGAACACTGTTGCCGGGTTGGCTGCATGGCTTCGTTGAAGCACGCAGTTCTGGCTAAGGAGAAACTCGGCGAGGACGTGGATGTTTATGTTTGTTTTAATGATATGCGAGCTTTTGGAAAAGGCTTTGAGGAGCTGTACAAACGCGCACGGGACATGGGCGTCGAGTTTATTCACGGACTGCCTTCCGAGGTAAGAATGGCACGTGATAAGTCGTTGTATTTTGACGTTTATGATTCGGGCACTAACAAGCTACTCGAAGTACATACTGATCTTGCAGTGCTCGCCACGGGTTTGGTCAAGAGCCCAGACTTTGACAAGCTTCAAGCCGCCTTGCACGTTCCAAGAAGCGTGGACGGTTTTTTCTTGGAGGCTCATCCGAAACTTCGCCCCCTCGACACCCCTATAGCGGGAGTATTCCTTGCGGGTACATGTCAGGGACCTAAGGACATTCCGGACACTGTAGCCCAAGCGAGTGGCGCTGCAATGAAAGCTGCAGGCTTATTGGCCAAGGGTGAGATCGAAATTGAGCCTTTGATGGGAGTCGTTGACACGGACCTCTGCAGCGGGTGCGAGATTTGCATACCAGTCTGCCCTTTTGATGCTATTCAGATGAAGGCTGAAAAAGTGAATGACGAAGAGAAAAAACATGCAGAGATACTGGAGGCTGTCTGCCAAGGGTGCGGGGCCTGTTCTACTACTTGCCCAACCAAGGCGATAAAGATGAGGCATTTTACTGACACACAAATCGGCGCGCAAGTGGGAACCGCTTGCTCCTAAAAGAGGCTTGGTAGCATGAGTTTGAAAGACTTGATGACGATGGCGAAACCGGCAGCAGAGCTTCGGCTTAAAGCTTTGCGTAAGGTTTGGAAGGACAAGCCACTGGACTGCCTTCAGTGTATGCGGTGCACCAGTGGATGTACATCGCTTAAGTTGCTAGAACTCAAACCCCACGAGATTGTAGATTTGGTCAAGTTCGGTCTTGTTGAAGAGCTGCTGGCTTCAGATACCATTTGGACCTGCGCGACATGCTTAAAATGCAAAGAGCGATGTCCACAGAAGGCCTCGCCATACGACCTTGTCATGTCCCTAAGAAACTTGGCAGTTGAACTCGAAATGAAGATCCCGGAACACTACATGAAAGCGGTCGGGCAGATCCTTGAAACAGGCCAGGTGCAAGGTATACAGAAGATCACCACACGGAAAATGCAGACACTCGACCGTGAGACACTCGCTTTGCCAAAAATAGCATATCCCGATGAAAAGTTCAAGGAAGCTTTCATGAAAGCCCTTGGAGGCGACTAACGGTGAGGATGGCTGTTTTCTGGGGCTGTTGCGTACTGACCGAACACTATGCCTACGAAATGTCGGTGCGAGAGGTCATGCCGAAGCTGGGTGTTGAACTCGTTGATTTGAAAAGCACATCCTGCTGCGGCGACCCGATCAAGAGCGTGAACGACCTCGCGGTGACCTATCTTTCTGCAAGAGTACTAGCGCTAGCGGAAGAGACCGGTTTAGACGACCTGTTAGTTCCATGCAACAGGTGCCACCTCATGCTCTCAGAGGCCAAATACAGGCTGGAAAATGCCCCAGAAACGCGGAACAAGGTTGAGACTTTACTCGCCGAGGAGCGGCTACAATATTCTGGTGAACTCCAGATTTGGCATCCTATAGACCTTCTGCATGATAAGATTGGACCTGAAGGCATAAAGGGAAAGGTAAAGGTTCCACTTAATGGTTTCAGACTGGCAACGCACCCAGGCTGCCAAATCCTCCGCCCGAGCGAGATTGGTAGAGTCGACAGCGCAGAAGTGCCGAAGAAACTTGACGAGTTGGTGCATACGTTAGGGGTCGAGACTGTTGATTATAGCGAAAAGTTAGACTGCTGCGGCTCCGCTCTGCTGCACACGCACCAAGACGCGGCCTTGAGCCTCGCAGGTGCAAAAATAAAAACTCTCCAAGACTACGGCGTGGATGGACTGGTTGTTTCTTGTCCAGAGTGTCACTTGATGTATGACGCGAAGCAAGAAGCCGCAGCTGCGACGGTGGGCACGAAGCTAAGGCTTCCGGTCTTCTATTACACGCAACTCCTAGGAATAGCATTGGGGCTTGACAACGAAAAACTTGGGCTACACCTAAACAAAAGCCCCGTTGAGGAGCTCCTGAAAAAGCATAAACTCGACTATTCCGAATGTTCTTTGAAACCTAAGTCGCTGAACAGGTACGAATTCAAATAAGACGAATTCCCCCAGAAACGCGTCGGCAATTTGTTACTCTACCTTCTTAGGATACGAAGAGTAAAATACGTCGCACACGTCCTAATGGCATTTAAAGGCGAGATATTTGTCCTATACTCTACGCGATGCACAACACCTTTGCTGGAAGACTTTCAGAAAAATAAACGATCAGCTTGACCCGAAGCGAGGTAAGACGTGGACTCCTTTTGTGATGGTTACTGATTTGCTTGAAGAGGCCGGAGAAGTCGCCTCCGTTGTCAAAGGGCTGGAGGGTTTTAAACCCTCGGATAAACTAAAGACGAAAGAGATGTTGGCTACCGAGCTTTCGGATTTGCTCTACATGATCTTCGTTCTGGCAGAACACTACGGCGTTAACCTGGAAGAATCCTTCCTTGAAACTGTGAATGGCTACATTTTAAGATTTATCGAATAGCTTAATGCAAAAGTCATCTATTGCAACCTTCAATCGCTTATAGTTTTACCAAGCAAGAAGAAGGCTCCAAGAAAGTATATTAGCGCCCGCGTTCGTTTCAATTTTTGCTTTCAAAACGCCTGAATGAGGCTATTTAGAATGATTCCGGTAGAAGTTTCGTCCCTCAAAAAATCATATGGTCCCATAAAGGCAGTTGATGGAATTTCATTTACGGTCAGTCAAGGTGAAATTTTCGCTCTCCTCGGTCCAAACGGTGCAGGCAAAACTACGACAATTGAGATTCTGGAGGGTTTGCGAAAGAACGATGAAGGTGCAGTAAAGGTTTTAGGTCTTGATCCCTGGAAAAATGGCTACGCACTCCATAAGAAAATCGGCGTCATACCGCAGGATTTCATCTTCTTCGAGAAGGCAAGCCCAAGAGAGGCCGTAATTTATTACGCGCAGCTTTTCGGCGTTAGAGCCAACCCTGATCAGATTCTTAAGGAAGTTTTGCTGGACGACTCGGCTAAAGTCCTTTTCGAGAATCTCTCTGGAGGTCAGAAACAGAAGATGGGATTAGCCCTATCGCTAGTGAACTCCGCGGAGCTTCTCTTTCTCGACGAACCCACTACTGGACTTGACCCTAACGCAAGAAGAACGGTCTGGAACGTGATCAGAGGGCTAAAGAGTAAAGGCAAAACAATAATTCTTACGACCCATTACCTCGACGAAGCCGAACAGCTCTCCGACAGAGTGGCTATAATGAACAAGGGACATATAGTAGCAATGGGAAGTCCTCAAGAGATTATCGAAACCTATGGTTCTGGGGAAAGACTAGAAATCCACGGAACAGAGGAATTGGCCGCCTATCTTAAAAAGAACACTAACCTGAAAGTTGAGTACAACGGCAAAGGCTCGATTATCGTAGCCGTCACTCAAAAAGACGACGTGTTAACGACACTAACCGCTGCTAGGGAATCAGGACTTGAGTGGCATGATCTCCATACACGCCAAGATAGTTTAGACGACGTTTTTGTCAAACTCGTCAGCGGAACGATCGATGAAAAAGGTGAAATTAGGGCCGACAACACTCGTGAAGACTCGAATCATTTAAGGAGGCGCTAAAGCATGCCGAGTGGAAGACGAATTTTGTCGGATTTCAAAGTGTACAGCCGAGGATATTTAAGGAATAGATTCGGATTATTCTTTGGGTTGATTTTCCCGGTGATTTTGATCTTGATTTTTGGCGCAATCTTCTCGAGTAATAACTCTGGAACAATCAATGTTTACGCCCAAAACAAAGACACAGGTCCAATAGGTTCGCAGTTTCTGAATGCTCTCAACAGCACGAGCACAGTTAGGATAACTCTGGTGAATGCTTCAGAGAACTTCCCTCAATACCTAGCGGCGCATTCGGCGTCTGATGGCATTATAATTCCTG
>DATHCB010000163.1:0-14135 GCA_035319765.1 Bathyarchaeia archaeon
CGCCCATACAAGTGTCCAAAGTGCGGTTTTACAGGACCGTGAAGTGATGGGAAGAATAGTAATTAGCTACAAGATTTTCCCGACTGGCGTAGAAGTTGATTTGGATGACCTCAAGAAACAGATTGAAAATGTCTTGCCAAAATCAACAAGCGTCTATGGCTACCAAACTGAACCAGTTGCCTTCGGCTTGAACGCATTGATCGCCCATATAATCATGCCCGAAGACGAAACTGGTCTGTTGGACAGGATAGAAGAAGATTTGGGCAAAATTCCAAGCGTCAGTCAGATTCAAACGATAATGGTGCGCAGAACGCAGTAGTCTGGATTTGTAAAGTTTATATATTCACAAGTCCTTTCGGCTTTCGAACGTGTTTATCCTGATTACGGAGTTGAATAAGCTTGAGTAATGAGTTGCAGCTTAAGGTTGGAGATGCAAAACAAAGGGACGTTGGAAGAGGCATCGCTAGAGTCGATCAGAAGACTATGCAGCGGCTCGAAATTAGCGCTGGCGACGTTATTGAAATTATTGGAAAGCGTGGAACTAGCGCTATTGCGTGGCCAGCATATAGTGAAGATCAGGATAGGGGTTTAATACGCATTGATGGATTCACGCGCAAAAATGTGGGGGTTGCAATCAACGAATATGTTGTTGTACGTGCTGCAAAAGTGAAGGACGCCACGCATGTCGTTCTCGCGCCTGTTGATATGCGGCTGAACGTGGATGAAGATTTCACTAATTTCGTCAAGAACCGCTTGATGGAGCGTACATTCGTTGAAGGCGATACTACGTTGGTCATGATGCTTGGGCACGCTATTCCGTTCACCGTGACAAAGACGAGGCCACATGGTATAGTACGCATTTCCCATGCTACGGCGTTACAAATTCTTAATGAACCGGCGCCCGAAACTAAAGGAGTGCCACGCACGACGTATGAGGACGTCGGGGGACTTCATGAAGAAATCCAACGCGTGAGAGAGATGGTGGAGCTTCCACTTAGGCATCCGGAAATCTTTCAGCGCTTGGGCATAGAACCACCCAAGGGCGTGCTGCTTCACGGGCCACCGGGTTGCGGAAAAACCTTGCTCGCTCGCGCGGTTGCAAACGAGTCGGAGGCTAACTTCTTTTCGATAAATGGTCCGGAGATCATGAGCAAGTTTTATGGTGAGTCCGAAGCTAGGTTGAGAGAGATTTTCCAGCAGGCGCAGCAGAACGCGCCGAGCATCATTTTTATAGATGAGCTAGATGCAATCGCACCCAAAAGAGAAGAAGTTACAGGCGAGGTTGAGCGTAGGGTAGTTGCTCAATTGTTGGCTTTGATGGACGGGTTAGGCGGAAGGGGTAACGTTATTGTCATAGGTGCAACGAACCGACCTGGCGCATTAGACCCAGCCTTGAGGAGACCCGGCCGATTTGATAGAGAGATCGAGATAGGTGTTCCCGATAAGGCGGCCAGATTTGAGATTTTGCAGATTCACACGCGCGGCATGCCCTTGGCCGAGGACGTCGATTTGAAGAAGCTTTCTGAAATGACGCATGGCTACACTGGTGCTGACCTTGCGGCGCTAGGTCGAGAGACTGCGATGAAGGCTTTGAGGCGTTACTTGCCCGAAATTAATCTAGAAGAGGAGAGAATCCCGCCTGCCGTCTTGGAGAAGATGGAGATTCGGATGGAAGATTTCTCGAATGCTTACAAAGAGGTCACTCCCACTGCCATGCGAGAAGTTTACATCGAGGTGCCCACGGTCCATTGGGAGGATATTGGAGGACTGGCAGGAGTTAAGCAAGAACTTAGGGAAGCCGTGGAGTGGCCGCTTAAGAATCCCGAAGTGTTTGTACGTTTGGGGATTCGACCGCCTAAAGGTATCCTGTTGTATGGTCCTCCGGGTTGCGGAAAGACTCTTCTAGCAAGAGCCGTCGCAACCGAGAGTGAAGCGAACTTCATCACCATCAAAGGACCAGAAGTGTTTAGCAAATGGGTGGGCGAGTCCGAGAAAGCAATTCGTGAAGTGTTCCGCAAGGCCAGAATGGCAGCACCCGCCGTGATTTTCTTTGACGAATTTGATTCGCTCGTCCCCAGGCGCGGATTGGGATTCGCTGATAGTGGCGTCAGCGAGCGAGTGATCAGCCAATTGCTTACGGAGATGGACGGAATACTAAACTTGGAAGACATTGTTATAGTCGCAGCAACGAACAGGCCAGACATGGTTGACACCGCAGTCTTAAGACCGGGCAGGTTTGACCGTTTGATATACGTGCCTGAACCCGACGAAGAAGCTAGGAAGCAGATTCTCAAAA
Organism: Bathyarchaeia archaeon; assembly: GCA_035319765.1. Taxonomy (GTDB): domain Archaea; phylum Thermoproteota; class Bathyarchaeia; order Bathyarchaeales; family SOJC01; genus DATHCB01. The sequence continues at coordinate 2,297 of DATHCB010000163.1, forward strand.
TATATACCACCGGAATGCCGCTTACAAAGGACATAAACGTTAATGATTTGGCGAAGATGACCATAAATTATAGCGGTGCAGACATCAACGGTCTGTGCCGCGAGGCCGCTTTGGTGGCGTTGAGGAAAAATATCAGCGCGAAAGAGGTGACTCTTGCAGACTTTAAAGCGGCAACGGAGCAGGTGGGACCAACCATTAGGCCAGAGATGGAGAACTGGTACAAGAGTTTCATGCGGCAGGTTCGGCAGGTTCAGAAGCCCACGCCGCTAGTGGCCTAGGTGAGCGTGCAAGGAATTGTCACCTAAAACTTGGAAAACACGACCAGTTGAAGGCTTTATCCTTGAAACCCTCATGAGGAAGGACGCAGCTACGGATGTAGATTTGTACGACATCGTCAGTGAAGAATTCGATGACGTGGGCTTTGCAGACTTAAATCGTTTCTTGATGAACTTGGAGCTTGAGGGGAAAATCTACGTTTCCAGCCTGACCAAGGGCAAAAGAAGAGTCGAATTGGTAAAGGCAAAGAGAAGCGTGAGATAGTCGCAACGAAAGCGCAAGTTCATTGACTAGTGAAAAGGAAAAGACATTCTTAGTGTATAGGCCTAATCGTAGCAGTGGCGTCGAGCTTGCAGACCAATCGAGTGATTATTCATGTTGACTTTGATTATTTCTACGCTCAATGTGAGGCGAGAGAAAACCCATCACTGAAAGACAGGCCTATAGTGGTGTGCGTATATTCCGGCAGGGGTGAAGACAGCGGCGCCGTTGCCACGGCGAATTATGCTGCAAGAAAGTATGGCGTGAAGTCCGGGATTCCGATAATACAGGCGAAAAGAAAGCTACAAGACGTTGACGCTGCTTTCTTGCCAGTGAACTTTGACCTCTATGATAGAGTATCGGAAAGCATCATGAGCATTCTGAGAGGCCATGCAGAAAGGTTCGAACAGGTGGGCATTGATGAAGCCTTTTTGGACGTGACTTTGAAGGTTGAACGAGATTTTGCGAAGGCCACACAGCTAGCCCTAGAAATCCAGAATAAGATAATGACAAAGGAGAGGATCACGATTTCGGTCGGGGTTGGACCGAATAAGCTTGTGGCAAAGATTGCTGCTGGAAGACAGAAACCCTTCGGCTTAACAGTCGTGCGACAAGAAGAGGTAGAAGCTTTCCTCGGTCCGTTGCCTGTAAATGAGTTGTTGGGAGTTGGAAGAAAGACAGTAGTCGTCATGCAAGAGATGGGAGTCAATACGATTGGCGATCTTGCTAGATTCGATTTGGACAAGCTGGTGAAACGATTCGGCAAAGTCTTGGGCGTCTATTTCTATAGTTCAGCAAAGGGAATAGACGTATCTCCGGTTCAGGAAAGAGGCATGGCCGAATCGATCAGTCACATCCCTACGCTGAAGGAGGACACGAGGGACCTTGACACCATTTTGGAAGAGGCCTATAAGATATGCACGGATGTCTATGAGAGAGCGGGAGAGCTTAAGCTTAGTTTCAAGACGATCACGGTGCAACTGGTTCTCCAGGACATGAGCACCCCTAGCAGATCTAGAACATTTGAAGCACCTGTCGAGAACCTCGAAACTCTCAAGGCGACCGTAAAGGAGCTTTTTCAGAAACTGCTGGTTGAAGTGCCAGCTGAGTTGAAAGCGAGAAGGATTGGTGTTAAGATCTCAAACTTCTCCGCGACAAGACAGGCACAGAAGCATATTACCGAATTCACCGCGAGGTAACTGTCTAGACATATTCTTTTTTGGGATATATGCAGGGTATGAAAATAAGCGGTATATTACGACAATCGACTATGCTCTTTTAGAGAAACCACAGGTTCGGCTAGCCTCGCGAGTTCGCTGGATGGAGAAGGATGGTTGATTATTTCGGTCAGGACGCGGAGACTATTTCTGGTAAAAGATGGGATTGGAAAGAGTTTAAAACGACCGAGGGTTATCCCGTTTCGCCGAATCTCCTTGATTGGGTTATCGGGCAAGAACGAGCACTGAACGAGTGCTATTTGTGTCTCGAGGAATGGGTTCATAAGCTTAAGCAGCTTCAGAAGGAGAAATGGTTCAAGGCTTGGAAGGATCCGAACCGTGATAAGCCTGCGTTGACGAAGACTGTTCCGCCAGGGCCGTACCTGCTGCTGTTGGGTGACCCCGGAACGGGCAAGTCTTTAATTGGTCGCGCGCTGGCCACACATTTGACTGAGCTGTACAAGGAGCAGAAGATTCAGCTTCTGGACGTCGTGTGTTGGCAGAACAAGCTTATCCCGAGCGAGCCGAAGATCTCGTGTCTTCCTCCTAAAGAGGGCAAAACGGCAATTCTGAAAGAGAAGCTGAAGGAGTCCAAGAAGCAGTTTCTGCAAGCGGCTGGGCTCAAGGTTCTGACGTATCTGATGATTGTGATTGCTTCGATTTTCATGTTCGCGGGCTTCTATTTCCTGTGGCAGCAGAAACTTGCGTGGGACGCAAATGCAGTCGGTCCTACCGGACCTGTGCAAGCTGCTTATAATGGCGACTTTTGGAAGTACATGCTCAACGGTTTCATTTCGATCGGTACGACTACGTTTCTTCCAGCCGGGATGATGCTCATGTTCTTGATCATGGTGATCTTTCTCGGCAGGTTTGGCATGCTTGGGGGAAACACGAAGGGAATCGGTGGGGCAAAATCTTCGAACGTACCGAAGCTTATCGTTGATAACTCGAAGAACGTTGCGCCGTTCATTGACGCGACTGGGCATGGCTCATCGCAGTTGTTCGGAAGCATTGCGTGGGACCCATTACAAACGGGAGGACTTGGCACACCGGAGCACCAGAGAGTCACTGCGGGCGATGTGCACCGGGCGAACTTGGGTATTCTGTTCATTGACGAGATTAAGAACTTAAACCCCAGCGAAGCGATCACTTTGCTAACTGTGCTTGAAGATGGGCAGTTGCCGATTACTCTGCGGAGTCGTTGGGACGACGTTGGGACCGCGGCTATGGCGGTGGCGACTGAACCAGTGCCGTGCATGTGTTTTCTCGTCGGTGCAGGAAACTTTGACAGCATCGCTAACGTTCATCCAGCGCTTATGGACAGGATCTACGGGTACGGCAAAGTCGTACGGATGAATAACGACATGGATAACAACGTGCAGAACCGTCGCAGGTACGTGCAGTTCATAGCTCAGGAGGCGTCGCGGTTTCATTTGATTCCATTCAGTAAGGAGGCCTGTCAAGAAGTTGTTGATGAAGGGAAGAGGCGGAGCAATAAGAGGGACGCCTTGACAACGCGGTTTAGGCCTATGATCGCTATAGTGAAAACTGCTGCCACGTTGGCGATGAACGAGCACTGTCAGGTTGTTGAGAAGAGGCATGTCGTTGAAGCCGTGGAGAATCACTGCAAGACTATTCAGAAGCAGGTCCTCGAGCACCAGATGACCGAGAGAGGCAAGCTTCTGGAGATTCATCCAGAGGGCGCCAAGCTAGGGCAGATTTACGGGCTCGCGGTAGTATCCGATCCATACAGTGGAGAAATGACTGGCAACGTGCTGACGGTAAAGGGTTTCGTGGAAAAGCGTGATGAAAAAAGAGTTAGCGACTTGAAGGGCTATTATAAAGTCACAGGCATCGCGAAGGGCGGAAAGGAGCAGTTCATATCCGATAGCGTTGCTAAAGTGCGAAGCGTGATTCTGCAAAAATATGGTGTGGATATTGCGCAGGAGTACTTTACTCACATAGACTTTGCCCAGTCAAACGGAGTAGACGGCCCGAGCGCAGGAGTAACGATGGCGATCCTCCTCTGTTCATTGATAGAAGGAAAACCCGTGCGACAAGACGTTGCAGTTACCGGAGAAATCAACGTGGGCGTGGATGGTGTCATTCAAGTAACAGCTGTAGGCGGGCTGAACGAAAAAGTTAAAGCCGCGCAGATGTGGGGCTTCAAGAAAGTAGTCATTCCAGCGAAGAATTACAAGTACTCTACAGACCCCGGCGATTACAAGATTGAGGTCGTACCCGCGGAGACTTTGGATGATTATTTAGAAGAGTGCCTCATAAGCACCGAAGAATACTTGCCGTTCAACCATCGAAGAAATTCAAACAAGAAACTGCAGCAGGCAAAAGCCCAAATTGACGATAAAAACTGGAGTGACAAGAGTTAAGCTCTTTTCACCTTTTTTTATGACGATGCCATGGCTAGACTGTCGGCAAACTTCTCGATGCACCGCGGACTTAGCAAGCCGGACATCTACGTATTCTGTGACAGAATATCTGAAAATTTCGCCTAGTGCGAGAGGATAGCTGTATCGCGTTTGCTATTCGTAGCTCCACTTGGGCTTACTATTGATCGAGAGAATGTGTTCAGCCAGCGCCCTGAAGGTAAGGGGTCTGCCCGGCGCTCCGACAGTCAGGTCTATTATGAAGCTATTGAATTCGAACGTGCTGACGGTGAAAAACTGTCTTAACCAGCCTTGAAACTTTGTAAACTCGGAGTAAGATTCATGGAAAGAAACGATCACGCCGTCAGCGTTCGAGCTCAGGCCTCTTCGGATTAGTATTGCTGCGGAATCTCCGACAGCCTTTCTTGGGACTTATGGAATGCTTTTGTCATTATATTCATATCTTTTGCCTTTTTGAATTTAGCGAAAGTGAACGCACATATGCTGTATCCTAGTTTTAAAAAGTCGGTATCATTGTGTACTCTCTGATGTATCCCTCATTCTCCAGTTTAAGCCTAGTTCGCATTACTGTGAGCTGAGATGCCCCGATTACCTTAGCTAGTTCTCTGTCGCTCTTGCGGCTGTCATTTATAAGCGCGCCAGCAGTCTCGCCTCAATGTCTTTCATGCTTCTTCCCATATTCCGTTAATCTTTACTGCGATTACGCTGAAAAGAATCACCACCAAGAAAAAAGAAACGTCTGAAAATCCGAGAAAGGGAGACTCTTTTGTTTCCTGAGGTGGAGAAAAGTTGCATAAGGCTTTTCTGTTAGTGTTCGCTTGAGGTTTATTGGGGGTCTGAAGAGAAAGGAATTACTGCATGGCGCGGCCGCGCTGATGCCGAGTTCTTAGCGTACTAAGCTGAAATGAGATCGGGTGCTTATCACGGATTTTGACGTTTGACCGCTGTGACACCTATATCGACGCGTGTGATCGAAATTATTCCTCTAGTATTCTGATCGACAGGAAAGCGAGGATTAGTAACGCAATTGTGGCAACGATGAAAGGGTACTGCGCCGACGCTGAGTACAGGATTCCTCCTACGTAGGGTGCGGCAAATGAAGCGAACATGCTGAAAGTCTGGGGGACGGCTATCCATCGCGCTCTCGACGATTCGGGTGCCGTGGGAGCGACGACCGCGCTAAGCATGGACCATATTATGTAGGATCCGCCATAGAAGGTGAAGGACACCACAAGGATATCAAAGTTCCCCGTCGACATCATCAAAACCATGGCCGCGGCACTGAGAATCAAGGCAATGGTCAGGGGATATGACTTGCCTTTCAGGTCTCCAAGTCTGCCGAGAAGGATGCCTAGCACAGCTGAGCTGGCGAACAGAATGGAGCCCAAAACGCCTATCTCAAAAGTTGTGTACTTGTAAACGTCCGCAAGGTACGTTGGAACAAAGTTCCTAAACATCATGATTACAAACATGAGTGCAGAAAAAAACACTGACATAGACAAAAGTTTCCTGTCCTTCAGAAGCTTCAGGAAAGAATAATTCTCCCTCAAAGCAATACTATCACGAGTAGCATGCTGGCTTCTGATGAATGAAAGCGTCAAACACGCCGAACTATAGAAGATGAAAGCCAAGTAGAACACTACTTTATATCCAACTGTTCCGGCAAGAAATCCGCCTACAGCAGGTGAAAAGACGTAGCCCAACGACCAGCCCGCAGAGATTATGGTAAACGTCGAGGTCAACCTGCTCTTTTCCGCCGAAGTCACCACGTAAGCGGAACCTGATGGCTGTCCAAGCCAAAACCCCCACATCACCATCCCGGGAATCATCTCAACCCAGTTTCTAGCGAACGCAAAAATCAGCGGGGCAGGCAACCACGCAAGCCAGCCTGCTATCATGATTTTCTTCCGATCATACGTGTCTGCAAGCGCGCCTGAAATCAGCAAAGTCGAAGCGGCCGCCAAAGCAGTCAAGGCATAAAGCATGCCTATCTGAACCGGACCCGCACCAAGCACAATGCGCATGTAGACAGGCAACAGATAGGCGAAGAGACCGTCGCCGAACGAACCCACCACATTAGTCGTGAAAATTAACTTCAGGTCCTTGTTCAGCACTGCTTGCCTCCAACGCGAAACCTCGCAGTATAGCCGTTCATATAGTTTTTCGAGAAAAAGAAAGCCTTTCCGACAAGGCGACCGTGTTTGTTCATCAAGCCTTTGCAGCGCACGGGCCAAAAAAGAGAAAAAAGCACCGAGGCTTTACCAATAGTCAAACGTCAAGAATTGCTTCCTTGGAAAGAGGGTCAGCAGTAACTCTTTTGTTTTATTTTTTGAAAGATCTGTTTTCACTGTTATCAAGCCTTCTGACCAGGCGTTCTGTACGTCAATCGCTCCTAGAAGGACGCGGATGAGACCATTTGCGTTCATCATGATATCGCAGTCCGAAGGGTCACTAGTAGACAACAACGTTTGGACCGTTTCGCCTTCTTTTTTGAACAGTTTATGATGGTTCTCGCAAGCTATTCGGAGCAGGCCGTTCCATTCAGTTAGTATGTTCAGACGTTTGACTATTAGGGGCGTGATTTCGTTGAGAAACTGCGCAATATCAATGATCACGTACATGAATACCCCGTCTGTTTTCATGTGCCAAAAGCCTAGAATGAAGAGCATCTTCGAGTAATCAGGGTTTTGCACGCCGCCCGCTAGTATTTGTGCTGCACCTTTTTCTAGGAATACGCTTTGAACTTTATCCACCAGTATGCCTGCGACTGTTTCAAAGTCAAATTTTGGATCTATGACGATTTCATTTACTCTTCCAGTTCTTCTTCCCTTGGCGTAAGTGGCCGAGATGTAGCCTACGATTTCCCCTCGTTCGTTCAGTGCTACCCAACGCAGGTTATCCTTTCTTCGGGCCATGTTTTGGAACTGTCTCTGCTGGCGTTTGGCAGGTCCCACGAAGTTGAGGGCGAACTGTTCGTAGAACCCGTGCAATTTTTCCACGTCGATTGGTTGCATCAGTCTAATTTGCAGCGCCATGCTACTCATCCCACACTCGAGTCAGTATTCTCCTGAGCATCTGTACATCTGCTTCAGTGCCACGCTTTATCTGTATCTTTCCAGTCTTTGCCAATTCCTCAAACCTGAGCTCTCCTTGTGTAGCACGAAACAGCGTCTCTAAAGAAGCTGCCATGACTATGTCAGCATTTCTTGGCGGTTTGTGAATTCGTCTGAAGCGGCCATGACTGAAACGGAAGGATTGGACACCAAATTCTTCGAAGTGAATCACGATCGTGCGGTTCCAGCCTTGAAGAGTTTTTTGGGCTATCCTTGAAACCTTGAGGTCTCGGTTTATATCTCTCAGCCAAAGGCGGAAAACGTAGGCGAAATCGAGGATTTTGACGTAGGAGGACAAGGTTGTTACGTCACAGAAGCCGCTGCGTTCGTAAATTCGGTGGGCAGGAAGCATTAGCCCGGTGTAGAGCGCAGAGTTTGAGATGCCCGCGTTTTTGAGGTAATCGAGAGTTTGCCGCATCATGGAGGTCATTAGCCCTTTTCTTCGAAACTCAGAGCAGGTGCAGACTCCGCCTATCCCGCCTGTCTTTGAATAACCGCCCTCTCCAAGGTGTAATTCCTTGAACACTACGTTGATGTGGCTGACGACTTCATCTTCAACTTCGCACACAAAGGTCTTAACCTCAGGCTTCGACATCCATTCGCTTAATTGCCGTGGCGTAACAGACCCGAAGCATTCGCTCAGAATTCGCGCTATTTGAACTTCGTCATGGCCTTGCTGTGCTTCACGCACAACGCAGCGCCAGTTTGCTGCCAAAGTTTATGGTCATCTCTGAACAAAGTCAAACTGACAACACAAGACGCCAGTGTTTCTTAAACCTTCTCGCTGACCGCAGAAGCGCGCGAATGGTTATATAGAAACCTAAGTCTAGGAAGTTTGGTGTGATGGTCACGAAACCGAGACTCTTTTTCAAAATCCTTCGTTACTTATGGGTTGGCTATGGTTCTTATTTGGCCCTCCCCTTGAGCTTTATCACGACCCTCGTCGCCATCTATTATCTTGCGATAGACAATATCCCTGTCTTCAAATCTGCTTTTTCACATTTCTGGTTTTTCCTTACAGTTGCCTTAGCAGTGGGCCTTCCGCTTACGTGCGTAATCGGCTGGCTTCATATGAAATATAACCCAACACCCCAATCTGCTAAAGATCTGATCGTGGAAGCGAGCACAGATAACCAAAGACGAGTACCCGTATATTGGCAAGAGGCTGTCGCACCACTTTACATCGAGCTACTAAGAGGAGTGGAAAAAATTCTTGACAGAGATAATATGCTCAATGATGCCGACAAGAGAAGAATCCAAGAGCTAGAGGCAAAGTTGCAAGCTCTAATAGACGGCGGAAAAACGGATTAACACGTGCCTGTCGAGCAGAAACAAACGGAAAAAAGTGTTCATAGACGATGCCTCCACTTGTCTCTTGCTCCACCGACAGAAGCATTGTCTGCCGTGCTCTATCTTTTTCTCTTCGCCCATGTTAGACAGGCACGGCGAAGTGGCAGCTCACGGGGCGGAACCATCCTTCGTCGCGGACGCATTCTAGAGAATGGAATCAATAGTTGAAATTCACAATTCTTTTCTTTGCCCTTCGATTTCTTAAGAGACCAGTATGAGGTGGTTTCCTCGAATGGAAGTTTGGGGCTGTCTTTGAAGTGTGGCTAGGAGGAATTATCAGTGACTAGGGAACTCTCCCTTGAGGAAGAGGTACACGTTCAGAATCTCTCTGTGATTCCTGCGGCAATAGTCGTGTATGCTTTCATCGGCTATCTTGTCTACCTCTTTCATAACAGCGCACCCGTTCAACTCTCCTTTCTTTTGCCGTACATCTCGGCCTGCTTTATACTAGCCTTGACAGCGTTCTTCCTAACCTGGGATCTACTTTACGCCAGCAGATCGCAACAACCATTCGCCTCACGAATCAAACCATTTCTTGGAAAGATGTCGGTATTGGCGGGCGCGTTTGCCTCGTTCGGAGCCATATACATCATAGCCGGCTTTGCGTTGTCACCCATAATTTACGACAGCCGACTGTTGCTTCTAACTGCCATTACGTGGTCTGCGATATGGGGCGCGCTAGTCCTTCGCTCTAGACAAAAACTTGACCGGTTAAGCAAGGGGCGATGGTAGCAGTTCCAGAATCGGAATGACTTAATATTAAATTCTTCTGAGAAGCTTCTTAGAATTCAGCAAATAACGCGCATTTCTCCCAGCTTTTAGATCTATATTCTTGCCTAGAACGTGTTCACAGAGATCCACTCTGAAATCATGCAACTACGTTATGGGTTAACAAGCGCACTCACGTGTGCACTCTCTCTTCCATCTCTGTAAGCCTTTGGTATTGCCATCGTGAACCGGGCTCCCTTGCCAGAAGTGCCAGTCTCTTGGATGGTCCACCCGTAGACCTCCACCATTTTGCTTATCAAGTATAATCCATAGCCGGTGCTTCCGCCCGTACTGTATCCCTGTTGGAAAAGGTTTGGTTTTTCAGACGCCGGAATGCCAACACCATCGTCTTCATAGACAAGCGTCAGATTGTCCAAGTCTGTAACTTCGTAATAGAGTCTTATTCTGGAGACTTTCTGACCGTGCCTCAGCGAATTGTCTATTAGATTGTAGAATAACTGCCTTAGCAGTGGGTCTGCTAGAACAGCCAGCCCATGACACTCATTCACAACTTTCACGTTTATTGAACTTGGAAAGAGCGACACGGCGTCGTCGAGCGTTTTCGCCACATCGATGTAACTCAATTCTTCAATCCCCAGCATCTCATACGCTTTGGCAAAATCGAAGATTCTAACCGTCTGCTGAACTGCATTATCTATAGCTTTGAGCTTGCCAAGCGCATCGCTGTTATCGGCCAATCGCTTCTTCAGCATGTAAACATTGCCTGTAACCGTGGAAAGCTTGTTTCGAACGTCATGTCTAGTTAATCCTCCTGTAACGCGCAGCTTCTCGTTCATAAGCTCAAGCTTATTCTCAGCATGCTTCAACTCAGAAATGTCTTTGTAGACGGCCACATAGCCCAAGAATCGACCTTCAACAGTTATCGGGGCAGAAGATACAAAAACCGGAACCAACGATCCGTCTTTCTTTCTTCGTACAGTATTCTGACTAACGTGCTTCTCTCGTTCAGCTATGCGATCCAGCATCTGCGCCTCGTCAATCTTGTCTTTCGGCACCACAACATCATTTAGGTTCTTGCCCTTGATCTCATCGAGTCTGTACCCGAAGAGCATCTCAAATCGGGGGTTGACGTTCAGAATGCATATATCCGGTCCTACGTGAACCGCGGCTTCGGGATTAGCCATGAACAAGCCCTCAAATTTCTGTTGGCTTTCCCGAATCTCCCGTGCGTTTTCCTCCAACTTCTTGGCACGATCCAAGTTGCTGATCGCAGTAGCAGCGTGCGACGCTAGAATTTCAAGCAACTCCCGATCTTTTTCGTCAAAAGCATTCAATTTTTTGCTTTCGACGTTGAGCACTCCAAGGATTTTTTGCCCAATTTTGATTGGAACAGCAAGCTCAGAAAGTATATCTGGAAGCCCTTCTACGAAATCTGCACTACTTCGCACATCCTTAACACTTACAGAATTGCCAATCGTCACCGCCCTAATACTTATCCCCTTCTTGCTTTCGTCCAAGGGCAACTCGAGTGGAAAAGGTTTTGGATATCCACGTTGATCTACAATACGAAGCATGCTCCCTTCAATCATGAAAAAATCTGCGTACTCAAACCCCAGCACCTTCTGCATAACGTCCAAGGTTAAACCGTATATTTCCCCCATGCTCCCCGCCATGTTCAGATCATAGCTGTAGATGTTCAAAGCTGAGAGCCTTTCCTCGTAGCGTTTCCTTTCAGTGATATCACTGTACAATCCCACGTAGCCCGTAGGTTGGTCTTCAACGACGACGGGAGCAACTGAGATAGATACTGGAACCAGTGTTCCATCTTTTCTTTGTCTCGCAGTCTCACAGTGAGCACGCCCCTTCAACAGCTCTTCTCCCAACATTTTTGCTTCGTCTATCTTGTCTCTTGGTACTACAACATCGTCAATGTTTTTGCCCTTGACTTCATCCAGAGAATAACCAAAAAGCTCACAGAAACGAGGATTGATCTCCAAGATGTGCAAGTTCAAGTCCATGTAGACGCATGCCTCAGGAATATTCACGAACAAACGTTCGAGCTTCCGCTGGTTTTCTTGAATCTCCCGTGCGTTTTCCTCCAACTTCTTGGCACGATCCAAGTTGCTGATCGCAGTAGCAGCGTGCGACGCTAGAATTTCAAGCAACTCCCGATCTTTTTCGTCAAAAGCATTCACTTCTTTTCTTTCTGCGTTCAGCACTCCGACGACTTTGTTACCAATTTTGATCGGCACTGCAAGTTCGGAGCGCGTTTGCAATCCACCTTCGACGTAGGCGTCATCCTTGCTGATATCCGGCACGAAAACCGGTTCACCAGTTCTTGCGACCCTAACAGTTATGCCTTTTTCTCCGTCAAGTGGCAGTTCAAGTGACGAAATCTTGGAGTATCCTCGGCGAGCCGTTAGGCAAAGCGTTTTTTCCTTTACAATAAGGATGTCGGCAAACTCAAATCCGAGAGTTTTTTCCGCAG
>DATHCB010000164.1:0-22474 GCA_035319765.1 Bathyarchaeia archaeon
TGGGGACATCTTTGGGCCAAAACTTAAACCATGGCTTCTCAACAGGTCCCTGCTCCTTCGCGCTTTCGACAGGACTTGGCTTTTTCCTGCTTCTCTTCCCACCGGACATAGGCAGACCTATTCTTAAATATAGGCGATGGCTGCAAGTATAATACTTTCCATGGAAGCGCCTCCCGTGAAAACTGAAGAAACGTGGGTGCAGTGCGGAGACACCAAGCTCTATGGAGAAATACGAGTTCCAGACCGACTTCCAGCGCCTGGAATCTTGATATGCCACTTTATGGACGTCCGAGGCTACCATGGCCTGAAGATATACTCTATGTTGGCTGAAAAGGCCTGTCAGAACGGGTTCGTCTCCCTCGCTTTTGATTTCCGCGGAGTAGGCAAAAGCACGGGCAAATTTGACTATGGCTTGGGGGAACAAGAAGACGTCAAATGTGCGCTGGATTATTTGGCCACCAGGCCTGAAGTGGAACCTCGAAACATTTTCATCGTCGGACACAGTTTGGGCGCCGCCGTGTCACTCTACGCAATTCAGGAGAGACCGATAAGGGGACTAGTTCTCTGGTCTCCGCCTAAGGATCATGACTACAACGTGAAAAAATTCATCACCCGCACAAGAGGCAAAACTGGTCTTTATCTATTCTTGCTACTTTCAAGAATAGACAGATTCGTCAACGTTTCGAAACTGTTTAGGCTCGAGGTGTTCGGCATAAACCTACGCCTGAAAGAAGTGCGGAGCAAACTTATGAAACTGAATGAACGCGAGACTATTTCGAAGCTGCGCGATCTGCCTGTGCTCATAGTGACAGGAGACGCGGACAACATTCATGGCGAAGATGAAGCTCGCGAGGTCTTCGCTTCGGCACATGATCCCAAGAGCCTTGAGGTGATCAAGTCGGCCGGTCCCACATACGAGGGAAAGGAAGACGAGCTTATCTCCAAGACGTTGGAATGGATAGAAAGATGGAAGTAGACCCAGGATCGAAGGTTCTCAGGGAGGCACAAACTCGTACGTCGGGTTTCCTTCCTGCGAGATTTTGGCGACAAGTTTCACTTTCATGCCCACTTTGATTTCTGAAAGTTTGAACCCGGTGAGCCATGCCAGGACCTTTACGTCCTCTTTTAATTTTCCGATCGCCACAGTGTACGGTTTGTTCTGTTGAAACGTGGTTGGCCTCACTACTATGTGCGTGAAGGTTTCGATTTCTGCTTCGTTGCTAAGCGGGACCCACTCCAGCTCTACGTTTAGACAGTCGGGGCAGTCTACGTTAGGGGGAAAGTACAGTTTGCCGCACTGTTTGCATCTTGTGGCGTAGACCTTTCCTTCTCTTAGGCCTTCCCAGAACTTCAGGTTCTTGCTTATCGGTATGTCTTGAGTGAGCATTATTGCCCTAGATTTGATCGAAGGCATTGACAAGCAGTTCACCTCCTCAGGATGGTGACGTAGCAGTAGTGTCCTGTTCCACCGACGTTATGGGCGAGTGCGACATAGTTTTTGAGTGGAACTTGTCTAGTCTTCTCCACAGCCTCTTCCCTGAGTTGTTTGGTTAGTTCGTACATCATTGCGCAACCCGTCGTGCCAATTGGATGACCCTTGGCCTTGAGACCTCCGTCCATGTTCACAGGTATTCTGCCTCCGATCTCGGTTTGTCCTTCGCGTAGAAGCTTGACCCCTTCGCCCTTTTTGCAGAGACCTATGTCTTCGTAGGCCATTATCTCCGCTATGGTGAAGCAATCGTGAACTTCTGCCACTTCAACCTGTTCAGGAGCGATTCCTGCCGCCTTGTAGGCTCTTTGCGAAGCTAGCACGCTTGCCTCTAATCCTACAAAGTCTGTTCTTTTGCTCAAATTTGCCGTTCCTGAAGAGTAGCCTATGCCAGCGACCCACACTGGAGTATCGATTTTTAGCTCTCTGACTTTTTCCTCCGAAGCAAGAATTAAAGAAGAAGCACCATCGGTCAACGGACAGCAGTCGTACAGTTTAAGGGGCGAAGCGATAACCATCGAGGACATAACGTCTTCGACGCTGACCCTATTATGAAGGTGCGCAATTGGGTTCATCGAACCGTACTTGTGATTCTTAACCGCTACTGAGGCCAAGTCTTCTTCAGTTGTCCCATATTTCGCCATGTGTGCGGTGGCATAAAGGGCGTAGTATGCTGGAAATGTGACGCCGAAGTTGTGGAACTCCCAAAGATAGTATCCCGCCCTTCCAATCCATTCCATAGCCAGAGCGGAGTCAATTTCTCTCATCTTCTCCGTTCCCAAAGCCATGACAATATCAGCTTGACCGCTTGCAATAGCTGAATAGGCAGTGAAGAAAGCCGCACTTCCGCTTGCGCACGCTGCCTCACATCTGACGAGCCCTGCTTTCGTCATTCCGCAGTATTCTGAGATGACCACGGCCGGAAGCAGTTCTTCATACCAAGCGCCAGCTCCCACCGAGCCGAGAGCCACAAATTCAATATCCTGCGCGGATAAACCAGCATCTTCAAGGGAAGGTTTGACCGCTTCGAAGGCCAGTTCTGAAATGGTGACATCATTTCTAACTCCGAATTTAGAGCTACCTGCTCCTATGATCGCTACCTTCCTCATGCTAAACACACTCGTTGACGTTCTGATTGCATTTAATCAAGAAAGATAGATTATGAAACTACTTGCCTTTGAACTCTGGCTTTCTTCTGGACATCAGCGCCTCTACGCCTTCTTTGAGATCTTCCGTCGAAAATGCTAATCCCATGAGTGCTGCTTCGAGTCTCAATCCTGCTTCCAGAGGAACCTGCGTTCCATAGTTCACGGCATATTTTGCGTATTTCATTGCTATCGGCGGTCCCTCAGAGAGCTTCTTGGCCAACTCGGCCACTTCTTGCCGTAGCTTGTCATAGTGCACTACCTTGTGCACTAGACCTATTTTCAGAGCCTCATCTGCCTTAATTCTGCCTCCAAGCATTACAAGTTCCTTCGCCTTAGGCAATCCAACGGTTCTGACGAGTCTCTGAGTTCCTCCCCATCCCGGTATCAGACCGAGAGTTATTTCTGGGCTTCCGAGCTCCGCGTGCTCAGCGGCTACCCTGAAGTCGCATGCTAAGGCGAGTTCCAGACCGCCTCCCAGTGCGAATCCATTTAACGCAGCTATTACTGGCTTGCCAATCTCTTCCACTTTGCCGAAGGTTTTCTGACCTGCTCTCGAAAACTCTTCAGCCTTCGTCGGAGTTGCTTTTGGAAACATCGTTACGTCTGCGCCTGCGCTGAAGGCTCTGTCTCCATCTCCAGTGATTACGACGCATTTGATACTAGCGTCGCTCTCCGCTGTTCCTAGCATGTCCGCGAGTTCCTCGAGCAGGACGTCATTGAAGGTGTTCAGTCTTTGAGGTCGATTAAGTATTATCCATAGGGTACTCTGGTCCCTTTCAACCTTGATGGTTTCGTAGGCCTTACTCAAGTCTGTCACCTTGTAAAGAGTTGCTTCCATTTGCATATATGATTTTTTAGATCGTCTAATATCTGCTAAGGAGGTACTTGAGTACCTGCAATTTCTGAATTTCAGAGGTCCCCTCGTATATTTCGGTTATTTTTGCGTCGCGATGATATTTCTCCACTCGATACTCGCCAAAGTATCCATAGCCTCCGAGAGTTTGGATTGCCGCGTTAGTGGCTTCCATCGCAACGTGTGACGCATAGTATTTCGCCATTGCCGTGGTCATGGGATCCAGCTTCTTTTCATCAATCAAAGCGGCTGCTTTGTACATTAGCAGTCTTGCAGCTTCGATTTTTGTGGCCATTTCCGCCAGCGTCACACCAATTGCCTCGTGCTGCAATATAGGAGAGCCGAAGGCCTCTCTTTGTTTGGCGTACTTGAACGCTATTTCCCAAGCTCCTTGTGCCATACCTACAGCCTGGGCTGCAACGCCAACTCTTGTACCATCTAGGAATTCCATAGTGTAGTAGAAGCCTTTATTCAGCTCGCCAACAATGCTCGCATCTGTGACTTTAACGTTGTCGAACCCGAGTTCACCTGTCGTGGAGGCTCTTATTCCCATCTTGTTGTGCAGTTTTGTCGCTTCAAATCCTGCCGTTCCTTTTTCAACTATGAACAATGTTTCCCCGCGGTGGGTGGGCCTGACCCTCGAATCTGTTTGTGTGAGGACCACGACAAAGTTGGCCATTGTGGCGTTTGTTATGAACGTTTTTTGCCCGTTTATCCACCATTCGTTACCGTATTTGGTTGCCGTTGTCTCCATCTTGGTTATGTCGCTTCCGCTAACGTTTGGCTCCGTGAACGCTGCTGCAGACAGGTAATCGCCCTTGCAAATCGGCGGAATGTATTTTTCTTTCTGTTCCTTGTTTCCATGTGCCAAGATGAGTTCGCTTCCAAAGCTGCTGGCCGAGATTGCAACCCCTAGTGAAGAGTCGGCTCGGCAAAGTTCCTCCACGACGAGGCATGTCTCAAGGATTCCGCATCCCTGACCGCCATATTCTTCTGGGAAAGACATGCTCGTGAAACCCAGCTTCGCGGCCGCCTTGAACAAGTCGAGGGGATATTCTTCCTTCTTGTCAAGCTCTAAGGCCATCTCGGGTTTGAACTCTTTTTGGCAAAAGTCTCTCACGGCATTCTTGATGTGAAGCTGCTCTTCAGTCAACTCAAACTTCATTGGTAAAACCCTCTCCCAGCTTTCTTCCCTGTCCAGCCCTTGCTCACGTATTCTTCAAGCAACGGGCACGGCTTGTACATTTCCATGGTATACTTTATGTACAGTTCCTTGAGTTTGTTAGCTATTACGTCGAGTCCTGTTCGATCCGCGTGTTCGCACGGGCCTTGTGGCCAGTATGTTCCTAGCTTCATTCCTGTGTCGATGTCTTCAGGGTTTGCCGCGTCATCGCTGATAAGCCAAGCTGCTTCATTAACGGCAACTGCCCACGATCGCTCAACATCATATTCGTCGAGCAGGTTGAACGGTATTCTGGGTCGTCCTTTTGACCAGTCGTAGAAGCCTGCGCCGGCTTTCTGTCCAAACTTGCGTTCTTTTATGAGCGGGTCGATCACCTCGGAGCATGGTTTAAACCGTTCGCCATAGGCTTCGTAAAGTATTCTTCCAACGTCGTGTGCGATGTCGAGTCCGACGAAGTCGGCGAGTTCGAACCATCCCATCGGAAAGCCGCCAGTGTACTTGACCGAAGCGTCGATTCCCAGCATTGTTCCTTCTTTTCGGTAGTAGGCCCAAAAGGCTTCGTTGAACGCTGCGCCCAGTATGCGATTCACTATGAAGCCGCGCACGTCTCTTCTGACGATAATTGGGGTTTTTCCGAGTTTCTTGGCAAGCTCTGCAAGCATAGTTATAGTTTCTTGGCTTGTGCCATCTCCCTTGATGACTTCGACCAGCGCCATCTGGTGCGGTGGATTAAAGAAATGCATTCCCGCCACTTTGTCGGGGCGTTTTGTTGCTTTTCCCATCTCCGTTATGCTGAGTGTAGATGTGTTAGATGCCAGAATCGCGTGCGTTGGAGTTGCCTGATCAAGCTTCGCGAAAATGGTTTTTTTCAGGTTCATATTTTCAGGAGTCGCTTCTATCGCAATGCCAACATCCTTACCAGCCTCTTCATAACTCGTAGTCGTGCCGATACGAGCTAGCGTGGCGTCAGCATCCTCTTGCCTTATGCGCCTTTTCTCGACAAACTTGCCCAAGCTCCATTGAATTTTCTCCTTGGCATTCCGGAGAATCTCGTCGTTTATGTCCACCATAACAACTTCGTAACCATTCATCGCTAACAGTTCAGTTATTCCGTGACCCATAGCGCCAGAACCTATGACCGCCGCCCTCTTTACTTGCCCACTGGCCAAAATCTTTCCTCCCATGGTGCGTTTTAATGTAAACGGAGAAGCGTAATAAAGGCGCGCTAATAAAACTTGTGAATCAGCACCTTCAAGCTTCTGAGAGGCCTTTCCAAGCGATGCTTTACTGAATTCAGAGTTCATGTTGACTCACATGTCTCACAAATAATGGCTTCTGAACAATATCTCATGCAATCGACATAGATAACAAATAGCATGCAAATTGATTAAGCGAATTACTTAGAATGCCATACTTTGCAGTCGTTAGCATTCTATTTTCTCGCGCACTAAGTCTAGGAGATTGCACAAGGCTAAGAGAAGTCTTCTTCCAATTCTCTCGTGGAATACGCTTTGTCTTCTTCCATTATCTGTTCTTGATTCTTCTTCATTTTCCTTTTAGTCTTCTTTTTCTCCTTTGCCATACCATGTGCACCTTCAGTCGTTTGGTTCTTTTTTAGCTCTGTCTTTTCTCTTAATATTATTTTCGTGTTCGAATGTTGGCCCATTTAGGTTTGGGCGCCAGTTTCTTCTCTGAATTGCAGTTTGTAGAATGAGCTGTACAGACCGTTCTCGCGCATCAGTTGTTCGTGTGTGCCTTTTTCCACTATTAATCCTTGGTCTATGGTCAAGATTTCATCACACAGCCTGATGGTTGAAAGCCTGTGTGCTATTATTATCGTCATTCTGTTGCGCATCAATTTCTTCAGCGCTTCTTGTATTACCAGTTCAGTGTATGCGTCAACCGATGAAGTCGCTTCGTCAAGCACTAGGATTTCTGGATTGGCTACCAGCGTTCTGGCGAAGCTTACGAGCTGCCTCTGGCCTATGGATATGTTTGAAGATCCTTCTTCTATAACGTAGTCATAATCGTCAGGGAGCTTCATTATGAAATTGTGGGCGCCGATGGATTTTGCCGCCTCAACGACTTCTTCATCCGATGCTTCAGGTCTTCCGAATCGTATGTTCTCTCTTATAGAGACCGAAAAAAGAAAGGAGTCCTGAAGGACTATGCTCATCAGACTTCGCAGAGAGGCAAGAGGGATCTCTTTTATGTCCTGTCCATCGATGAGTATCCTGCCTTCGCATGGATCGTAGAATCTCGCAAGGAGGTTGATTATCGTGCTCTTTCCTGCGCCGGTTTGACCCACGATCGCGAGTTTCATGTTTTGTCCCAATGTAAAGTTGATGTTCTTTAGAACTAGGATGTCTGGGTCGTATCCGAAGCTGACGTTTTCAAACTTTACCTCTTTTATCACTTCAGTGGGATGCTCCTTGTAGCGGCGCGTCTAGCACTTCGACTTTGGTGTCTATCACATCGAACATTCTTTCGATTGCAGACATAGTTGACTGATATTGGTCGTACATTGACACTAGGTCAACCAGCGGCATGAAGTATGAGAACTGATATTCTGTGAAAGCAACGAGGACGCCGATTTGTATAGATCCGTTTATGACGGCCATTGCTCCGTAGAATAGAATTATCATGGTTCCAATCAGCCTTAGTCCTATCACGAACGGCGTGTATGACGAACCTATGAGGATGGCTCTTATGGTTGCCTTGACGTTTTCATCTTGGCTCTTTAAGAACTTCTTTTTTGTCTCTTCTTCCTGCGCGTAGGCTTGAGTTACCTTTATTCCTGCTAGGTCTTCCTGCATCTTTGCAGTCAGGCCAGAAGTTGTAATCAAGGTTCTCCTATATGCAGCTCTTGAGTATTTCCCAAGAAACCAAACAAGGATTATCGCCACAGGAAGTATCGATATCGCAAGGAGTGTTAGTCTAAGATCTAGATAGAGCATTATGGCAAAAGCACCCATGATTGATGAGATGTCAACGAGGATGCTTGTAAGTCCCAATCTAAGAAATATTCTAACGGTGTTTGCGTCGTTCGTTGGGCGTGAAATAATTCGTCCTGCTTCACCTTCTGAAAAATATCTGAGAGAGACAACTTGCAATTTTTCCATCATGTCGTCTCTCATTCTCGCCACCACTTTTTCTCCCACTATTCGCATATGATAGGTTTGAATGGACTGAAACGCAAAATTGCCCATAATGATAGCAACGAAGAGGGGAATCCACCAAATGAAAGCCGACAGGTCTTTAGTCTCTATTATACTATCGATAGCTATCGCGTGCATATACGGTGCGGCCAACCCAGTGATAGCGCCGGCTACAGTTGCAGACGCGCCAATTATGAGATTTCTCCTATAGGATCGTGCGTACTTGTAGACTCTTCTGATGAGCTCCCTGTCAGGAAGGGTTCTTTTTCTTTTCTCCTCCTGCTTTGTTGAAAATGTCCCGTAGGAGCCTGACATTATGCTCCACCCGCTTCTTCTATGATAGGCGATGCCTTTTGGATGAACTGCGTTTCGTAGACTCTCTTGTAGACGCCATTATTAGCGATGAGTTCTTCGTGTGGGCCAAATTCAGCTATTGAACCGTTTTCTAAAACTAGTATTTTCTGAGCAGTCTTTATCGTTGAGAATCTTTGAGCAATTATGAGCGTCGTCCTGGTCTTTGTTGCCTCTTCTATCGCGGCTTGAATCTCCTGCTCCGTTTTCGCATCCACAAAGGACAAGGAATCATCCATTATTAGGATCCTCGGGTCTGTTATGAGCGCTCTGGCTATTGTCATCCTCTGTTTTTGACCTCCGGACAGAGTGACCCCTCTTTCGCCCACTGGCGTGTCGTAGCCTGAGGGTAGGGATTCAATGAAGTCGTGTATTCTGGCCGACTTGGCAGCTTGCACTATCTCATCCATCGAAGCGTCAGGCTTGCCAAAGGCGATATTCTCCCTAATCGTTCCGGAGAACAGAAAAACATCCTGTAACACCACTCCCACCTGTTTCCTGAGGGAGGCGAGCTTGAACTCGCGTATATCGTACCCATCTATCTTTATGCTACCACCTTGGATGTCGTAAAACCTGGGGACCAAATATATGAGGGAACTTTTCCCAGATCCAGTTGCGCCGAGTATGGCGATTTTTTCGCCTGGTTCTACTGTGAAAGTGACGTTGTCTAATACGGGTCTATCTTTAACGTACCCAAAGGTCACGTTTTGAAATTCAAGCTTTCCTTTCCCTATCTTTAGGCCCTTGGCGTCAGGCAAGTCTTCTACGTTTCTCGGGGTATCTGTGATTTCAAGGATTCTTTCAAGCCCAGCGTAAGCGGCTATCCACGTTCCCAAAGTCTGGCTTAAATCCCTTATCGGCATGGTGAGCCTCATCATGTACCTCGCAAACAGGATCAAGTAGCCAACCTGAGCAATCGCTAAGGCTGTGCCTGGAACGCCCAACGTTTCCCCAGCGTACACGTACACCAGCGCTATTCCAAGCGTGAGTATCGCCGGACCTAGCGGGGTATAGATAGATTGTATCTTGCCCGCATTGATGGCGGTGTTCACGTATACGTCCTCGACGTCTTTGAACCCGTCAACAACGTCATCTTCTCGGCGGAATATCCTGACTGTCTTCATTCCGATGATGTTTTGCTGGATGTAAGAACCCAGTCTTCCTATGATCAGCTGCATGTTCTTGAACAGCGGCATTGTTTCTGTCCAGAGGCGCGTTGTGAAATAGAAGATTAAAGGCATCGTGGCCATGGAAATCAGAGTCATAATTGGACTGATAGGAAAGATTATCACTATGATAATTATCGTTGTGAAGACGGCGTTGAGAACCGTGCCGAGCCATGTTCTAAGAAACGAGTCAACTAATTGCATATCCACCGTGGCTCTGGATGTGAGATCGCCAACACCTCGAGAATCGTAGAAGCTGAAAGATTTGCTTTGAAGCGAACTGTAGTAATCGGTCCTTATGTCTCGCACAATATACTGAGACATCACGCCATGTACGAGGGTCAACACAAAGTTTGAAATGGCATAGCCTATTCCTGCTAGAAAGATTACGAGCAAATATCCCAGCAGAGGCTTAAGATTTGTTGGAGGTCCGATAACGTAGATTATTATGTAGGTAGTGTACAAAGGCTCTATAGCGAATAGAATGGACCTTATCAGTGCAAGAATAACTATTGCAGTCAGGAACCATCGGTATCCACTGTGATACTTGAGCAATCTCCTGAAAGCCGAAATAGACTGCGTAAAACCCCCTTTCGGCCTAAGGGATCTAGCGTACTCCAGTAAAGGCTTGGATATGCTCATTAGGATCTTAGCGTAGACGGATCATCGAATCGATATAAAGATTTTTCAGATGAAATTTGACAACAGCGACAAAGTGACTCTAGTGTTACAGACGACACAATTTATCGCGAGTCGGATGCGTCAGTTGGAGTTTCTTTTTCTGGGATATTCGCGGTAATATCTTTGCTTTCTCTCCTGCTGAACATTATTGCCCATGCGATGATAACGATCAAGATTATGGAGATTATGACGGATAGCAATGGTATCTGGATCTGGTAGCCTGCTATCTGGGTGTGGATGACAGCTTTGTCTTTGATTGTTACAATCGCAGATGCGAACAATAACGAGATTAGGTTTATCACTTTAACCATCGGGTTCAGCGCTGGGCCTGCAGTGTCCTTCAAGGGATCGCCAACTGTGTCACCTATTACAGAGGCTTTATGCTCCTCTGAGCCTTTTCCGCCGTAAAAGCCGTCTTCTATTTTCTTTTTAGCGTTATCCCATGCGCCGCCGGCATATGCCATAAATACAGCTAAGAGTTGACCTGTCAGAATTACTCCAGCCAGGAACCCACCCCACGCTGCCGACTGCAAAAGTGTTCCAACTAGCAAAGGAGTCAGAATGGCAATCGCGGCTAGACTTGCGAGTTCCCGCTGCGCCGCAGAAGTGCATATTTTCACGACGGAAGCGTAGTCGGGTAGTTTCTTTCCTTCCATTATTCCCGGAATTCTGAATTGTTTTCGTACCTCTTCAATTATTCTTCCAGCCGCCCTACCGACCGCTCTAATGCAAATAAAACTGAACAGGAAGGGGAGTGCAGCACCTATCATAAGCCCCACGAAGACGAGTGGCTGGGTGGCGATGTCAAGGCTCACACCGCCCGGAATATATTGAGTGAACGAAAAGAACAATGAGACTGCAGCAATTACTGCCGATGCTATCGCAATCGCCTTGGTCACGGCCTTCGTTGTGTTGCCCGAAGCATCAAGATCTGCCAAGATCTGACGAGACTGCTTCTCTTGACCCGCCATCTCACCTATGCCGTTTGCGTTGTCAACTATCGGACCAAAACTGTCCATAGCCACGTTATTCCCCGTAAGCGTTAACATACCTATCCCCGTGAGAGCCACGCCGTACATTGTAAATACTATTCCTGCCCCGGTGAAGACCAAAATCGAAACGACTATAGCGGTTGCTATCACGAGCAGCGTCCACACACTGCTTTCCATCCCCAACCCGAGACCTTCCAATAGCAGCGTAGCCGCACCCGTCTTGCTTGCTTTTGCCACTTTGTCGGTTGGATTCCGATTGGGACTCGTGAAGTAATTGGCAAGTTTGTTGAAACTTATGGCCAAGATAAGGCCCACTGTGGTGGCGATGAATACTCTGATGTCGTGGACGAAGACCAAGGATAAAACCAAGAAACTGCCCGAAGATATGATACCGGAAAGGTCGTATGAAAGGTCCATGGCCTTAAACGCGTCTCCCTTGGTGAAGCGTTCAGGCCATAGAGAAACCGCGTAGGTTCCTATGATCGTGCTAACAACCCCTATTCCTCGTGCCAAAAGTGGGAACACTATCCACTTATAGTTGAAAGGCGCTATCAGCAAGCCTAACAACAACGCCGAAACCATCGTCACTTCGTAAGACTCAAAAATATCGGCGGCCATACCTGCACAGTCGCCAACATTGTCTCCGACGAGATCCGCGACGACAGCTGCATTTCTGGGATCGTCTTCTGGAATGCCTTTCTCCACCTTGCCCACCAGATCAGCGCCAACATCCGCCGCTTTGGTATAGATTCCCCCGCCTACCCTCATGAACAATGCAAGGAGCGTTCCTCCGAAGCCAAAGCCGAGGAGAACTTCTGGAGCATCTCGCAGAAAAATCAGAAAGATAACGGTTCCACCGAGAAGCCCTAGCCCATCTGTGAGCATACCTGTGATTGTTCCGGTCCGGTATGCTATCTTTAAGGCTTTACGGAAGCCTGTCTTTGAAGCTTCTGAGACACGTATATTTCCCTGAACCGCCATGTTCATCCCGATAAATCCAACCATAGCCGAGAAAAAAGCCCCCATCATAAACGCTCCAACTCTTCCGACAGTTATGAGAAATGAACTCGTGACAACAGCGGGCGGCGGCGACAGTACTGCCGACAAGTACAGGAAAATTCCTAAGAGACCTACAAATATAATTATTGACCTAAACTGAGTTCGCAGGTAAGCATTTGCCCCTGCTCTGATGCCTTGCCAGACATCCTTTATCTTGCCAGAACCGGTGCTCTCTTTGAGAACCTGTCTTGCCAGAATTAGCGCATATAACAAGGCTGCAATTGCTATACCGAGTATGGTATACAGCGCCACTCTCTCTGAAAATAGCAACTCCGCTGCCACGACTTTCCCTCACTATTACTCAGCGAATTCCTTTCAGAAGTGCTTAGAGAGCCGAGATAAATTATTTATTCTTTTCTGCCGGTCGTCATCGATCAAGAGAGAGTTATTTCTTGATGACTTGATAGACGCCGAGGAAAATTAGGGCACCTCCGCCGATTATGAAAGCATTCACTCGTTCTCCAACGAACGATACTGCAAAAAGTACCGTGATGATTGGTTCCCCGAATAGGAACGTGCTCGTGATTGCCGCGCCGATGTGTTTGATCACGTAGAACCATATGAAATATCCTATTAATGAACAGGTTACGGACAGGTAGAGAATGGCTAGCCACGCGTTGAGGCTCATCGTTGTTATTTCGGTTATGGAATGCTCAGCTAAGGAAAAGGGAATCAGGCATAATCCCCCTAACACGTTAACGTACGAGACGACTAGAAAAGGATCGTACTTGTCCATTATTTTCTTCCCTAAGAGGCTGTATGCGGCCCAGAGGAAAGGAGTCGAAAGCAGAATTAAGCATCCTAAGAAGAAGTTGGGTTCATTTTGAAAAGTCAGAGTTCCGCCAGTTATTATTACGAATGCACCTATTGCAGCGATACCGATTCCGATAGCTTGCCTTCGCATCAAACGTTCCTTCAGCAACTGAGAAGAAATGATCGTAATTAAGATCGGTGAAAGGAGGGTCACCAAGATAGCAGCAATCGATGCCCCGGCCAGTTCAATGCCCGTGTACTGAGCTATGAAAAAGAATGTAACGCCAGTGAGGGCTAAGACTAGCAAGGTGGGAACGTCACTCTTGTCCACCGCAAGTCTGTAACTTCTATTATTTGCCTTAGTATAGAGGAGAGAAAGGATGAAAAGCGCTCCGGCGACGAGAAATCGAAAAGTAGCTATGGCAATTGGTGTCAATCCTTCTTTGAGCGCAACTTTGACGATGACAAACGAACTGCCCCAGAAGAGAATCAAAGCTAGCATCAGAAGTACATGGGACGTCCTGATAGGCGAAGCTGCCATAAAGAGTATTCTGCTGAATACATCTATAAGAATTCATTAGGAAACCCGATTAGCTTAGGCCTCTTAGAACTATTGCCAGAAGAAGTGGATTGGATAACGCACGCTGATCGTTTTCTTGCGTTACCCATGAGGGGCCTTCTCTTATCGTCAGGGCTCGGGCTTCTTCGGTCTTTCAGTTTTCTTGTACGCAAGTGCTATGAACACTGAGGCAGTGAAGAAAGTTGCAATTGGTACAATGCTTGGGAATTCAGGGACAGCTGTGACGAACAAGGCTTCGACGGTGTGGTTGCTGCACATCGTTATCGTTATATTGGTCGCACTTCCTGCAGTTGATCCGTCTAAAAGCCAGCAGCCTAACTGGTAACCACCGTCAGACGTTGCTGTTACGGTTACATTTTTTCCTCGACAGTAGGTGTAGTTTCCTGGCGCAGGAATCGTGGTTCCTCCGACTGTTGTCTCGATCGTTAAAGTATAGTGCGTGCACCCTCCACAAGCGTGAGCTGGGGCGAAGAGTGACAGAAGTATTACTAACATTACTAAAGCGGTCGCAGGTACTACGATTTGTCTATAATTCGCCATTTTGTTTTCCTCTCTCTAGACATAACATAATGAGTATTAAGAATTAATAAGGCCTATTCCCAGCGGGAAACCGTGGGCTTGGTCGCAATATTCTAGAAGCAGACACATGAAAAGACTATTTGCTTGCGCGCTTCGCATGCAAAATGTAGTTAACGGTCCTATTTGGGGGCACAAGACTGTGGTACCTCCCTTTGTCCGTTTTAGAAGCCGCCAATAATGCAGCTGCCTGTAACGCGCTGAGAGCCTGTTCAGCTGGAACATCTTCAAAATGATCAGAAGATTAAGGTGCTCCGGCCGGGATTTGGACCCGGGTCGGCGGCTCGAGAGGCCGTCATACTTAACCGGACTATACTACCGGAGCACTGAGTTATACTACTCGATGGTCATTTGGGCTTGCGGTAGATCGCAACGCTGTCCTTGCGCGATAGCGAACGTACTCAAAGTCTGCCTCGATTAATTTGCTTTCCTCTTCAAGATTTCTGTGCATATCAAATTTTCACTAGGTATAGAGTTAGCTTGTGCGCGACAACTTTCGTCGATGGCGGATGGATCGCGCTGTGACGTGCGTGTGACTTCCGTCTCTTTAAAGCGCACGCTGGTCTCGATTAGAGGCGTGCTTGGCTTACGTCGAGTCTAGAGCCGTTTGATGTATCTTTCAACTTCCCAGTTGGTAACTTGCATTCGGTAACGGTCCCATTCTTTACGTTTTTCCTTCATGAAGTTTTCCAAAGCAGTTTCACCCAGAGTTTCTCGCATTAGATCGCTTGTTTCGAGCTCATCCAAGGCTTCTTTTAGTGACTCGGGAAGAGTAACTACTCCACTGGTCTTTCTTTCTTCGTAGCTCATCTCATAAACGTTCAGCTCAACTGGTTCTCCGGGGTCTGTCTTATGCTTGACGCCATCTATCCCTGTCGCGCAGAGAACTGCAAACTGCAGGTATGGGTTTCCAGCTGGGTCGGGACAACGGATCTCGCATCTTGCCGCACCTTTTCTTCCTCCGAAGTTCGGAACTCTTATGAGTGGTGACCTATTCTTGTGGGCCCATGCGACGTAAACTGGGGCTTCATAACCTGGAACCAAACGCTTGTAAGAGTTAGGCCATGAAGCCAGGACCGCGCACATTTTTCGTCCGTGCGCCAATTGACCTCCTATGAAGTATCTAGCCGTATCAGAAAGATACCCTTTGTCGGCATCGTCAGAATAGAACATGTTCTTGGTTGCGTCAAGGCTCCACAGGCTCTGGTGTGTGTGCATTCCTGAACCGTTAATGCCACCAAAAGGCTTCGGCATATAAGTGGCTATGTAACCGTTTCGTGCAGCGACAACTTTTCCGCACATCTTCATTGTTATCGCTCTGTCAGCGGTTTTCAAAGCTTCATCATATTTGAAGTCGATTTCATTTTGCCCCAAAGCGACTTCATGGTGAGATATTTCTATCTCTATACCAAAAGCTTCAGCAGTGTCCGCAATTTCTCGTCTAAGGTCGTCGGTCAAGTCCCCAGGGTGAAAATCGAAATAGCCTGCCATATCTATCGGAGTTGGCAAACCGGTATCGTTTTCCTTAACAATGAAAAATTCCAGTTCGGGTGCGCAGAAGTACGTGAAACCAGCTTTCTTGCATTTAGCTAACGCGTTCTCAAGAACATATCGCGGGTCTCCCTCAAATCGTTTGTTTTGTGGGGTATATATGTCGCAGAGTAATCTACAGGACGCTTTCTCCTTGGGTCGCCAAGGCAACACTGCAAATGTACTTGGATCTGGGAAAAGAACCATGTCTGATTCTTCTATGGGGCGATAACCTGTTATTGATGATCCGTCAAAAGGCTGACCGTTTTCAAAGATTCTCTCGATGTTTTTGGAGTTAACGGCTAGATTTTTTAGCATGCCATTGATGTCTGTGAATTGAAGTCGAATGAATTTGATTTCTTGTCTTTCGATTTCTTTGACAACTTTAGTTACGTTTTCTTCCCAGATAGAATCTTTGAAGTTCTTCATCTCTTTTTGACCCCTAATTAGAGCGTGCGGTTTATTGCCCTGAAGAGAAAATGTTTCAGCTATTATGTTTTCCTAGTGTTGTAAAAGAGCGCTTAGCGCATATTGGAGACTGCGCCAGTAATTGAGGAGCCTCCAAAACCTACTCCTTCGTATAAGGCGCTTTTCGCCTCTTCCATGGCAATCGTCCGACCTTTAAGAGAGCCGAGCAAATCGGCGAATGGAGTGGAACATAGTCGGCATTCTTGACGAGTTTTAGGCATGTATCAAGATTATGATTTGTTTGCATCGGAAGGTGCGTCACTTCAATTCCTTCTCAATTTTATATTATAATCGATAATTCCTGTTAATATAAAAACTTTTTTGGTAAAAATAGAGACAAATGTTAAATAAAGGTCGTCGTAATCAAATAATCGTTAAACGTGTGTGTGAACCGGATGTTGGTAGATGAGACGGATGTTAAAATACTGAAGACGTTAACCGCCAATGCACGTCTTTCGTCGAGACAAATATCGAAGCAATGCAATATGTCTGTTGGCACTGTGCTATCAAGAATAAAGAAAATGGAGCATGAGGGCATAATAAGAGGCTACTCGATCCTGCCAGATCATGAAAAACTCGGGTATGAATTAACGGTTGTCACAGAAATAACAGTTTCCAAGGGAAGGCTTCTGGAAATGGAAAACGAGATTGCAAGGTTTCCAAACGTCTGCTCCGTGTATGATGTTACCGGATTGACCGACGCTATGATAATCGCCAAGTTCAAAGACCGAGAAGAGCTAAGCAAATTCACAAAACACCTTCTGTCATTACCCTTCGTAGAACGAGCAAACACTCATGTCGTATTAACAACTATAAAGGAAGATTTCCGCCTAGTCTGAACGACCATAAAGAACAAATCACGAAGGATAACTGTAAGCAGACAGTAAACAAAGATCAAGTCCCAGATCAACTTCAACTAAACGCGCCCTTCACGAAGATACTCACCATTTACCGTACGAGTCGAAAGTACTATCTATAAATCGATTGCGACGTTCTGATTCTATTTCTTGTATCAACCTAAAAGAAGAGGGAGAATGCGGTAACGCTCCTCGGGTATTTCTTTCACAAACTTTTGCATTTGCGCATGCTTAAGATAACTAGTCAAGATTCATAATCCTTTTCTTTTCTATTCGATTCAGAATGTTTAGGACCTGTTATGAAAGTCAAAGAGTTGATGGTTAAGAACGTCATTACTCTGCGAACGGACACTTCAGCCCTCGAGGCTACTAAGCTCTTGAACAAGAACAAGATTGGCTGCTTGGTGGTAGTCCGAGACGATGACATCGAGGGAATCTTGACCGAGAGAGATCTGCTGGAAAGAGTCGTGGAAAAGGGCAGGAATCCGAAGGAAACAAAAGTTTCGGAGATAATGACCAAAGACGTGATCGTCGGACAGCCGGACATGGACATCAACGAAGCGACGAGAATCATGATTAAAAACAAGGTGAAGAAGCTGCCCATTATGGAGAAAAACCACTTGGTCGGAATAGTCACAGTGACCGACATAGCCCGCGCCACCGACATCGATAAGAGAACGATGGAACTCGTTGATGCCCTCTCGAACATGCACGTGCTCCAGGGACCAGCGGTTGGAAAACTTTGACCAGCTGCTACTGAACATAATCGATAATGTAATTGAAGATGTATTCGGGAAAATGAACTCGAACGCAATCTATAACCATCTCGAAAAAGCGGGATGCCCGCGACACGAAATCCCGAGAAAACCAGAAATCTTCTCCGCAGAGATGAGAAATATCCTTGGCCATGACAGAGGCCAAATTCTTGGAGCAGCATCAATTCTAGAGGAGGCAATACTGAAAGTTCTTTGTACCCAACTGAAAATAGAGTTCAATCACGCAAGCACCGCATCATTCGCAGATTATGTTAAGAACCTTAGAGAG
Organism: Bathyarchaeia archaeon; assembly: GCA_035319765.1. Taxonomy (GTDB): domain Archaea; phylum Thermoproteota; class Bathyarchaeia; order Bathyarchaeales; family SOJC01; genus DATHCB01. The sequence goes on from DATHCB010000164.1 coordinate 17,889, forward strand.
GCTTATGATAACGAAAAAAGCACGATTACTCAGATTTCACCGTAGAAGAAGTCGTACTGAGGAAAAAAGGGTTCAAGAAACTATCAAGTGCGCGCTAGGACTGACCAAAGAAAAGCGGAACTTGAGGCTAGGACTATTCTTTCGGTTGTGGTTTGGTTTCTTTTTTTCCTATCTCTTTGAACCCGAACATGCCCATTGGTGGCCATCCTGCTTCTGGCATAGAGGATGGGACCAGCATTATCGTATTAGTACTGGATTGCTGTCCGATTTCGTAGAGTATGTTCATCCACCGCAACCGGAGGGCTTCGTGGCTTTTCTCGTAGAGATTTGCGGCCTCGATCATCTTCTGGGCTGCTTCGAATTCTGCTGTTGCCAACGTGACTCTTGCTCTTCTTTCCCTCTCGGCCTGAGCTTGTCTTGACATCGCGTCTTGAAGAACCTGCGGGATGCCCACGTCTCGAATCTCGACCGATGTGACTTTTATTCCCCAAACTTCAGTTTTTGAATCGATTATGCCTCTCGCGATTGAGCCAACTTTTTCTCTCTCTGTGAGCATTTCGTCGAACACTGCTTGTCCAATTACTTCTCTTAGGGTGGTTTGCGCTGCAAGCTCGGTGGCATCTCGGAAGTTCTCTGCGCCAAGCACCACTTTCTCCAAGTCTGCAGGCTGAAAGTACATAACAGCATCGACAACCACCGGCACATTATCCCGGGTAAGAGTCTGCTCTGTCTTGAATGACACCACCTGCAAACGCGTCGATATGATGAAAGGCACCCGGGCGATGAACGGAGGCACGTAGATGATTCCTGGACCTTTGAGCCCTTTGTACCGTCCCAAGTAAAGCACTGGAGCTCTTTCCCACTCCTTCAGAATTCTGATGCCGCTCAAGAGTATTATCACGACGATCAAAACAACGAACGCGATTAAGCCCAATACAATTGGATTCAACAAGAATCTCCCAATTTTGAAACAACGTTACTAACTTATTAGTTTTGTTATAATACAATGCTTGCTCTAGCCATCACGTTTCAAATTCTAGGCTGAAGGTTTTTGCTCTACTTTCTCGACTATTAGCATAAGATTTTCCATAGACTTCACTCTTACAGATTCACCCTTCTTTATATCCCCCGAGGTCGACCTTGCCCTCCAAACTACTCCCCCTGCCCTCACCTCGCCATCTGGCTTTAGATCAGTGACGGCCGTACCAATTTTTCCAATAAGGGCTTCAGGCCCTGTTAGCTTAGAACGTTGTCTGATCGGACCGATGACCCATCTTAAATAGAGCCCCGCAAGGATCCCGAGGACTACTACGACGGAGAGCTCCAGGTCTGTCACATCAGTGATAGGAGAGGGAGCTACATAATTCAGTCCCTGCGCCAGATAGAAGATGCCAACAGCACCGATGACCACTCCGATCATCATAGCAAAACCGTGTCCGAGCTTGATTTCAAGTATTATCAGAACCGCCGCGATGGCCAAGAGTAGATAGCCAAGGAACGAAGCGCCAATCACTTCTGCACCGATTAGTCCTATCACCAACGAGATGACCCCGGCAATTGTAAGGACAATCGTGGGGTGGAAGAAGTCCAGCACTATCAATACAATCCCTAAAAGGATTAGAATTCCGTCGAGCGTAGAGTCGCTTATCGCGCTTAGAAACTGATTGTACAAAGATTCACTAAGAGTCGTCTGCGGCGCTCCTGAGAGACTAACATTGCCTAGCATGTCTTGGAGCGAATTGGCAAGTCCGTTGATTAGGTGATAATTGAGGGCTTCATTCGCCGTAAAAGCTTGGTCATTCAAGACCATGTCTATAGAGGCAGCAGTGACATTTCGTCCCCATTCTGCGGCAAGACTCGCCATGGTTTTGTTCATAGCGTCCTCCGTATGATTTTGCTCCAATGCTGTGCCTCCAACAACAATAGGCGTGCTCGGTCCAATCTCCGATCCTGAGGCCATGAAGATCTTGTTCGTTGCCATCGCAATGTAACTGCCAGCTGAGGCCGCCAAACCGTTTGGCACGACGAAAGTGTAAGTCGGTATCCCCGATTGATTCGCCGTCGTTATAGAATTAATTATCGACAACATATCGCTGAGCAAACCGCCAGGAGTGTTCATCTCTATCACTATTGCAGAAGCTCGATTCGCTATTGCATAGCTGACGGCGCTGGCAACAAAACTTGAAGAACCAGGATCGACTGGTACGTTGAAATTCACTATCACTACCGACCCTCCGGTTCCATTTGCATTTAGTATCACGGACGCCATTCCGAGACAGATAGACAAAGCTACAAAGAGAAACAGCGTGCGCCCTACAACTCTAATCTTTTGGTTCAATTACTTCTTCCCTTAGTTTTGTATTAGCCCGATTGAGAAATAAATAGATTAGCATTCACGGCATTAAAAGCCGTCATGGCAACATGAATCCTTCTTAAGTCGGCTTTGACGCCCACGAAATATTACGGTTTGACATGACACTGGCTGGTCATAACACACGCACATAGCAGAACGTTTAAATCCGCACAATTCATGAAAAAACCACTACAGCGTGAAAACAAGCTTGAAATGTCACTACTGCAACATCGAAGTCTACATGCCCTTCAAGTGTCCTTACTGCGGCAACTACTTCTGCCATGAACACAGACTGCCAGAAAATCACGGGTGTCCAGAAATCTGGCAAGCCAGAACCCCACAACCACCGATACAAACCTTTCCCGTGCCAACGACAGAAGGCACATATCAACACACGATCTCTTACGTCCCAGCATTGCCAAAGAGAAGAATAAGATTCAGTGCAAAAGAACTTCAAGACATACTCATCGGAGCAGCTCTCGTGTTGGCAGTCGGCATATCATTCGCCTTTTTTGAAATCCCAACAAGCCTTGCCAAAGATTTTACGATGCAACTCACGATTGCGTTGAGCCTAGCTTTGTTTTTCACTGCGTCCTTCCTTCTTCATGAATTTGCCCACAAAGTTCTCGCCCAACGTTACGGACTATGGGCGGAGTTCCGACTCACTATGTGGGGTGCAGTAATTACGCTGATCAGTATCTTCTCACCTATTAAACTCATAAGTCCGGGCGCCGTCATGATCTCCGGCAACTTTGTGGACAAAAAAATCATGGGCAAAACAGCCATAGCTGGACCGATCACCAATATAATCCTTGCAACAATCTTCGCAACAATTTTCGAAGCTGCAACTTTCTTTTCGTCCACTGCGGCAATTGCATTTATAGCGGGTTGGGTCGCTTACATCAACGCCTTCCTTGCCCTCTTCAACCTCATCCCATTCAGTATAATCGACGGACACAAAATATTCTCGTGGAATAAACTTGTGTGGGCTTTAGCCTTCACGACGGCACTAGCACTCACCATTCTAGCATTCCTATTCTTTCTATCCTAAGAATGGTGAAATCACACTAACTCAATACTTACGTAAACTTCGTCTGGAACACGGATCCGCATTATCCGTCGCATAACGCGATCTTCGGCGTCGATATCGATCAGGCGCTTGTGAATGCGCAGTTCCCATTTGTCCCATGTCTGCGTTCCTTCGCCGCACGGTGATTTCAAAACCGGCACTTTGAGCTTCTTCGTGGGCAAAGGAAGAGGCCCGGTGATTTTGACGCCCGTTTTCTCAGCGATGGCCTTGAGTTCTCCGCACACTTCTTCTAACTTACGGTAATCTGTACTCGTCAAGCGAATTCGAGCTTTTCTAGCCATCGCTGTATAAACACCTGTAACGCACTAACCATTCAATCGTTTTTAAATACTTTTTGCAGCAACACTACTTAGCAAAGAGCGCAAGCCTAACTATTCTTCAATACGTAAGAACCAAAAAGGACTTGGAATGGAACCCGACAAAAAAATAACGGTCAAAGCTTTGCTCATCGACTTGGATGGCACACTGGTTAACTCAGAGCAGGCCCTGTTGGAAGCAACGACCGCGGCATACGTCGCAATCGGAGTAACCGATTTCGACCCGTGGATCGGCCTTGAGATTGCTAGACGAATGGAACAAAACCGACCAGTACGCGACCTTCTGACCGAAGAATGTAGAAATCAGAGAACGGTCAAGAAGTTCCTGGGGACATACATAGATGCTTACTACGTTTCCACGCTGACGAAAACGGAACCGATTGAAAATGTTTACGATACTCTCCAGACTCTCGCTGGTGTCTACCCCCTCGGACTTGTTACACTCCGGGCAATACCGAAGAAACAAATCGCCAAGGAGCTAGCGCAACTCAAGCTCTTGGAATACTTCAAAACGGTGATCACTACGATGGATGTTAAGAAGCCCAAGCCTTATCCTGACGCTGTAATAAAAGGCGCAGAACAATTGGGCATATCAGCAAGCCACTGCGCTGTCGTGGGCGACTCAATAGTCGATGTACAAGCCGGCAAAGCTGCAAACGCGAAAACCATCGCCGTTCTCTCTGGTCTCTACACACAGGAAGAACTTCAAAAAGAAGAACCCGACTTAATACTCAAAAACATCAATTACCTTCCGAGATTTCTAGAAAAACCTAGCAGCCGAGAAAGTTCCTAGCACGCCGCAACAGGCACTATATCGATGGCGGTA
>DATHCB010000165.1:0-8511 GCA_035319765.1 Bathyarchaeia archaeon
TCCTATCATCGCTAGCCCGATGATGTCAGCAAATTTTGCCAGTCTAAGGAAGTGCTTGCGTCGCGGAATTATTATTTGGAACTGATTAAGGATGCAAAGCCTTGGGATTCGGAGCAGGCGTGCAGCTGCCAATGGAGAAACCCTAGTATCTGATACGACAACATCTGGTTTGAAATGTTGCATTATCCTGACTTCTGCTCCAATTTGCCTCAATAACTTGAATGAAGCTAAGAATAGTTCAGGGTTCGCCACTGTCTGCTTGAAATCCACTGTTCCGTCAGGTCTGACTTTGAACCCAATTGGCGGTGCTCTTGCGTATGGAAAGCCTTCTTGTCTTGCATAGACGACTCCGTCCGTGTAGGTTGAGAACAGAACCTGAGCATCAGTTTCTTTTTGCAAAAGTGCTTTGGCTATCGGAGCGCATCGAGCAACGTGTCCTAGGCCTATGCCTGCTGGAGAGAACTGGACCTTCATGACGTCATTGTCCATCCAATTCTTTGCGCTTAATCTTTCCTCCCGGAGCTTCTTCAAATATAATAGCCTGAAACTTGTAGACTTCGGTGTTTTTGAGAAGCCAACTGTCTGGTGGCAAGCCTGCCTTTATGCAGCATTGGCACAGAAATTCTTCTTCGTCCCATCGCCATTCTATTGGCACTTGGGGAAGCAGCAAGCCCTTGCACGGACCGTTTTCTATTATCAACCCGTCTTTTCCAACCTTGATTTGCGAGATATATTCTTTTAGGTTTTTCACTCTTACTTGTTCCGGAGGGGTGAGCACACTGACTTCAAAGACGACGTTGTCTAATTCCTTTAACGAGAGTGGGGAGAATCTCGGGTCCTGCGTTGCTGAGTTTATTGCAGATTCAATTACTGCTTGAGCCAAAATTGTTGTAGGGTAAGGGTAGCCAATGCATCCTCTCAGTTCCTTATTTTGACCTTTGATGCTGTTGATTGTCACGAAAACGCCGCACTTTTGCAGAAGTTTTTGCGGAGTGTCTTTCGGAGGGGTAATCATCTTTTCGTTTTTTAAGTATTCTCTGACGGCTTTTCGAGCAAGTTGGACTAAGTATTCGCCTTCTTCCTGGCTTAGCTGAAAGGTCAACGCGTTTGTCCCTTTCTCCGTTGGGATGTATCCTTTGTAGAGACTTAAACTTATCCATGCTCAATTATTTGAGAACGAAGAAAAAAATAAGTAAGTCTTAGAACGGTGTAGTTTCTTCTTCGATGCCCTTCTTGGAAATTATGAGAAGGTCTACGCCGTTGCCACTCAGGGCATCTCTACTTATGGCGGATCTTATCGCTCTAGCAACTAGGTCTTTGACTTCTTTGAGCGTCATATTTTCTTTGAATTCTTCTTCAAGTACTCCTATTGCGATTTCCGCGCCTGTGCCTACAACAGCGTACTTGTCGGATATGAGAGAGCCGAGCACGTCTAGGACGTATAGTGATGGGCCTTCATCGTCGATTCCCGCCACTATCGTTTGCGTGATTAACGGCATGAATCGGGAGTTGAAAAGGACGTTTGCAATGAGCTTTGCTGTTGCTCTTACAGTGATGGGTCTGTTTGAGTCTAACCTGTAGAGATTGGCATATGCTTCTACATCTCGGACTAGGCTCTGCATGTCTGAAACAAGTCCTGCGCATGCGGCGCCTATCGTATCTGTGATCTTGAAGACTTTCTTCCCGCCTTTGCTGATAATGAAAGCGCCGTATGATACTCGCTTCTCGGCGGCAAGGATTACACCGTCTTTGAAGACTACGCCAATCGTGGTTGCACCTGGAATGTACATGTACGGATACTGTGCTTGATCGGTCATTCTTCCCACATTCTCTTGCTGTAGTATTTTGGCTGTCTATTAAACGTATCACAGACTTTAAAAACTTTCAGACGAATAGGCATACCTAGGCTCTAATGATGTTGAACGTCTACTGCGAGAGAATCGGTCAAACATGGTATGGAGCGGTGTTTGATGGAACCAAAGTTGTGGCAACCAATTTCGCAAGAAGTAAAGAAGACGCCTTGAGACCCATTTGCAAGGGCTTACCGTACGAAGCGCCCTTCGAAACGATTGAGAAACCGAGCGCATTATCCATGGAAGTATTTAGAGCGATGAGTGCCATCTTGGATGGGAGGGATGTTTCTTTCAATTTTGAATTGGACATGAGTCGCATTCCACGAACTACACGGCGGGTCTTGGAATTGATGTCGCTGATTCCAACGGGCTACGCCGCTACGTACGGTGGGTTAGCTAAAGTCTCTGGAACGGGACCGCGTGTTGCAGGTCATGCATGCGCTACGAATCCTTTTCCGCCGATAGTACCTTGCCACAGGGTGGTGGCGCGAGATCTTAGCCTTGGAGGATATGGTGGAGGCTTGAAGCTGAAATGGGAAATCCTGCGGAAGGAAGATCGTGGGTTCAAGGATGTGTCAAACGTCAAGATCAGTGGGAAATTGTTGCCGCTGTTTCCGATAAGCTGCCTTAAACCTCCTGCTTAACGGTAAACGCTTAGTTCAAAACTGAAATTTAGAAGGCTTGAGTTTAATGGTTAAACGTGGACTTTTCGTGGGGCGTTTTCAACCATTCCATAACGGGCATATGGAAGTGATTAAAGGCATTCTCAGAAAAGTAGATGAAATCGTGATTGTTATCGGCAGTGCTCAACATAGTCATCGTCTAGACAACCCATTTACGGCCGGTGAGCGGGCCGTGATGATTAGGCGAGCTTTGGATGAGGCAGGAATCCCCATTTCAAGGCTGTGGATTATTCCTATTGCCGATGTCCAGGTACACATGCTCTGGGTCGCAAAGGTGGTCGGCTTCACGCCTAAATTTTCAGTCGTTTATTCTAATGAACCTTTAACAAGGCGACTCTTTATGGAAGCGAATTTCAAAGTCAGGTCTATACCTTTCTACAAGAGGACTGTCTACTCATCGACTGAGATTCGCCAAATGATGCTGGCAAATGATAACTGGAAAGCACTTGTGCCTAAAAGTGTCGCAACTTACATTTTGGAAATAGACGGCGTTGAACGTCTCCGAGACTTGGCAAAAACCGACAAGGTTCAAAAGGAAGAGTAGTCTAGACGGAGCGTAATTGTATGGTCATTCCCCTCTTTGCATTCAGCTTCTTGGCAGCGCTGCCTTGATTTATAGCGACTTCGAGGAATCCGTGTCCACCTACTAGGGCTAGTAATTCGTTAACCTCCACTTTCCCATACGCTGAGCAGTATTTTAGTCGTGCATTTGTCCTATCTAGCTTGATATTCAGATAATCGCCTTCTTTAACGCGAATCTCGCCGAGTTGTTTTGCAGAAATGTTCGTTATTATGCTGTCGAAGTCGTCGATATGCAGCACTTCACCCTTGATCTCTCTAGTGCCTATCACTGGTTCGACAAACTCTGGAACAATATAATCATCGATTTCCGCACCCGCTTCTGAGGGCGCGCGGCCTCCCGCCAAATGAGCCGCAACCGGTGCAAAAACGTCCCTACCGTGAAACGTTTTCGAGACTCCTCTTAGCATAAACTCGGCGTTGCTGATAGCATAGACATGTCTTATGCCTACTCTTCTTGCGGCAAGCATCAATAATCCATTATCAGGACCCACGAACAAGCCATGCCTTGTCTCAACAACTATTGAGCGACGTCGTGTGCCAACGCCTGGATCCACTACTGCAACATGCACCGTTCCCTTCGGAAAGCGCGATGTTGCGGAAGCCAAAACGAATGCGCCCATGCGCACGTCGAATTTTGTGATTAAATGACTTATGTCTACAATTTGCGCGTTTCCACATATGCTCAAGATAACCGCTTTCATCTCAGCGACGTAGGAATCTTTTAGACCAAAATCGGAGAGTAAACTAACTATAGGTCGCAAGTCACTCTACGATGAAACAAGACGGGTCAATAATATTTAAGCCATCCTTGCGCGCGCTATTTGACTTTTGAAAAAATAGACCAAGCGCGTTAACCAATGATTATTAAGAGACGAAAAGAAGATGCTGAAAGGTTACGTAGTAATTGTTGGCAGAGTCGGTATAATTCAACTGCTTACTGGAATAGTTATCCCACAAGTTGGGCACTTTAGGTATTCAGTACACACAAACCGCTTAGCTAGTAGTTTGGCAACTATCTTGGGGGAGGATTAACGGTTGTTGGATTCATTTTTGTTCTTATATTTATTATCGGATTTTTATTAAACGAGAGAAGACATGGGAGCCCAGGATGATTCGGATGTAAATTCCTTCAACCAATGAGCGTGCCCTCGCTTTTGTCGTTCTCGCAATCTCGTTTCTTATTGTTGGACTTGTTTGTTTCTTAGAAATTCGTAGGTTGCCTCTGGGCTTTTGTTGGCTTCGCTTTTCTGGTTGTTGATTGCGTTGTTCTATCTGACGAGGGAGTATAGAGAAAGAACACGTAAGATCTTGACCGTTTAATCATGCATAATGCGCGCGCTGCTTAAATGATAATGGCCCGTCGGGGTTAGCACACTTGAAAAAATCCCATCTTAGAGAGTGAGAGAGAATCTCAAGTCCTGAGGTTTTCTGGCGTAGGGTGCGATCATTCAGCTAGCTTATTTCCTAAGGTTTCAGCCCAAGAACGGATTTTTGCTGGGTCAACGTTGTTAAAGATTGTTTTGCCCAGTATTTTCCTCGGATAGTGTGCTAAGACTTCGGTGATGTATTTTGTGCATGATTTTTCGTAGTTTTTTGGATCTCCTGCTCCACCGCAAGATACGAAGAAGGCTACTTTTCTGGTGCCGAAATCTTGCTTGAGAAACCTTAGAGCTTCGCGGTAGACTTTTCCAGCCCGTACACCTGCACCGATGATGATGTTTTCGTACAGAGCAGGATTCGGAGAATCTTTTCTTAAATTGACAAGATCAACTTCCAATCCATACTTGTCCTTTAATACATCCAGAATCATCTGGGCCGCTTGTTCCGCTGCACCACTCTTGCTTGCATAAACTATCAACGTTTTCCCCATCTTGTAACCAACCTTACGCTATTCAAAAAGGAATATTTCTCAAAAAGCTTATGGTACGTACGCTGTGCTTACCTAATGAATCCATGTTTTCTAGTCAGATCTTCGAAGTCCTTGCCTTCTAGAATATTCCAAAGCAATGCGATGTTTATGGCGCGCGCTGACCCGTATCTTTCTGAGCGAGGTTTAGTTGGCGAGGAGCGAAGGCGCACGTATTGGGCTCTATTTCATGCTTGGAAGAGGGCATTTATAAACTTCGTCGAGGAATAGTCTTGTTCTCGTGCCCGCGCGGTAGCTCTTTCGCGCATTTTTCGTGTTAACGAGAGTGCGGCAGAGTTATTTGTTTTGGTTTTGAATGCCTCTCTGAAAATTGCCGATGCTTTTCTCGATTCTTTCGAGATATGTGCGAAGATAGTCAGCACGTATTATTTCGATATGAAATCTGGAATTATTATGGCTCACTAAGTAATAGAGGCCTTCGCTCTCGGTGAGATTCTTGTTTTGATATACATAAAGTTGGCCATCAAAAACGATTACTGGCTTGAGAAGGATGCAATGTAGAATTTCTATCGAATCTTGTTCAAGCTTGCGCTTTAGGTCTACTAGTGCCTTGCAGACTTGCATTCGAGCCTTGTGTATGCTATACCCCTTGCCATTGGTGAAGGGTTCATAGGCTATTGTAGCCAATCTTTCAAAAATAGCTGGGCGGGCAAGTTCTTGCCTAAACCCTAAAATGAGGTCTGTGTCTTTTTCTTCAAGAGTGCCGCGAAATTCTTCTGGATAATTCAGTTGTTCTATTTTGTCTTCGTGTACTTGGGCATTAATCGATAAACTTTGCTCTATTTGTTTCTTGTCAGTATCAGAGGCGTAGAACACCCATGGTTTGATGCTCTTTTTGCACTCTACAATTAGCCTCACCTGAAACGCCCAACGATGGGGGTATTTCTTCCAGAGCGCATATGGCATAACTTCAAAATCTTTTACGCTTGCAATATCAACCGTTCTCTGCTTACCTGCTTCTGCATCAAAATAGGCTTCTTGATTATCAACGATCCATCCATGAGTTTTCAAAATCTCCGTGACCTGTACTTCGAGGGGGAAGCCTTGCTTATCCATATCGCTCAGTATTTTCTTAATTACATTATCAGGCATGACTAAAGCTTTGAGTTATGGTAATATATGTCTGACTAAAAACGTGTGGAACCAATCCACTTGCTCGGTTTGAGGGTATCGGCATTGTGTCGGAACGTGGGCATCGAGTGAGGCGAAAGCCTCACGAGTCATTTACGCTTTCTGTGCACGCTTACAGCGTGAATTAATCTTTTTTAAGAAGGGCAGGTAGTAGTCTTTGAATGGGCTGGGTCTTGACCATTCAGAAGACGCTACTCGTTATTCTGAAAGCACTTCTTGCAATTCTTGGATGTCTAGTGTTTTTATTTTCAGTCATTTCGCCTTTCTTTCTCACCATTGGATTACTGGCACCAATATCGAATCGTTATTGGTCATACGAACACGACTTCTACAATGGTTTTGGGCAGCATGAAAGTCAGTATTGGTTTATCAATTACTGGGGAGACGATGTTTCATCAACGATGTCTTGGGGACTGGTGTTAATGTTCACATTTCAACTTTTGACGCTGACCTTTGGCGTTGGCTCCATTTTTTTCAAAAGAAGAATTCTATCAATTATTCCAGTTTTACTGTGTCTTGGAGTTCTAGGCTTGATGATTTATACGGGAAACTTACTAGGTCTTTCTCTTGGCGAATATCAACAGGGCTACTACCTAGTTTTTCCCTCACTTGTCTTGTTCATTGTAGTCTTCATACTAAATGAAGTCTTAATAAAAATGAGTATGCGGGAGAAAAAGTAGGAGTTGCGTAAGGTTTACTTACGCTTTCGGAATTTCATGTGTCCGTCTGGTGTTGTTAGGACGTATTCGTAGTTGTGTGCTATGAGTTCGTCGGCTCTTTTCTGGTATTGGGTGCTTTCTACCATCCATTCGGGGTCGTCGTCTGTGAGTAGGTGCATGTACTTTTGTGTGGTCTTGAGGCTTTTGTGTCCCATTAAGACCATTACGGTGTACGGGTTTGTTTGGTCGTAGAGTTTTCTTGTGCAGAAGTAGTGTCGGTAGTCGTATAGTCTTATTTGGCGTATTGTTGGGTCGTTGAGTTTCTTTGCTAGGTTGTTTCTCATTTGTCTAAAGTATTTGCCGTAATAGTCAGCGTCGCCTTTGAATATGTTGTCATTCTGGAGTCTGTTGAGCAGTATGTGCTGTTGTAGTCTTTGCGATAGTTCAGAGGATACCTTTAGAGTTCTTGGGTTGCCGTGTTTGGCTGTTATTGGGCGTATCGTTTTGTGTTCTGTGTCGAAGTCTTTTACTTTGAGTCTGCATAGTTCCACGGGTCTGAGTCCCGTTTCCATGCTTAGTGTGAGTTTTAGTCCCATTGTCTTTTTGGCGTGGGCTATGAGCATTAATAGCTTTTCCTTCGTTGGTAATTTGATGTCTTGCGGTGTCTGTTCGTAGGTGGGCATTATCCATCGTATTCCGTTGAATTTGCAGTATCGGTTGTAGGACATGGTCAAGTTTCGTTTGTAGTTGTTCGTTGTGTCAAGGTTCGCTATGAAGGCTTTCACTGCCTCTGGGTCGTTTAGGTCTATGTGTTTGCCGATGAATGTTAGGGCTTTGTCTGTGAAGTTGATTGTGTATGGGCTTTTGTTGTCGTTCTTCATCTGCACGAGAAGATCGTTTAGGTTTGTGCTGTCGAAAGTGGTCGGGTTCCTCTCTTTTGGGTTGGTGTGCTGGACGTAACCCGCCTTCTGTTCAAAGGTGGCATTCAGCTAAACGGGCTACCCGCGTCTTCTACAGTAGGTTCATCGACGCCTATTTGCCCTTTCACCTTGCAGGGCGGTCGTTTCATCGCAGCTACCCAGCTTTCTCGACAATTAGTATTGTCTCATCGTCACGCGCTGGGTAAACGTTTCGTTTCTGTTCCGTTGCCAGCGCTCTCGCACTACGCCTTTACAAGCGTTGCAAGTCTGCTTTGTGGGCGGAGTTTCCTCAAACGCTTATCTTCATCGCGTTCGAAAGCCACCCGCCAGCTCACCAGCCCATCGTATCATAATCAAAGTCGCACGTGATAAGAATTCTGGAAAGTTACGTCTGGATTTGGCCTTAATTTGCGGAAACGCAACCAGTCATTGTCCCGAACGGCGGTATTGAAGACAAGGATTTGCCGATACATGAAATTCTTCACGGACAAGTCAAAATCCGAACCCTTGGCGGTCAAGATTAACGCTAAAACACGCAACACGACGTTGAGGGAACGAATCAGAAATCGTCATGGTGCATCATGAAATACGCACAGTAACGCTTATATCTCGAAAACATGCCTCTGATTATTTTTGGCAATCATTGTTCAACGCCAAAATGTAGATGCTACTTTCGATTTTAGGATCGAAAGTGAAGAAGTGCAAGTGAGACAAGGCAGAGGCCTTTATGCTCACAATGAGCACCATGCATAGGAA
>DATHCB010000166.1:0-13775 GCA_035319765.1 Bathyarchaeia archaeon
CATTCTACTTTTTTGCCGCAGCAGCGAATCAGCTTCACTTGGTCATTCTCCGAGCACTATGCCGGTTGTTGACACGGAGACTCCTTTCTTCTTGAGCTCTTGTAGAAACGGGTTTATTCCCACAGAGTCGCTTGCGATATGTCCCGTGACTATCAGGTTACCTCGCTGGTCAGCCCGCAACTTCTAAGTCACCGAAGCCTACGTGGATGTAAACAAGTGTGTCAATGCCATGTTCAAAGTATGTCTTAGCGATCTGATAGCCGCCGTTCGTTCCTGCACCGTGCGATACCACAACCTTTCCAGCTGGGTTTTCAGCCCTACCCAGTCGAATTTTGATCTCTGTTATTGCATTCTTGAATTCAGGAAGCTCTTTCAGGGCTAAAACGACGTCTTTCACGGTCGAGTTTTTCTTTATGCTTCGATTTATTTGCTCGGCCATGATCCTTCTGCCGACTTCGTCTAAGGGTGTGTGCACGTTCATGTATGGCATTTTTAAAAGCTTTGCCATGTCAACAGAGTGACCATAATCTTTCGTGTGGCCATCGGTTTCTAGTTCTTCCGCCTTCCTCCTAGCCGCTCCTGTTGCCTCTTCTTTCGATATGCCGACAGCCATTATTTGTTGAATATGTCTTCTGAAGACCCTGTGATAATTTAGGATTGCAGTTCCGCCCTGCGGGTGATGCGCGATCACTGCTTCGTAGCCGTACTGTTTCGCGAACAGGAGTTCTGGGACGGCGGCGTCTATGCCGAACAAGACTTTTTTTATGTTGTCGCCTTTTACGTAGATAGCGCTGTCTTCTGGCATTCTCTCTAAGCCAGCAAGTTTTAAAGATAGATCCATTATCTCCTCAGTGTTCGTCTAGCTCACCTTGAACGAATATATTGACTGGGGTTAATGTATAAAAAAATGAGGTGGGGGTTTGGGCTTATTTTATGCCCCATCGTTTTGTTATTTTGACGATTAGGAAGATGACGAGAGCGACGATTATGAAGGTTATCAGTGCCACTAGGAAGTCTCCGATGCCGAATATCTGTTTCGAGACTGTGTATTGGTAGCCTGACAGGTTTGCGAGACCGGGTATAACCAAGCCTATTGCAGGCATTATGAGGTCCTTGACTAGTGCTAGTACGAGACCGCCCAGGTAAAGACCAATGATGAACGCCACGGCGAGTCCCATGACCTTGTATTGAGATAGGAAGTCCATGAATTCTTTCCACATGCCCTTCGGTGGAGGCGGGGCAGGTTTTGGTTCAAGCAGTTCCCTGATTCGTTTCAGTTCCTCAAGCATTTCGTTGTCTTTGTCTTTTGACACATTTTTCTCCTCGGTCACCTTTGTTTGAATGCCTTCGTATATAAGATTTCATGACTTCTTCGGTCGATTCTTATATGAAAATTCTGAAACCATCATGTTTATCTCCGCGCCGCGCATTTCTTTTTGGACTTGAGTTAATGCTTTAGCGGAACCATTAATGTATGCCCTAGAGACCAAGAACTTAGTAAAACAGTACGGCAAGACGTTCGCCCTCAAAAGCCTAGACTTTACCATGGACCAGAACGAAATCATGGTGCTTCTGGGACCTAATGGCTCAGGAAAGACAACCCTCCTCATGATCCTAGCCACCGTGCTTAAGCCAACCTCTGGGCATGCAACAGTGATGGGCTTAGACGTAACTGATCAGCCTAAGAAGGTGCGTCAAACGCTTGGTATAGCGTTTCAGGACGCGAGGGGCTTTTGGCGGCACAAGCCGATCGACATTTTGCGTTTCCATGCTAATGTGTGTGGCGTGCCTAAGGCTGGACGGGACGCGCTCATAGAGCAGGTGTTGAAAGACCTAGAGCTGTGGGATGCTCGGAAAAAGCTTTTCATGCATCTTTCGGGTGGTCAGGCAAAGCGGCTCGAGGTGGCGAAAGTTCTTGTTCAACGCCCAAAGTTCGCTATAATGGATGAGCCTACTAGCCAGGTGGATCTTAGAGGAAAGCGTCAGATTTGGTCTCAGATTCTTAAGCTTAAGGAGGAGGGCTCAACCATACTTGTTGCCACGAACGAAGTTCGGGAGGCTGAGTACCTAGCTGATCGTGTCACGATCCTGGATCAGGGCAAATTTGTCGTGTGCGACGGTTTGAGAGCATTGAAGGATAGCATCGCAGGCGGTGACGTAGTTGAACTGGAGACTGAAACTCCGGATAGTCCAGCCTTTGAGGAGGAGTTGAGTCAAATTAAAGGGACGGTCAAGATTACCAAGGTCAGTGAGAACCAGTTTAAGGCTTACGTGTCGATGGCTGAATCGTGGGTGCCGAGCATGACCGACCTTTGCTATAAGAACAAGATGCATCTTCTTTCTGTCCGTGTCACGGAGCCGTCTTTAGATGATGTTTTTCTCCACTTTACTGGGCGAGCTCTGAGAGGCGAGTCGAGTGAGTAGCGTCCTTCGCCTCGTTTGGTTTGACCTTAAACCGGACCTCAAGCCGCCTATGTGGATATTTGCAGAATGGACGACCTTCCTGATTCAAGCAGGTATCTACAGCGCTATTATCTCGCAATTGGTCAACGGAGTAGCCAATTACCGCCAGTTCTATGTTGTAGGCTTGATGATAATGATAACCTTTGACATGGCGTCTCACACTGGGCGCCACTTTGTCGAAGATGCTCACGAGGGTCGACTGCCTTATCTTCTCAGTCTTCCGATTTCACGATCGCAGCTGTTCATGACAGTAGCGCTTCAAGGCGGAGTGGAGCTAGGTCTGATGCTTGCTGTTCCGTTGACTGTAGTTCTGTTCTTTTTAGGAGGCCTCACATGGATTTCGGTGGTCGCGTGCATTTTTGCGCTATTTTGGCTTGGCTTCGGTGTGGCAGGTTTGATGCTGGGTTTGTCCTTCATTGCCTTTAAATCGTCCGACCTGTATTCGGCAATCGTCACGGGCCTGAGTGCCATACTAATTCGTTTCAGCACAGTGCTGTATCCTTTCGCTTCCTTGCCATGGCAATACGCCGCTGCAGCCAGGTTTAGTCCACTCACTTATGGTTCTGACTTAGTTCGCTCTGTTTTGGGGTTTAATCCGAGCCTTCTCATGAACCCGATGTATGCTGTGGCAGCATTGACAGCTCTGTCTGTTTGTACTTTGAGTCTCGGCGTTTTCTTGGCTCAGAGACTCGTGGAAGGTGTCAAGAGTGGATAACGAGATCTCCGTGGTTCTGGCTTTGGCAAGGAGCGATTTCTCGTATTTCTTCAGAACCAAGTGGCTGATGGCTGTTCTTCTAAGCCTGAATCTTTCGGACATGCTGGTGGTAGCGCTTGTCTATACAAGAATGATGAATGCCATAAACTATTTCGCGTACTTCGTTCCTGCGGTTATCATCATGGGACTTTTTGCTGCTTCTCTAGACACCGGGCGGCGAATTTGGCTCGCGCTCAGAGAAGGTGTGATTCAGTATGAACTGTCGCTTCCAGTGAGTATTCAAGGTCTCGTCGTCGCATACCTGATTGCCGGAGGATGTGCCGCTTTGGTGTATGCTGGGTCGCTTATGGTGATCGCGTTTGTTGTCCTTCCCGCCGAGTCTATCTGGAGCGCTTTGATGCTGCTTCCCTTCCTCTTCGTTTTGGCTATTGGGCTCGCTGGCATCTCAGCGACGCTCGCGGCGCTGGCGTCCACGCATGGAGAGTTTTTCTTCGCCTTCCAAAACATTATGCAGGGATTGCTGTTGACTCTGAGCACGGTTTACTATCCCATCACGTATATCAAAAATGTCCTACCTTCCTTCTTGGTGACGGTCGTTAACGCGAATCCGCTAAGTTTGGCTTCAGGAGCATTAAGGCAGTACACTTTTCAAGGACTTCCAATTCAACCCACTGCGTTGCTCCAGATTCTCATCGCGAGCGTACCGTTCGTCGTGTTAGGCGCTTTTGCGTACCTTTGGACCCTACACAAAATTCAGATTCAAGGAAAACTGTAGATCAGCGCGGCGCGCGCTCGTTAGCATTTTGTTTTTATTTGCCACAGAACAATTCGGTTGAGAGGCACTATTTTTTGGTTACAGCCTTTGCTGGAATTAATATTATGTTTTGGGCGATGAGGTTTGCGATTAGTGGTGGCAGTACTTCTGGGCCGAAGGCTGTGAGGCCGATGACTAGGGAGAGGGTCGCATTCTTTATCGTAGTCGGGATCATTACCGCCATCGCCCTTTGGTATCCGAATCTTCTGGTTAGCAAGTAAGTGGTCGCAAATGCGATGGCCAGTATGCCAAAGATGAAGCTGATCAGGGCAGCGAATTCAATTATATCGCTTTTCACGTAGGTTATTCCTGCGGCGATGGATCCCCATATGATGAGGACGATTATTCCTAGATCGGCTCGTGATCCAAAGGTGCGAACCTTGTTCCAATCAATGTGAACATATTCTCTCATCACGAACGCAATGGCCATTGGAAGTAGGATTATCTCTGCTAGGGTTAGCATCATACTTGTGGCGTTAACGTTGAGCGCCCTGCCGACGGCGACCAGTATGGTCACTGGGATCGTTACTATTGAAAGCAAGTTCGTTATTACACTGATTACGAGGGCTGTGGCCACATCTCCTTTGAACATCTTGGTCCAGAATGAGGACACAATCGCAGACGGACAGCACAGAGCCAGGATTATTCCTGCAAAATCTACAGGTGAGAAGAAAGCTCTTCCGGAGATCCCTATCAGTGGCACTAGGATTAGCGTTGTTGACAAGCCTATTATTATGACTGGATAGTTCCTCGCCGCAGTGGTGATTTCCCTCGACTCTAGGCTCAAGGCTACGAAGAACATTAGAAGCATCAGAAGAACGGTCAAGTACGATTTCCAGATCACACCGACCTGGGGAAGAGCGAACCCTAAGACTATGCTCACTACGATAACTAAGAAAGTACCATACCGATCTAGGATTCCGTTCATACGCGAATGAATTGCAAGACAGGTCGATATAACCCTCTCTGAGTTCGCTCCACCCTTTTTGCGAGCACGTTGCTAGGATTGTTTATGGAGAAGCGATTTTGGTGCGTTGATATCCTCTTGCGAATTCGTAAACCTCATTGATCGAGTAACCGGCAGGGCTTAGGAGGTTTGCGGCGGAGGCGTATAGAAGAAGCAGGTATTTTTTCATGTCTGAGTTTGTGTTTTTTTCTATTAACTCCTCTGCTTTTACTCTTCGTTCATAGTGTTTATTCTCTGTGCTTGTGAAGAGGAATCTCACGTTTTTTCCTGCGGAGATTTCGGCGCCTTCTTTTATCAGCTGTTCTGCGGCGATGACTTGGCTGGTTTTCTGTTTGTAGTCCTTAGGATGCTTAGACAGGTGTTTAGTGACGATTAGGTCCCAGATGGATATTTCTCCGGCTAGGAGTCTTCTTCTGTATTCTTTTATCACTTTCAACGCTTCAGGAATCTTGGCGACGAACTCGTGGGAATTATTCGCGAAGGCTAACACTTTGATCATTCTTATCTGGGCGTCGTACACGAATCTGGGCGTGTCTCTTCTTCTGGCTTCGATTCCGCGGATTTTTACCGCGTCGTTTTCCATGACGCCGTAGTAACGATTTAACACGCCCACGTTAGGATGAATTCTGGAGGGAAGAAAGACGATCCATTTGTAGCGGCCTTCGAAATTCAGTGGTACTTTTATTTCGTCGCCTATTTCCTTGCAGAGGCTGATGTATTCTTGTGTGGTTGCGTCTTCTTTTTTGAGCCATAGTGAGTCAACAATGCCGTGGATAACGGTGAAGCTTCTCCTCTCTGCGATGTGTGCGGCTTCTAGGAAGGCTTCTCTTCCGAAGGCGCAGACGCCGATGTGTCCGTCTACTGTGCCGAACTTTGCGTTTTTGTAGCCGAGGTAGCCGAAGCAGGTGACGAGAATCCATTTCAGGGCTGTCTGTCGTCTGTCGTAGATCTGCCTTAAGCGTGGATCGCTTGTTTCGGTTTTTAGTCGTTTGTATTGAAGCCTTTTGTTGATGACGAGTTTCAGGGTTTTGGGCACTATGCCTGTTCGTTGCTCGCAGATGTTATAGCCCAGTTGGGGAATGCGCCGAGACGAATCTGGGCAGCACTTGCACATAACCGTCTCGGCTGAGATGTTGTTGTTCGCCATCAGCGATGGGTACATCGAGGCGAAGTCGACTTCGCCTACCTTGTCGTGTATGCCTACTTTGGGCTCGTACACAATGCCTCCGCGGTCGCCGATCAGCAGTTTATAGGCTGACTTGAATGCCTCTGGGATGCTCTTGTTTCTGGGGATCAGGACTTCGTCCTTTGTGGCCTGATAAAACTGCAGGGACGACATGCTCGACCCGATGCTGGAGCGAGATGCCTTGTGCAGTGGCACTCTGCAGGTCCTGGCGATCTCGATTAGTCCTTCGATTCCGCATTCGTTCATGATGAAGGTGTTGCCGGTGTCTATGTGTACTCTTCCGTAGAGTCGTCTTAACGGTGCGCGGTAGTAGGTGCGACCGTAGGAGAAGTATGTTTTTCCGTGCAGTTTCCTGGCGACGAGCGGTGTGTCCTCTCTGCTTAGAACAAGCTTGTCTAGAACGTCGTTAAGTGTTGCCCGTCGGACAAGGTAAGGAAACAGATGTGAGTCGCCGCCTCTTGTCAGAATGATGTCGGGATCGAGTTCCTTAACCGTCTCCACGAAGTGTAGTAGTTTTTCCTTTTCTTCGTCAGAATCGATCGTTATCTTTCTTTCGGCTTGACTGATGAGTATCTTGCCTATTGGGTCGTTGAGGTTGGCGATTTTGCCCTTCTTGGCGACCTCGATGTCAACTTCCATTATTCTCAGGGGCGGAATCCTGTGATCTACGCTATCTACAGAATCGAGAAGGGTGTATTTCAGCTCAGACTTTGCGATTTGAACCTCGACTAGGGCGAGTGGAAAGATTTCGCGGTCAAAGATGTATGCTTGATCGCTGTGTAGATCGCAGTTGTGCACCTTGTATCGTAGATATCTGCCCATCATCAGAACGTCGTCGGTAAAGGAATGGATGCTCTCGCAGTCTTTTAGCTCGATTTCTAGGACTTTTGATTTCTCGGTATCAGTCGCGCTGATGTATTTGTAGGCAAAGTCCCATGAAGCAATCATGTTGTTTTTGAAGAACCTGCTTGCTAGCCTCTCTATTTCTTCTTCCTTTCCGGACACGTACACCTTTGGTGTGAACTTGTCTGTGAGCCTGATTCTCTTTCCGTCTTCTCCGATGATCCAGACGGTGACCTTGCCAGGTGCGGATGGGTAAACGTCGAATAGCCAGCCTTTGACGCGTTTAGGGCTGGTAGGCTCGTTGTCCGGCTGCATTCGATTCCTTCTCCAGTTTGGTCAGTTTCTTCTGTTGGTACAGTAGGATTGACATGACCATGGCTTCAAACACTGTTGGTCTTGTTGCGTTGCTTCCTGCGGATGCGAGGTTTCTGCAGGCGTCCATCATCTGCTCGAATTCTTCGCGGTAGTCGCTTCGCAATGCGCGCGCAAAGCCGCTCCAGTCTTGGATCTCGATGTCCAGCGCTATTCGGTATGATTCTACGGTTTTTCCCATCGGTCGGTTCCCTCCATGAACTGGTTGAGCGTGATGTTTTGCGATGGAAACTCAGCGTACCCCAGAGCGAATGTGGAGTGTTTTTCTAGAACGAATTGTTGGCCAAACTTGACTTGCCTTACGGAGATCACCACGTTGGCTCTTCCGCAAGCGGCGGCGTGAAGGAAAACGTTCCGTCTAGAGCTAAACTGCCAAGGATACGTCGCCAGGATTATTAGTCGGTTTTCTTGGGCGAACTTTGAGAGGTAGACGGTTAGTTGATTGAAAACGTCCTTGGCCTCTGCTGGTGGGACGTCCTTATCTAGGTATAGTCCGGCGATGTCCGAGATTATCACGAGCTTTGAGCTGAACTTCTCGGTGGCTTCTTTCAATCTGTCAAGGATGATGGAGGTCATCTGGTAGGCCGTGAACGCTCTGCTTATGTAGATTCGTTCCAGGGCCTGTCTTGGGCTTAATTTGTGTAGCTGGGCGATGCGGGAAACCTTGTAGAGTCTGAACGTGTTTCCGCCGTCGATGAAGAGCACGTTTGTCTCTAATCCTCCCAGTTGGAATGGAAGCTGTGCTCTTACGCTTAGGAGCAGTGATAATTGCAGGATCGTTGGTTCACCGTGAACTATGGCGAAATCGCCTATCATGAAGCCTGGGAACAAGTCGTCCACGTTCGCGATGTTGAACGAGAGCAGTGTCGAAGGGGGATAGGGCTTAACAAGTGCGTTCGAGGACAAAAGCGTTCAACTCCTTGCGGTTTCGGGGAATGAAAAGGGCGTTTTTGCCGCTCTTAAGACTTGGGTCGAATAAAATCCCATGCCTCTGGAGAGAGTAAAGTGAAAATAATAACGATAAGCATGGTTAAAGTTAATGAGTTGCGACGCAAAAAACAGTGTGAGGCACGCTAGTGACGCAGTATCTCATCGGCACGGGTGGCTGGGCGTACTTTAACGTTCCGTTTGGTTCTAAATTGAAGACCTATTCAAAAGTGTTCAATTTTGCCGAGGTAAATTACACTTTTTATGAATATCCTGAGACCAGGATGGTTGAGCAGTGGCGAAGAACCGTGCTGGATGACTTCACTTTTACCGTGCGCTGCCATCGAGATCTGACACACAAGGTTGGACTAAGACCCGTTGAAGAAGCTTACGGCATCTTTGATCGAATGATCGGTTACTGCAGAATCCTTAACGCGCCTTTTCTTCATCTGGAAACTCCGCCAACGTACATCTTTGATCAACAGGAGCTGAAGGCAGCGTCTGACTTTTTTTCAACCGTCAACTCTAAGGGAGTGAGACTCGCTTGGGAAATCAGAAATCATCTGCAGGGCAACCTTGCCAGTCTCATCAGTCTCCTCAGGGACTTCGGCATTGTGCATTCTGTCGATCTGTCTAGGCAGAGTCCGGCCTACGAGTCGGAAACGATCTACACAAGGTTGTTCGGAAAGGGAAAGCACAATATTTACCAGTTCACCGACGAAGAACTCGAGGAGATAGACGCTAAGATAGTGAAGTCTGAAGTCAAGACGGCGATTCTCTCTTTCCACGGGCTGCGAATGAACACTGACGCTTTGAGACTCAAAACATACAAGGAGAAGGGAATCTTCACCAGCGCCACTCAGTCCATAGGCGTCGAATCTGCGAGGAACGTCCTAAGCGAGGATGCACGCTTTCCTACTACAAAGACTAGGCTGATCGAGACTCAGGGATGGAAAGTTATCGACCTGACTCCCAGCAAAAGAGTGCATCTCTCCGACGTGCTTTCAAGGATTCCTGAGCAAACGTACAACGACATGGAAGAGTTGACGCAAGCTTTGAAGGCTCACATATGACAGCGGATAACGTCTTTCTGGGCACTTCGGGGTACAGTTACACCGAGTGGGAGGGGCCTTTCTACCAGAAGGGAGTGAAGAGCAAGCTAAGAGCTTATGCGCAAGTCTTCCGCACGGTCGAGATCGACTCGACCTGGTACAGGTTTCCGTCCAAGGGCACTGTTATGGGATGGC
Organism: Bathyarchaeia archaeon; assembly: GCA_035319765.1. GTDB lineage: Archaea > Thermoproteota > Bathyarchaeia > Bathyarchaeales > SOJC01 > DATHCB01. The sequence goes on from DATHCB010000166.1 coordinate 9,535, forward strand.
TGCGGTACTCTCCTGCTGACTTTGTTTTTGCGGCCAAGATTCCTAAGCTCATAACGCATGATAAGAAAATTGGTCTCAAAGGCGACGTGCAATCTGACCTGGACAGCTTTTTTGAGCTTATGAACCCTCTTCAGTTAGACGGTAAGCTTGCCTGCTTCCTGATCCAGCTGCCTCCTAGTCTTAGTTTCAACGTTGAAGGCTTGGAATCATTCTTCCAGAAGCTAGCGCCACAGTACAGGTTCGCCGTGGAATTCAGGCACCTGTCTTGGATGCGAGAGGAGACATGGATGATCCTGCAGAAGTACCAAGTTGCTTACGCTAATGTGGATGAGCCTCTCTTGCCTTCGGAAGTTCACTTGACGACGGACTTTGCCTACTTCAGGTGGCATGGGAGAGGAAAAAAGCCCTGGTTTGACTACAGATACAAAGATGAAGAGTTAGACGAGTGGGTCCCGAAGGTTGACAGAGCAGCGGAAAAGGTCAAAAGGGTCTATGGCTACTTCAACAATCACTTTCACGGGTATGCTCCAGAGAACTGTATGACCCTTCTGGGAAAACTCGGGCTATTGACGGATAAACAGATTAAAGCGAAACGAAAGATCAATCAAAAACAGGCAGGGCTCTCGGACTACTTCTGAGATAAAGCTCTACTGGGATGCCTCGCCATTTTTTGGTTTGTCGTCTTTTTTCTGAGGTGGTACGAGCGGGTTGGTCGGTTGAAATAACTCTTGAAGAAGTGCTTGAACTTGGCATTGTTCGGCCTCGGTTTTCACAGCGAGCGCTGATGTTTTCATTTCTTCTGTCTCTGGTTTTTCGGTCATGCTGGGTTCTGTTACTGGCGCCTTTACATCTATTTCTAGTTTTTCGCTCGGGTTGGCTTCTGTAATTGCTATTTTAGCTTCTTGTTTGTCTAGTTTTTCGCTCGGGTTGGCTTCTGTGATTGGCACTATAGTTTCTTCTTTTTCTGGTTTTTCGGTCATGCTGGGTTCCGTTATTGGCGCTGGTTTCTCGGTCGAACTGGGTTCCGTGATTAGGGCTTTTACTTCTTCTTTTTCTGGTTTTTCGTTGAGACTTGTCTCTGCTCTTTGCGTTTCTTTCTGAGCATGTTCTCGGAGGAGGATAGACGGAGTTTCTGGTCTAGTGCTTCCATGCCATCTTTTCATTAGCAGGTGAAGCTCGAAGGCTCCTGCGATTATTATGATGAACCATCCCATTGCGAATACTATCGCTGCCGTCGTCCAGTACGGAATTGCCCATTTTGTGCTGAACTGGAGACCGTAGCTGTAGAGCGTGTGATTGATGATGCTGTCTATTCTTAGAGTGCCTAGCATGGAGATCAGTGATGCTACTGCCATTAGTATCAGGACTATCGAGACTTTGTTCTCCGTCTTCGTCCACATCTCCAGAATCTCCAATTGAATGAAATGGTCAAGAAGTGCATTTAATCTTGCGTCTCTTGAATATTGAGTTCAAATAAGGACGTGTTTTCCACTGCTATTTGACTAAACGGCGTTGAGAATTCTTGATTTTGGCTTTTGTGGCGTTATTTCTTATGAAAAATGTTTTATCGTTTGTATGCCGATACTATTGGGCAATAAGCCTGTGAAGTTTGATTTATGAAATTTGGGAGGCTTGCTTGGCGAGCGCCGTTGCAGTTAGAGATCGATTTCTGTCTGGGCTCTCTAGAGCGACGTTGGTCAAGCTGAAACTGAAAGCCCTCGGTTCTGGGCTTGGTTCAGGGTTCTGGGAATTGCTGAGCATGCTTTAGTTGATGTAACGACTAGGGTTGTTGACCAAGTGCGCAGTTCGGTGCTGACAAGTACGCTGCTTTCGGTGGTGGGCAAGTTGCTGGATGCCTCAAGAAGTCGAGTCGGAGTTGTAGTGAAGGAGTTCGGTCTGTCCTATGCTCGCAAGCTCAGTCTGCTCGCTCAGGAGTGGGGCAACGAGTCTGCCAAGCGGTGGATGTTTGATCCGCCTTTTGCGAGGCTCATACCGATAACATACATCAACAGTCGTGCTTCGTTTATGCACGGATCTGGAAAAAACCTGTCGGACATGGTTGAAGCATGCCGAGTCCACTTAGCATAGCGATGATCTTCGTGTAGTTCGCGATCCTCTGACAGATCATCAATAACTCTAACGCTGTATACAAAGTATGCTAGCTTGTCAACCAAATGACTAATCGATGAACCCGGCTCCGCCTGTGACTAGAACCCTCGCCTTCTCACCTTGTCACTAAAGTGCCCCAAAGGCGGGCAAGCTTATGACGTCACGCTTCTCTGGCGCAATGTCTAAGCAATGAAGACACTCTGCCAAGCCTTGAAGGCAACGCTTTCTCTATTACTTCAACATCCCTCAGGCTGAAGGGCTTCCAAAAGACCAAATTAGCTACCCCCCAAGCTAAAAACAGGACGAAATCCAACAAGGCTGTATGAACAACATTCAAGCTATAATTCCGCATGAGCTCATCTGCGCCAAGCAATACTGGAGCCAAACATACGGCTACCATAAATGAACGCCAGATCGAATACCGATCCAACCTGAAATCAACTAACCTACGGACGAAGAGATAGCCCAAAAAGAAGCCACCAAACGTAATGGCCACCGTGCTAAGGATAGCGCCCGTAATGCTGAACCACTTCGTAAGCATAGGCGCCAAAATCGTGCCGGCTAGGGTTGAAAGGATTCCAATATATGCGACCTGAATTGTCCTTCCCGCCGATGTGAGTACCGTGCTGTAGATGGATGAATAAGCAGAGAAGATAGCCACAGAAATTACGATAGCGAACGGAACTGAGCCCATGACATAACTCGTGCCGTAAACTATCGTCAGAGCCGTCGGCGCGACACAAGCCAAAGCCACACTCGTCGGCAAAACAAGCGTTGTAATCACCCTTAATGAACCCTCAAGCCAATCTCTAAACCCCGAAAGACCACTACTGTCGCCATCGCCTAACCTGGCCGACATAGCCGGAAACAGAGCCGAACCCACAGAAGACCAAGAGATGCCTAGAAAGCCAGCACCACTCGTAACGAGGTAATACACGCCCGTGAGCGAGAGACTCCCAACCACTAGCTGCAGAACCAAAAGACTTATCCACCCGGACCAAAGTCCAATCAACCCGCTTAAGTACAAGGGCCAACTGTACGAGAACAACTGACCATATGAGAAATCACCCTCAGGCTTCACCAATCGTCCCCTCAACACGATAACCGAGTAACACAAGCAGACCAATGCGCCAACTAGGAAACCAGCCGAAATCCCAGCCAAGCCATAGCCACGCCATGCGAGCAGCAGCCCCAAGAATCGACTCAAGACCGTAAACACCACGTTCTGAACCGTCACAGCCAAGTACATGCCAAAACCATACATAACCCCACCGTAATAACTCGTCAAGTTAACCACAAAGCCTGTGCACACCATACCCATGACAGCGTAAGCCTGCGCAGCATCCAACCGAAACACGTTCCCCACCGAAACAACCAGAAATGCCACCAAAACAGCAGGAACAGACGCCAAAACTATGCCCCTAAACGCCTTGCCAGCCACTAGAGAAGCCAACCCATCTTTTCCACTACCTGCGAACTCGGCAACATATTTTACGACAGCCGAGTTCAGAGCCAAAAGTGTCAGAGTGTTAAAAGCAGTCATCGAGAGCATCATAAACGACAGAAAACCAACGTCAGCCGTGGACACGACCCGAGCCAAAACACCATAGAACAAAAAAAACACAACATAATTAACCACATTCATAATCAACAGATAAACCGAACCTCGAGCAACCCTCTCAGCATCAAAACGTGCACTCATCGCTCTACGCCACCAGCCATCCAGTTAGAACAAAACCGCCTCACGAACGCGCACTAGTTGCTGCATGAGAAAAGCAGGCATCTTTCTCGTCGACCGGATTTTTATCATGTTTGAAGAGATCCTTAATCCACGCCTCTATTTCTTTTTGACGAGTGCCCACATGCAGATGCTAACGCAAATCATCAGCGTCGTGAAGGCGACTTGTATGGTGCTGTTCCAGGTCCCGAGAATGTTTGCCAATGGAGCCCAAGACCAAGCAACGTTATTCGGAGGTAGACCTCCATCCCAGAGAATAAAAAACATGATGTCTTGAAGTCCGCCAATAGCGAAAAGAACTATTGTCGTGAACAAGGCCAAAGAAAGTTTCATGTCCCTTCGCGTCTTATGCGACCCAAACCAGTAGGCGCAACTTACCGCCATTGCAAAAGCA
>DATHCB010000167.1:0-6818 GCA_035319765.1 Bathyarchaeia archaeon
GCTTTCTTAGTGAGTGGATGAGGAAGCTCTATCATTTCTTGGATTTTGCTCTCGGGTTTCTTCATGTCCATGTCTTTGAGGTTTATCGTCATGTCGATAGTCTGGCTAAATTTGCGCTGTTTAGAGTTCTCTCTAACCTTCTTGAGAGTTTCGAGCAACTTGGGCGTTTCCAAAGACATTACGTAAAGACCTCAAGTGGCAATAGCCTAACAAAACGACGAATAAAAACATTGCCGTGAAACAGTTTATTGTTGTAGGACGTCCATTATGCAAAGCAAGCTAATTCGTTTAAGTCGAACATTGATCAAGAGACCCTGAAAAAAAGCTAGTGTGGGGGGGTCCCCCGGCCGTCTCCGTCTCTCTCTTAGCCATCTGAAATGACTCTTTGAGGCGGGGCATGCGACAACTTCAAATCCTTTGTACAGAAGCTGGCAGAAGAAGGAAGAACCTAACGCCTCATTGATTCATCTTTTGATTGGATAAAGAGTTTTTGGGTGTGAAAATTTTTTTCCAGAATCGGACTAGGGACAGACAGTGTTTTGCGAACACAGCTCACTTTGGGTGCTGCTACGAAATGAAAACCACGCATAATGTCATTTTCATTTCGTAGAAACCACGGTGTAACAAGTGCCTGCGAAGGTTTAGAGTTGCCCCCGCTAATGACCGTAAAAGCAACCACTTCACGTAAATTTGGAAAGGCCAGCGCCCTTTTTTTAGGACTTGCCGTAGAAAAGGTCGGGATCCTTTTTTAAATACTCCGTGTATAGGTCTACTAGTTCCCTTATTTTGACTAGCCTAAGTGTGGCTTTTCCAACTTTGATGGTCTTCATTATTCCGCGTTCTAGGCATGGTTGCGTTAGTTTTGCAAAGTCTGGATAGGGTCCGAAGTCCCATTCCCACTCGCCTTCTGGATACTTTTCAACGAGCCACTTGGGCGGAGTGATCTTCTTCAAGATGCGCTCAGGAAACTGCACACGTTTCTCGGCCAAGTGCATGGCCGTACAGCTTTCGAGTCCAACGCCTATGAGAAGTATGTAACCGTCCAGTTCGAGCAATCTATGCCAGCCCTCTGACAACTCTTTCGCTTTAGGTCCTAGCGCCGCTATGGAATTACTGGGATCTGACCCGCGAATCACGCCTTCCCTCTTCCTAAAAGTCTCAGGAATTATTCCAGTTCTGACGGGCGTCTCCTTAGGATCATAGGGCAGAAGCTTCAGCAACCAAGAAACACCCAGAGCGATTTCTTCAGGCGTTCTCTTATCCTCGGACACGTTTGCAGAATGCGTCGACATAACTATGTTTCCGTTGTTTCCAACAGTCTCCAGCAAAGCGTCGATAACAGCGTCAACTCCGCCTTCGACATGACCAAAGCTACTCAAAGAACTATGAACACCCACAGAATCACCCTTCTTCAGTCCAAGCATCCTCAGGGCGACTTTAATGTCATCCTTATCGATCGATTCCGTGCTTTTTTTATGAGCAGGCAAAGCAACCACTATCATTCTGAACCGTGTGCATGTTTGTAGGCCAATGCGCGTTCGATTCTTTTCTTTCCGGAGGGGTGATCGTAGAACAGAAATTCTATGAGTCGGTTAGGGTATGCGTACCTGAGATTCTGGTCGCAGAGCTTTGTCATTTTGGAGATGTACGCGTCTGGTTTTTCGACCAAGTTGAGAGCATACTGGTCACAGTGTGCTTCTGACCAGCGGCTTAGGGAATTCATAAATGGAATGAAGACGGCGTAGAAGAGGCCTAACACAAAAGCCATCAAGGGAAGAGAGTCGGCGGAATCGACGCTTCCTAAGCCCCAAAAACCAACTGTAGCCTGCATTACTTGGGAAGTAAGGAAGAGCATAAGTAGAAACATTGCAGAAAAGACTACTGTATATTTCCAGATGTGCCCGTAGACTTGATGCCCTATCTCGTGTCCCATCGTGGTCTCGATTTCATCCTTCGAGGAATTCGACAGAAACGTGTCACTGAGTATCATCCTACGCGTACTACCGATTCCAGCCAAGGCGGCCGTGGCTTTCTTCGTCTTTGCACTGGCTTTCATTTCGTAAACACCCCTGATCCTAATTCCCGCTTTAGCTGCAAGTTCCGACAGTTTGTTCAATAAATCTTCATCCTCAAGCTTCGGATACTTGTAAAAAAGGGGCATTATCAGCACAGGATAAACGTAAACGAAGAAGACAATGAAGAAAGCGGAAACAACCCAAGTAAAGAGCCACCAGGACGCTGGATTGAATCGCATAAAACCATACGCGCCCTCTACAAAAGCGAAAATAATTAGCACCGACAGAATGCCCATTGCCACCTTGTCACGTAACCAGCCGGTACACTTCTCTGTGGACAACCCGAACTTGTGCTGCAAAGCATATCCCTCGTAATAATCCAACGGAAAAGAAACGAGCCAGAACATCAGGTACCCGATCAGAACGTAAATCGCTACCGTCCAAAAGGTTCCAGAAACGTACGCTCGAAGAAAATGCCCGAAACTGACAGATAGCCGCAGGCCGAGCACTGAGAACGCCAGTACCACTAGGACAACGGCCTTGCCTAAAGATGCCCCAAGACCGTGATACAAATAACTCTTAGCCCTACGCTGAGTTTTATCGTCAAAACCATACGATGACGCAGGCAAGCACAACCCTCACGAAGAGGAGCTAGGCGTCACTATATTTATACTCAATTGGATTATGGCTTCTCCTCTGCAGAAGAGTTGGACTTGCGTAGCGCAGCAGGTTGGATCCTAATATACTGCAGCATACCGATTGCCACATTTAGAAAACTTTACTTGAAGCAGTTCCATTGCTTCTTTAGCGAATTCTTCAACTCGGCTAGCGTGTCATCGACTATCTTTTTGCAGTAATCGGGTTCTTGGGGAACCTCATAAGGCTCTTTCACGTTAATCGAGTCCAAACCTGCCACACCAGCCGCAAGTGCGTACCAGCACAAGGGCAGAACAGAGGGATTATAACCGCTGCCCACTAGCAAAGCTACTTTTCCGTCGCACACTTTTTCAGTCACTTTGACGATCAAACGTGAAATATCAAAGAAACCATTCACAGTCAAACTCAAATTAGCTAACGAATCAGCAAAATGCGAATCGCTTCCACCGTTTCCAATGACTATCTCGGGCTCGAACTCCAGAGCCAAAGGTACGAAGACATCGTTTAGAACATGCATGTAAGTAGCATCATCCGTACCAGGAGGCAAAGGAATGTTCACGTTGAAACCAGTGCCTGCGCCCTTGCCAATCTGATCAACAAAGCCCGTGCCAGGATACAAAGTATGTGGATCCTGATGCAACGAAATAAAGAGAACACTCGGATCGGAATAGTAAATATCACTCGTACCGTTGCCAAAATGCACGTCATAATCCAAGACCATAAAACGCTTAAACCCATGCTTAGCCCTCAAGAACTCGATCAAGATGGCGATATCGTTGAAAAGACAGAAACCACCACCATAATCGCGTCCGGCGTGATGCAGACCGCAGCCCAAGGCCACACCGCGACCGATCTCACTAGTGGCAATGCCTTCGCCGATTCTCTTAGCTCCGCCCGCTATGAGCAAAGCAGCCTCAAGAATGCCGGGCGAAACAGGCGTCTCCATATCATACGGCCTATTCTCCTTGGCCAGACGAAAAATCAAATCAACATAACTCGCATCGTGAACCCGAAGCAGATCCTCCCGCAAAAGAGGCTCAGGCCGCAAAATAGTCACATCGGGCAAACGCAGGAGCCCCTGCTCCTCAAAAACCCGCATAGCATTAGTGAACCTGTCACCACGAAAAGGATGATTAGGACCCAAGTCATACTGCACATACTTCTCATGAAAAGCTATACCAGTTCTCAATTTCGCTTGCCTCCGCATATTTGAGAATGCTATTACTGAACGCTTATTTAAAAGCCAAGTCAGCTCCTAAAACAGGGTGAAATGCATGCGATCGAGTCTTGCCCTCTCTCTGCACCCAAACCTTTTGTGTTAAAGCGCGCGTTCCAAAAGCCATAAGAAACTAAACTGCTAGTATTTCAGGGTTAGATACTTGAATTTGCAAGTTAATGTCAGTCCAAGTTATGAAATAAGACCAAAGATAGGTCGAAAAGAGACTGTTTTTTTAGGTATCTTCTTTGCTATTGGGATTCTGCTTCTTGTAACTAACATTAAAGAAGCGTCGCCGCTTATGATAATTTTCATCTCCGTTCTCACTGCGGTGCCTGCCGTTCTTATCGCTTTTAGTCAACGTGCAAGATGGGGCAGAGACGGTTTGATTCAATTCGTTAATTCTATTTCAGATGTAATCAAGCATTGGGCTTTGGAGAGAACAGCAATTGGAGAATATAGCGCTTCTTGCGAACTGAAAGATGATTATTTTCTCAAGTTTAGGCAAGATGTGTCCTATCATGCTGGTTACAATGCGGTTTTACTATCGGTTTCTAGGTTTACCACCAGACCTGAAGCCGTTTTCAAGGCTCCCTACGTAAAAGTTTGGAATGAAAATTATGTCATGCCATTCCTTACTACTCTTCCTCTTCGAAATGAAGAAATAGAGTTATGGAAGAATAGCAGTGAAAAATGGAGACGTCTAATCAGCGAAGATGAAGTAATCCGCTCGTGGATGGCTCGACACTGCGATTGGAAGAGTATCAGATATGCACCGACCGCCAGAGGTATTTACTCAATCGGCATGGAAGCATGCCATGGTTATAAAAGAAATCCAAGCGTAAGAGATGGCTGGCTCAAAGGCAGATGGTTGACCGCTAATTTCATCTTTCGAATCCCCACAAATTTCGATGCAAACCAACTAAGAACTTTCTATGTCGAAATGATTGATATCGGCAAAAGAATAATTCAACACGTAGCAGAAGGCAAAGGCTTAGTCTTCTCAAACGAAAATATCTTTTAGGAACTTGAGTTAATTCCAATTTCGCTACTATTTTATTGTATATGCATTCTACGCTTTCGATATATTGTTTATTAGCGTGTTTGACCATAGAATATGTAGAGGCTCAGAGAGGATAAACCGATAATTTAGCGGTTCTTATTTGGATCATATTTGGGACATATACTTGATTGGGGGGTAGGCTATTCGCACATACAAAGCTTAAAGAGCGCCAAGAGAACCGCCAGAATATCTGCCAGCACTTGAGGTACTAGGGAACTGGGGAACACTATAATGCTCTGGGTGATATTGCTAGATTAGTTGTTTCTTATGGAGAGGATGCTGGTGGGGTCGCTTCAGGTTTTTGTGTTTCTGGTTGAAGCTTGGGTATTAGTTGTTCTATTGCGTTTTTTACTTTGTTCCATTCGTCCGTGGTTCTTATCTGGAATTTTTGCTTTCTCTTCCATGTTCCTTCTTTGTTGTTCCAGAGGTAAGTGGCGATGGTGCGTCTCCCGAAGGACTCGAAGACTACGACGGCTTCCCACCACTTTTGCGTCTTGTAGATCGTAGTGTAGTCGATGACTTTGTATGATTCCCAGAGCGGTAGCTTTTCTTTCTCGGGTTCGCTCACTTGAACTTGCCTCCCTGCAAGACTGTTATGGTCTTTCCTTCTCGGTTGGTGACTTTCACCGTCGGCTTAGACATGAGGAAGTCCAAATGATTCTTAGAGGGATTCTTCCCACTCGGAAAGTCCAAGTTATGTCCGAAAGCGATGTGAGTCGTGCCGTGCACTTTTTCTGCCTCCAAGAATTCTCTTATCAACCTAGCCTTCGGGTTTATGCCGAAAGCGAACTCACCGACAATGTCGGACCAATCGTCGGTGGCAAGCCAATCTTTGACCTTGGCGAGAACATTTTTATCCTTTGAAGTTACGCTAACTGCCCTGCCTGCCTTAGCCGTAATCTCCAGCGGCGTCTTAAGAAGTTCCGGGATGCCCCCAATCGACACGTCACACACGAGTTTGCCCTCCAACGAGTCCTCAACAGGAGCGACTATAACTTCACCAGTCGGAAGATTCATCCACTTCATCTCCCTCCAGTCGAGTTTCGTATCCGTGAAAAACAGCCTGTTCTCGGCACTAAAGGACAACCTCGTACCCGCAGGATTCGTAACCTCCACTTTAGTGGCGTCAGCAAGGGTTTGCATTAGCTGCACGGCGAAGTTTTGCATTCGCCTATGCTCATCCGTCGTTAGAGCCAGTGCACCGCTGGTAAGCATATCCAACGTTACACCAGGACAATGACCAAGCCTCGCCTTCTTACCGCGCGTCTCAAGGCTAATGGTCATGACCCGAAAGACAGTTTCCTCGCCCATTCCTCGCATTATGTTGATGTAAATATCAGGCCTCTGAGCCATTATAATCTCGACTAGTTCAGGCGGCGGCTCAGAACGGACTTTACCCTCGCTAGTCTTCAGGAATAGGAGCCGCGTCCAAAGCCCTCTAGCCAACGCGCCCTGAGCAAAGGCCTCGCCAATCTCAGCTTTCTCATCGTCACAAGTGATGAGTATTCTCTCGCTCGGCTGAGCTTCTAACACGCTTACCAACGCATTTTTCGCCGCTTCCGACGGTTTCATGCTCCGTTTACCTCATGAGTGTAGACATTGTTGTTGGCTTCTAAAGTTAAAAACTCTTTTCGCTCTGGACAGTCGAGTTCAACGCTCAGAAGCGAGTAAGCCTATAGATCAAGAAAGAGACTGTACCCTAACTAGAACGTAAAGTTCCTCGCACGAAACACTCTAGAAACGCTTTAATGGCAACATCGAGTATAGAGCAATGCTTCAAAAACATCGGGTGGAAAGCTTGCCCAAAATCAAAGTCTCATTAATAGGCGTAGGAAACTGCGCATCATCACTGGTTCAAGGCGCCGAA
>DATHCB010000168.1:0-7688 GCA_035319765.1 Bathyarchaeia archaeon
TGATAATCTCTCGCTGATCGAGCGCGTTAATTGCTGTATAGAGTTTACTCGCAGTCCCAAACCCAACGGTGTGATACCAAGCCTTTCGAAAGTCTTCGTACGTCTTACCCTTCCTTAACTTCCTGGTAATAATGGAAATTGTTATCATAGACAGATTCCTCAACGATATTTATCATCATCAATGAGTGAACATCAACAAAAATAAAACTTCTGAGAAGAGTGCAAGGATCCGAGATCTTTGCGTCGTTATCGCTATCAGGACGCCGTGCCTGTGCTACCGATTAAGGATCCGACTTCTTGCAGTATGGTGTCTGAAGGGATCGCCAGTCCCAGTCCTTGAGCCGCTGTTCCCTGAGAAGTTTCTGCAGTATAAGATGTAATACCTACGACTTCTCCTTCATAATTAAGGAGTGGCCCCCCAGAGTTACCCGGATTTATCGCTGCCGTTGTCTGTATGCAGTCATATATAGTCTCTGAGGTTCCGCCGATGGTCACCTGTACTGTTCTGTTCAATGCGCTGACTATCCCTGAAGTCATTGTTCCGTTAAGTCCCAAGGGACTTCCGACAGCAATCACAGGATCGCCAACTTCTAAGGTCGATGAGTCTATGATGGGTAGAGGCTTGTACTCATACTGCGGCGCGTTCGTCACAAGCACCGCAAGATCAGCCTGAGGATCCGAACCCGTCACGTTGGCAGGGTACGTGTGCCCATCTTCAAAAGTCACGTTTATGTCCATCGCATCTTCGACAACGTGATAGTTTGTGAATATTATAAGGTGTCCCGTTGAGTTGTACACGAACCCTGAACCCTGAACCTCCGCATAGCCGAAAAAGTAGCCTTCAAATACTGTGCCCTGAACTACGACGACAGAGTCTACGACTTTCTGGTATAGCTGTGGCAGGGAGAAATTGTCGCCCAGAATGTAGGTTATATTATTCGATTGGAGGCTTGAAACCTTCTCGTCGAGAGTTGTCACTTGATTCTGGAGGTTATTGACTCGGCTTGCCATAAAAGAGCTGCTTATTGCGTAACCTACCACGCCGCCGACGAGCAAGCTGGCGATGATGATTGCAGCTATAGCAACCGTTGAAATACGCCGTGTTCTAGCCTCTAAGGGTTGATTCACAGGCTGGTTCACGGGCTGGTTAGCGGCAGTTCCTCCCGTTTGATCAGGGATTGCGTGCAAATTACGATAGGTATGTTTCCCAGTGTTATTTCTTGAATTATTTCTCAACATAAGTCGTGCTTCCGTTTATTCAGAGTCTTTTCCTGCAGGATGGGCATCTGGCATCGCTGAGTTGAATCTTGGCTCCGCAATAGGGGCACATGAGCTTTTTCTTAACCAGATGAAGCCCTTGCCTTTCCTTCATGATTTTGCCATCGTTGAGTAGCAGGACTCTCTCGGTGTGTGCGGCCATTTGACCATCATGAGTTACCATAATGATCGTAGTTCCTTGATCGATGTTCAACTTACCCAGCAATCTGACAATCTCAAACTTGTTTTTTTGGTCCAAGTTTCCAGTAGGTTCATCTGCTAGAACTATATCAGGATTATTCGCCAACGCCCGCGCTATGGCCACTCTTTGCTGTTCTCCAGCACTCAATTTGTGCGGCCTGTGCCCCTCTCTTCCAGAGAGGCCAACTATCTCCAATAGTTCTTGGGCTCTCCTTCTTCTCTCGCTTCTTGACTTCTTTGTAGATTCCATCGGTAATTCTACGTTTTCGATGGCGTTCAAGTATGGCAGCAGGTTGAACGTCTGGAAGACGAACCCGATCTTGTTTCTCCTTATCTCACAAAGCTTCTTTTCAGGCAGTTTTGTTACGTCAACATCGTTCAAGACTGCCTTTCCAGCTGTCGGTTTATCGAGACAACCTAAAATGTTCAGCAGCGTCGTCTTGCCTGAGCCAGACGGACCCATAATCGCAACGAACTCGCCTTTATTCACCTGCAGATTCAGCCCAGAGAGGGCGGATACTTTACGCTTGCCCATACTGAAGGTTTTGGTTAGACCTTCTGTTTTTAGGATGACTTCACTCGTACTTCATCGCCTCTGCAGGTCGTGTTCTTGACGCTCTCCAAGCAGGATACAAGCTGCCTAGGGCACCGAGCAATATTGCCCCGCCGAGTGCTATCAGCATTAACTGAGGAGTAATAACTGCCGTTGCAGCATGCGCGGCGGCAGATCCAAACACTCCTGATCCTGCGCCCGGAGAATATCGAAAAGCTGTCGAGCCTGATGAGCCAAACAGAGAGTTTCGGCTTGCTGCGGGGATAAGCCCGAGTACCCCTGCTAAGGACGAAGCCCCAATGCTTCCTATCGCTATGCCGACTACCCCTGCGCCTAGGCTGAGCAGCATTCCTTCCAGCATGAACTGACTCATGACGTTCCAGTTGCTGAAGCCTATCGCCTTGAGTGTACCAATCTCCTTCGTCCTTTCGCGAACAGTATATAGCATAACAAATAGGACTATCAGGCTGGTAGCGACGACAGCGATCGCAATATCCTGTATTGCAGTGTTCTGTTCCTGGGACGTCGTCGATTGAGCCGCGGCTAACGCATCATTATAAAGCGAGGTCGCATTGCTCAAGTTATTTTCCAAAGTGTTTACGTCTGTAATGGAGAGAGTCTGAGCGACAGAGCTGGAGACAGGTATGTCGCTTATCGCAGTGGCTATTGCATCTACGTCAGAACTGTTCTGTGCATAAACGGTAAATTGGCTCACTTCACCTGTCATGTTGGTCAAGGTTTGTGCATCAGAAATATTCATGTATATGTCTCTAGTTTGGTTGGATGATGGTTGGTAGATACCTACTACCTTAAAATTCTGCCCCGAGATGCTGAGAGTGTCACCAACTCCAGCGCCGAAGTATTCGGAACTGTTTTGACTAAGGACAACCACTCCAGTGTCATTCTCATGCAGATTTCTTCCTACGGTAACGTTCGTGGGCAGAATGGAGTAGTTATCGATAAGCGAGGAATTCAACGACACCCCCCAAATCGTATACTCAATTTCAGGAAACGGCCTCGTCCCAAATCGAGTGGTTATATTTTCCAAAGTTACCTCAGAATGTTCCAACTCTGGCACAACGGCGACGACGCCTGGGATTTGACTAATGACACTCGCGTTAACGATCTTTTCATTGATGTACGATCCTTCCGCCCTTCCATTGAAGAACCCTCCGGCAAATCCTCCTCCTCGATATTGCCCTCCGGCAAATCCTCCTCCTGGGAATCCCGTTGAGGCTGGCGTCGACGAGTTTCGGACTACTATTTGGTCCGCTGTAGTGTTAATTTCTTGTTCTAAGTTATTCAGCGTTCCTTTAAGAAATGAAGCCATATTCTGTGAAGACTCTTGATTTGCTACTATGCCTGCCGGGACAGAAATCATGACTGCCATAGAGAAGCCTAGTGCGATAATCACTAACAATGCGCGCATTTTTCTTCTCGAAATATTTCTAACTGCCCTTGTGAAAACGCCCACTTAAACTTCACCTTTCCAAGTTAGTAAGAAAATGGCAACCAAGAAGGAAAGGGCCAAAAATTCTTTTCCGTCATACTGATCTCTACGACAATGGGATTGCTGAATTACCATCATTCATTTCTGCCCGCTTCTTCCTTTTCGGTTGTCTTGCCTACTCGAAGATTGCGGCTTATTAAACCATTTTTCAGAATTATACCCAAATCTATCCATATTAAGCCGGCGTCATTGCCGCGTCAAATGCCATGTTTTCCATTGCGAAAGGTCCATCCTAGAAAAGACGTAAACCCCCGCTCATATGACTCACACTTTCTGTCTATCTTACTCCGTCTTCAGGAGGTCCATACTCCAAGCAGCCCAAGGAACAATAGAATACTCTGGCAGAGCATTAACAAATCATAATCCCAGGCACGCTTTCTTTCCATTGTGGTTTACTTAGAACGCCAAGCTAGTCGTTCCACAGCACATTACGCGTAATATCCATATTATCCTAAAAGCAAAAACTAAAATGCGAACTCTCCGTTACCGTGCCGCAAATACATGAACCTTACTCTTGTTGATTTTTCTCCCCCTTTCTTATGTCTTATCTATTTCTTAAAAGGGCTCTTGCAAAGGCCCAGAGAGTCTGAAGGGAGAAAGGAGAAAGGGAAAAGTTTCATTCAACCTTTCTGAACCTTTGCAAGTCCTTTTCGAAGGATCGGATGCGACCGATCTGTTACACTACTTCTTGATGTTCAGGAGAGATATGAGTTATTAAATGGTTTTTCAGAATTTAGCCCGATTGTCTTCCGTATCTCTTCACATTCTTTGCAAAATCTGGCTATGAGAAGTTGAGGGAAATTTTATTATCCTAGCTTAGGTAGGTTTACAGAAAACTCCTCGATCTAGCGGAGCGGTGTGGATGTCTGCCAGCGGTCGTCCGTTGAAGTACTTGCTTGGTTGGTTGATCGCAGGTACTAGAGGAGGCGCTTCTCGGGCTAAGATAATCGAGTCTCTGAGGGAGAGTCCCAAGAACGCGAATCAGTTGGCAAACCTTCTGGGGATGGATTATAGAACGATAAGGCATCATTTAGAAGTCCTCGAGAAGAACAGAATAATCACGTCAGCCGGAGAAGCATACGCCGTCACGTACTTTCTGTCTCCAATGATGGAGGAGAACTACGCTTTGTTCGAGGAGATTATGAAAAAAATCTGGAAAAAGTAGAAAAAGGAGCAAAACAAGAATGAACAGCGGTATGAGTAAAAGTAAGAATACAAGAATTTGGATAGTTATAGTAATTCTCATAGTGGTGGCTGTCGCAGCGGCACTTTTGGCTGAAGCTGCAATACGGTTTCGGCCTCCTCCTCCTTTCCAGCACCCCCCATATCCACCAACCGGAATTCCTGGAGACTATCAGCTTTTCTACACGGCGGAAGCTGTAATTTCCACGGTAAACGTAACGCTCTCTTTTATGCTCGTGCTCATATACGTCAGTATATACATAAGGACACGGTCGCAGTTCACGATCGGGCTAATAGTGTTCCTAATCGCTTTCTTTCTCGACGCAATCGTTTCCAGCCCGTTTGTGACCCGGGTTTTTGGATTTCGCGCCTTCGGTTTGGGACCATTTGTTTTATTGCCAGGCATATTCACTTTAGGCGCACTGGCCGTCTTGCTGTACCTCAGCGTCAAATACTGAGAAGATGACCTAGCCCCTTTCCTCGAATCCTCTTGAGAGACACCAATCCAACGTAATTGACGACGTAAATGAAGCACTTGCCCTGAATCAGCCATCGAACCCCCATGAAGCTAGTAGGCATTCGCAAAATCATGTCGGCGGAAGATAGGTTTTGTTCACAATTTGTGCGTTCGAAGAAGGTACTGTATTTCGTCTTCGCTTTCTTTTGCAACAAGCAGGTCTTCTGGACTTCTGGAAACGTGCATCAGATTAGATTGGGCACGAAATTTGGTGTAATTCTGAAATAGCCCTTTATAGCCAAATGGGGCAGTTGATGGTTGAGTGTTCGAGAAAAAACAGCAAGTGAGGTGACTGAACTGGAGAAAAAGACCAAGATCGTGATGGTTTCTACGGTGCTTGTTCTGGCCGCAGTTTTGTCAGGGGTTGCGGCCTACGCATACACTTGCTCTGAAAACAATGCTACGATCGCATCATCGAACCCCATGATCTATTACAACGGCACCTCCCTAGGTCCGCAGCCATTCTTCGGCCATCGGTGTCGTGGCTGGACCGGGTTTGGCGGGTTCGGGGGGTCATTAAACGTTAGCCAGGCGTTTAAGGACAACGTTATCAGCATAGCGGAGAAGAACACTGATGTGCAGAATCTGATCACTAGCGGCTATAACGTTACGAGCGTCAGGCCGATCATAACCGCCACGGTTGGAGCCAACGGCACGGTCACTTTCGTAGCTACGAGCGCCATCGTCACGCTAACCCAGAGCACGACCAGTCAGAATACTACAAGCACGGGCAGAGCACTCGTCTGGGTGAACGTCGAACAGGCAAAAGTGACGAAAATAGTCACCACGACTAGAACCGTGATTGAAAACCCATAAAGCCTGTGTAGACTCAAGCAAACTCTATGCTCCTAACCAAGCGGATCTAGTTCCCTCTTTCTTTGTGTCATTTTATGGCCTGGTCCTATCCCTAAACGAGTTAAGATCCTCAACTCAGAAAAGAAACAACAGTGCAAATCTGGCGGATTTTCAAAGTCAAACGCAAGAGATAGCGGAGGCAGTAATTCTTATTGGTGAAGTTCGTTCGCTAGGTCTTCGGCGTATTTCTTGGCTTTCTCCATTTCTCCTTTTTTCAGGCCTATCTCTTTTATCTTGCCTCCCACGTAGGCGACCAGAGCGGCATGGCTATTTTGAACCCGAGCTTCTTGAGTTTCTTCTCGATGCCCTTTGCTGCGATCCCACTAAGCGGTGCGCGGGCTAGCCGTCTACGCCGCTGTAAAAGCACCCCTACCGGGGCGGACATAGTCATGCTTCCGCATTGAGAACGGATCTTTTCTGATATACCGCAAGTGTTGCATTTGATCGGGCACCATGGTCATAAACGTTTGAGATGATTCTTCGTTGCACTCTGTCCGCGAGTCGTTTTGACATTGTTTCTTGCAGTTGATCGAAATCAAGTTGACTTGCCTGATCAAGTACCAGAAGTTGACCATCCTTCTTGAGAACGCGTAAACATTCTGAAAGTAATGGCTCGTGATCATCCAGTTTTATGTCGTGAAGTGTCCAGCTTAAGACCACGTAGTCGAATGTCGCTGGGCTGAATGACAGGGTGGTGGACTCTGCATTTTGAAAAGTACAGTATTTGCTGACGTTTAGCATTTCTGATAGGCGCTTGGCGACTCTGATATTTTGTTCTTCAGTGTCAGTACCAAAAACTTGGCATTTTTTCTTTGCCAAGGAGCATGCAAGGAGCCCCAAGCCGCATCCTATGTCCAGAACAATTGTTCGCGATTTTATTTCTTTCCCGAGGGCTTCGTGACGTTTTACAAGAAAGTCTAAGCTTCGGCGAAACTCGTCTATTGGCAATTCGCTTCTCTGCAAGAATCTCAGCAGGGAGTATTCGCTCATGAACCAAGAATAGTTCATTATCAATGCTTCAATTTCATGCGGGTCGTAGCCTTCCCCCTCAAGCTCTTTCCTCAAAGCGAGAAGTACAAAATCGTAAATCTCCGGCTTCATACCCTCTTCCTTCGTAACATACTCAAATAACAAATTCTCAGAATTAAACAAAACGCAGCGCGCGCTAAGAAAATCTTCATTGACCTGTCAAACGATCAATCTCATGAGTGCTGGCGGTGACAGCCTTAAAAGTAGCCCAAGAATAGTCAGATGGAGGCAGATCAGTTGAAAAATATCGAGCGAAAGCTCCTCTTTGAATTGGCCAAGGATTCCAGAAGAAGTGACAGAGAGCTTGGCAAGATTATTGGAGTTTCTCAACCTACAGTTTCTAGGCTTCTTAAAAAGATGCAGAAGGATTACGGCCTTTCATTTTCTGTTATCCCGGACTTGGGAAAGGCAGGGTTTGAGATTTTAGCGGTTACTTTCAACAAAAGAGAGATCAATCCTGCGGAAATAATCAAAGCTCACGCGCTGGTTGAGAAGTTTAGCAACAGCATCATCTATGCTTCAACAGGCATAGGTTCAAACTTGGATGCCAACAGAATGATAATATCAGTCCACAGGAACTACGC
>DATHCB010000169.1:0-13890 GCA_035319765.1 Bathyarchaeia archaeon
GGGCACTAGACAATTTCCCCTCGTGACAGATACCGAAGGCAACGCAGTTCCCTTCAAGCTCGACCCAGCTCGCCCACTAACAGTCGGTCCATTAGACCTGCCAGACTATTACTTTGAACATAAGCGCCAACAAGAAGACGCTATGCATCAAGCACCAAAGATCATCAAAGAAGTCCATGACGAATACGCAGAATTAACGGGACGGCGTTATGGGAACGCCTTTGTTGACAGCTATCGTCTGGAGGACGCTGAAATTGCCACGGTGTGTCTCGGATCAGTTGCAGGGACGACGAAGACCGTTGTGGATCAGCTTCGAACACAAGGAATGAAGGCAGGAGTATTAAGGATTCGGGCTTTCAGACCAATGCCGATTGAAGATATTCAGAAGATCCTGATAGACATGAAAGCCCTAGCGGTCATGGACAGGAGCAACAGTGTGGGGGGAAACGGAGGTCCACTGTTTCATGAAATCCGCCACATCCTGTATGATATGGAAACGCGTCCACCCATGGTCAATTACATCTATGGACTGGGTGGTAGAGACATGCCCCCAAGAATTATACAAAACATCTACAAAGAGCTCGACGAAATCTCCAAAACCGGCCAAGTTAAGAAGCTTGTCCAGTTCGCAGGAGTGAGGGAATAGGGGATTTGAACAAAATGGTGACGATAAAAGAACTGGCAGAAAAACCTGAACTATTCACCTCAGGCCACCGAGCATGCGCTGGTTGCGGTCCTGCGATTGCACTGAGGTATATTATGAAGGCGCTTCGTGGGCCGACGATTGTTACGGAAGCGACCGGATGCATGGAAGTGGTTTCCACAATTTATCCCTACACCGCTTGGAAGGTTCCATGGGTGCACACGGCGTTTGAAACCGCCGCCGCTAATGCGTCAGGCATCGAAGCTGCCATTAAAGCCATGCAGAGGAAGAATCGTTTAGGCTATGAGCATGTTGACGTTATTGCCCTGGCTGGAGACGGTGGTACCTATGATATTGGTTTACAGGCACTCTCAGGCGCTGCCGAAAGAGGCCATGATTTCCTCTATGTTCTCTACGATAACGAGGGTTATATGAACACTGGCATACAAAGAAGCGGTGGAACACCTCACGGTGCTTCAACGACAACATCACCCGCTGGCTCGGTAATTCCCGGAAAAGTCCAATACAAGAAACCCATAGCAGAAATCATGGTGGCGCATGAGATTCCATACGTAGGCACAGCTTCCATCGGATACTGGCTGGACGTTATTGCGAAAGTGCAGAAAGGCTTGGATGCGAAGGGACCAGCTTTTCTTCACCTCTTTGCTCCATGCCCGAGAGGCTGGCGATCCGAGACGAACAAAACGGTCGAAATCGCTCGATTAGCAGTTGAAACTTGCATATTTCCTCTGTGGGAAGTCGTAAACGGCGAGTATGTCTTGTCCCCGCAGAGCAAGGCGATCGCGCTTAGACCAGAGAAGAAGAAGCCCGTTACAGAATACCTCAAGACTCAACGACGATTTGCACACCTGTTCACTCCAAGATTCGAGTATGTGATCAAGGAGATTCAAGATGATGTGGACAAGCACTGGAACCTGCTACTCAAAAAGTGTAACATGCCAGTCTCCGTACCGTTAAAGAATTAGAGAATTAAGGATAGAATTACTAAAATAAGGCCTGCGATTGGAAACAAGAAAGCTGCTGCTTTCTGTGCTTGTCTCGCGGCTTTATCTGTTAGCGTGCTTAAAGCTTGGATCAGTTCCGCGCCAATGACCTTCACACCTGGCACGGTTACTGTTTGCCATGACGTTACTGCAGGTTCTAGGTTCTTGAGTGCAATCGAAACGGCGTTTCTTACGTATTCCATAAGTCTTTCTTGGTCTATGGCCTCTCCGACAGGATGATAGCCGCGTCGATTAAGAACAACAGCGCTTACCGCGTGTGTATCAGTAGTCAATATTTCGCCATCATCGATACCTAGAGGCTTAAGAGTGCTGAGGATTTTTTCTCGTAGCCCAGAGATCATGTTATTGCCATCAATGGTCACGTAAGCCGTTGTTTGCCCTTCCAGATGCACTACGATTACGCTGATTCCACCTGGCCCCATGCCGTCCTCAAGACTAAACTCCTTTGGCACCACTTTGGCGGCACCGACCCCAATCGCGAAACGCTTCGCCTCTGCAGCCTTGTCTAGACTCTCAATTACTGCTTCCTTCAACCGGCTTATATTTTCCATCGAATTGTGATCGCCGTTAATACTATTGTGAGCATTAACAACGACCACTGAGGTCAGCGCCTTTTTCTCGGCTTCATGAATTGCTAAGAAACCAAGCTCGGAGGGCAAGTCTTCAGTAGTCGCCGGCGCAACAGTCAAGAACAAGAGGGCACAATCCCCGAAGACCTGGCAACCAGCACTTGCAACGCCACTTTTAGCCCGAATAAATGACGACGCCTCTTTCTCAGACTTTTGAAAGTTGAGTGAGCTTAAGATTGTATCAAGAACTTTTTGATTTTGAGCTTGAGAAGCCAAGTCCAACTCATGGCCAAACAAACCGTGGGGAACTGACACGACGCAATTCAGCCGTTGTTCTAGTGCAGATTGGATCAGATATGGAAAAAGACTGCTGCCGACATTCTTGAAGGGGCCAGGATGAAGCGCCGGAATGACCATAACCGCCTTCACGGCTTTTTCCGTCTGGAAAACCAGCAAAGAAACATCCATTGACCGTTCAGTGCCCAGAGTTTCAAGAACATTCTCTAAAGGGCCGTTAACATCTTCGATCCAGTTTACTAGAAAAGATTTCAAAAGCAGCATGGAAGAAACACCAACTGTCTCCTTTCCGACACGGTTAATGAAGTAGATGAAGAAAAAAATCGTCACCACGATTATCGGAATCGAAACAAGTGGAAAAACGAAGAAGGAAAAACCAAGCCTCTTGCTAGTCATCGCACGCCACAAAGAATACAGAAAAACTATCCACAAGAGAGGCTGAAATAAAGCTGAAAAAACAGCATGCGTAAACCTACTGAAAAGAGTCGATGAATAGACAAGAAGCCGCAAAAGTAACGCAGCACAAAAACCTAAAAGAAAAAATCTCAACCACACGCCATCGCTCCGAAAGTATAAAGCAAGAACAGTACCCAAAAACATCAAAGGGAACCAAACAATATTTGAAAAAAGAGAAACCGCATCGCAGCGTCTTTGATCGTAAATGGGCTCCGAGCGTAGCAGTCGGCAGATAACAAAATCAGAAAAAATCGTGATGAAGAAGAAGCCAGTGCCCAAGGCAACTCCAAAAAAAGGTTTGCTGAATGGAATGACCGTTAAGAAACCGCCGAAGAAACAGAGTAACCCAAGATATACTAAGATTTCACTGTGAGAAGGCAAAGTGAACAAGGAAGAATAGCGTTTCACTGCTTGGTCGAGGTAGTCCTGCTGCGAGCCACTAGGAGCCATAGTAAGAGCACTTCAGCGAATGCTCATAGATCGTGGTTGGCAAATATAAAGTTACGAAAATCGGCATCACCCTTTAAGGGTAGAGTGCACAGTTGATCTTTTTCTCAAAAAAGGGAGTTTGAAAGACACGAAAAAACGGGCAGACTTGGCAAAAGAATTGTTTGCTCGAAGAATTTTTGAGATAGAGTTTTATCCGAGTCGAGGTATAGCAAGTGATGCTGAACTCTTATGCCAGAAGGATCACTACCGCCCAGCATATTCCACATGCTCGAACACAACATTGGCAAAAGAGTACTTGTCGTACTGGGGCAAACTCACGGGTTAGAAGGTGAATTGGTAGCGGTCACTCATGAACCTCCTGGAATATGGCTTTCAAACGCTGAGGCAGTGGTATTGCGTGCCACAATAGCTCAGCCAATTCCACAGGTAACAGCCAGGGAAGAGAAGAGCGAAATTCTCATTAATCTAAATTCTGTTCAGCGCATCGAAATCTTGCACAAAACACGCTAGATACGAAGGGCAACAATCGCCACGATAATCAAGCCAAACGCGAAGGCGATAAGAAGCTCAGGCCGCATCTTGATTCCCTCAGTCTCTTCTTCGAAGAACCTAAGTAGACCAGCACTTTGCGCCGGCATAGGCGAGCCTTTCTTTTTCTTTCGTCTCGACGACATGTCCTTTTCTCAAGGGCATTCTAATGGCTGACTCGGTAATTAACGTTGCGTAAAGCATTCCGGTTCAAAGCTTTTATTCCTCAACGCAAACTGGTATGACACGAGTGTGAAACCGATGTCAGTTCGCGAGCAATATGAGAAAACATTCGAATTGCTGCAAAATCACCATAGCTGGTTTAGAGAAAACATACCCCTAATCGCAAGTGAGAACATACCGAGCCCATCAGTGCGAGAGGCGTTGATAAGCGATTTTGGCAACCGTTACGCCGAAGGCTGGCCAGGGGAGAGAGTCTACGCTGGATGTGTATACATCGACAAGGTGGAGCTTTTGTGCGCGGACTTGATGAGGCGCTTGTTCAAGGCTGAATTCGTGGATGTTCGACCCATTTCGGGTGTGGTTGCAAATCTTGTCGTCTATACAGCGTTTACAGAACCCGGCAATGTTATGATGGCCCTGGCAATACCGAGCGGCGGACACATCACCATGGGAAAGAAGAGCCTTGGCGGCACCGCTGGGGCGGTTCACGGTCTTGAAGTGGAATACTTACCGCTTGACTATGAAGAATTAAACATAGACGTTGACAAGGCCAAGGAAAAGATCGTACAGCTGGCTAAGGATGGCAAAGCTCCTAAACTGGTGATGTTTGGTGCAAGTGTTTTCCCGTTCCCTCATCCAGTTAAAGAATTAGCCAGCACGATCCATGAAATCGGCGCAACAATTGGTTATGACGCCGCCCACGTTTCAGGACTAATCGCCGGCGGAGTTTTCCAAGACCCGTTGCGAGAGGACGCGGACGTGATGAGCCTTAGCACACACAAGACGTTCTTTGGACCACAACACGGCAGCGTAGTTTCTTGGGACAAACATGCTGACAAAATCAAACGCGCTGTGTTTCCTGGTATGGTGAGCAATCATCACCTTCACTCAGTGGCGGCTTTGGCGATTGCAGCCACGGAGATGCTAGAGTTCGGAGCGGAGTACTCGCGGCAGATTGTCAAGAACTCGAAAGCCTTGGCCCAAGCCTTGTATGAGCGGGGCTTCAAGGTCCTAGCGGAACACAAAGGCTTCACTGAATCGCACGTGATCCTCATCGACATAACCAAACAAGGTGACGGCGGCACTGTCGAAGAGTCATTAGAGAAAGCGAACATAATCATCAACCGCAACCTATTACCATGGGACATCAAAGAAGGAAGGCACTTCATGCATCCGGGCGGAATAAGGCTAGGGACCTCAGAGATCACAAGACTCGGGATGAAAGAATCCGAGATGCCAGAGATCGCAGAATTCGTAAAACGAGTCGTAATTGACAAGGAAAATGTTGAGAAAGTCAAGCAGGACGTTGCCGAGTTTCGCAAAAACTTTCAGAGAGTGCACTACTGCTTTGAAAATTCCACAGAAGCATACAAATACGTCAGAGTAAGGTGACAAAAGAGAAGGCATGTGAAAGCCTTCGCCTAAAAACACACGTTCTCGATGCGCACCAAAGCGATCTCATCAATGCCATAGACATTTTTTGTCTGCTGATATGAGTGAAAGAAGACACTGTCAATAACATAACTTGGAAAACCAAGCCTATTGAGTTCGAGCCTTTGACACGTTGAATGCCAAAGAGAAGGCGGTAAAAGGTTTTAAAAGAGTAGCGGGGTTTATGGGTCTGTTATTGCGGGAGATAAGGAATGGTTAAATATATCTTTGTTACCGGTGGCGTTTTGTCTTCGGTTGGAAAGGGAATACTCACTTCTTCCATCGGTAAAATGCTGCAGGCAAGGGGTTTTAAATGCACCGCAATAAAAATCGATCCCTACGTAAACGTTGACGCGGGCACAATGAATCCTTACATGCACGGCGAGGTCTACGTCACGGAAGATGGAGGCGAAACCGACCTCGACTTAGGCTGGTACGAACGATTTCTCAACTTGGACCTTACCAAGAATAACAACCTAACCACTGGCCTCGTTTATGATACTGTTATTCACAAGGAGCGACGCGGTGACTATCTCGGAAGATGCGTGCAAATCGTGCCGCACGTCACCAACGAGATTAAACATAGAATCCGCCAAGTCGGCATCCAGACTGATGTTGACGTGATCCTGACAGAGTGCGGTGGAACAGTCGGCGACATCGAGGGCTTGCCTTTCCTCGAAGCCATCCGTCAAATGAGATTGGAAGAAGGATACGAGAACACTCTGTACGTGCATGTTGCACTCGTACCCATTCTAGACGTCACGGATGAGATGAAGACCAAACCGCTTCAGCACAGCGTAAACGAACTCCGCCGCATCGGTATCCAACCAGACGCAATAGTTGCAAGATGTAGCAAGATGATCGATAAAGAGGCTTTGAACAAAATTGCTTTGTTCGGGACGATTCCTGAAAAAGGAGTATTCTGCTCATACAATGTGCCCACTATCTACCAAGTGCCCCTCATTTTGGACAGGCAGGGCATGGGCGATTTTATAATAAAACGTCTCGACTTGCCTGAGCGAACTCCAAAATGGACTGATTGGGAAGAATTCGTAGGCGCCATAGTGAAGCCTCAATGTGAAGTAAGGATTGCCCTGATTGGAAAGTATGCTGGTCTGTCTGACAGTTACGTCAGCATGACTGAGGCATTACGCCATGCAGGAGCTGTGTGCCAAACTCGAGTGCAAATTTCGTTTATGGAGGCGGAAAAATTCGAGGAGAAGCCCGAGGAACTTGAGGCGTTAAAAGACTTCGATGGAATATTCATCCCCTACGGGTTTGGCTCCAGGGGTGCCGAGGGGAAAATTGCTGCGATTCAATACGCAAGGGAGAAGGACGTGCCGTTTTTAGGCGTTTGTTTTGGTTTTCAGTTGGCCATCGTGGAATATGCACGTCATGTTTGTGGTTTGAGAGATGCAAACAGTACGGAGATTAATCAGGAAACGAAACATCCCGTGGTAGATTTGATGCCGGAACAACGGGGGGTGGAGGAGAAGGGCGGAAGCATGCGGCTGGGTGCACACAAGATTGTCATTAAGAAAGGAACCCTTGCGTATCAATTATATGACAATGACGAAGTTTACGAGCGGCATCGTCATCGATTCGAGGTAAACCAAGATTATTGGAAAACGCTTCAAGAAAATGGGCTAATCTTCTCCGGCACGAGCACCGATGGAAGACGCATCGAGACGCTAGAACTGTCAGATAAATACTTTTTCTTCGCCTCTCAGTTTCACGGCGAATTCAGAAGCCGACCGGGCAAACCAGACCCAGAATACTACGGCTTCATAAGAGCCTGTTTAGAGAAAGAAGGCGAAAAGCAAACCACAATCACGAACAAAGTCCAGTTTGAAACTAGAAAAAACACGGTTGTCAAGCTTGGATAGAAGAACGAAGTATGAAATCTACGCTGACCTGCTACGCACTATCGCGAAGAGACAGCAGTGCACGCTCACTCGAGCTTCTTACGGTGCCAACCTGCCTGTGGATAGAGCGAAGAGAATTTTGACGTTTTTGGCTTCGAAAGGCTTTGCAAGGGAAGAAAACAACGATGACTCCAAAGCGTATAAGATAACGAAACGAGGAATGGAGTATCTAGAGACCTTCAAGCAGATGCGCAAACTATTCGCGGCTTTGAATGAAAAAACATGATTGCTATGCGACCTGGTGACGCGCGCGATCGTCGTCACACAAACAACGTAAACTTTCTTGCAAAGTTCTAACCTCCTACCGAACTGTCCTTTTCTTTGGGCGAGGAAATTCCGCTTGCATGAAGGAGATAGTTGGTGTGATCATACCTAAAGGCTTATTAGCGTTCTTTTTTTGATAGGTGCTAATGGAATCGGCAAAGATAGTTATCATAGGAGCAGGCGTTGTAGGCTTAGCTGTTGCTTGGAAGCTGTCAGAGAAAAGCGAATCGGTCTACGTTCTGGAGAAGAATGCGAAGTTCGGGCAGGAAACTAGCAGTCACAATAGCTGCGTGGTTCATTCTGGTATACATTACCCGAGGGGTTCTCTCAAGGCGAAATTGTGTGTTGAAGGAAACGTGATGACGTATGATATATGCGAGAAGCATCGAATCCCTTACAAGAAACTTGGAAAACTGACTGTCGCTATTACGGAGGATGAAGTGGACGAGCTGGAAAAATTGATGCGACAGGGGCAAGACAACGGCTCGGAAGCATTGAAATTTCTGGGACGAGAGGAGGTCAAGAAGCTGGAACCAAACGTGGACGTTGAGAAGGCACTCTTTTCGCCCTCAACCGGTATAGTCGAACCTGACGAGCTTATGAATCACTACTTTGCAAAAGCAAGCAAGAACAATGCGGTTCTAGCAGCTGGGACCGAAGTAGTAAGTCTAAGAAAAGTGGATGGCGAATTTGAAGTCGGAGGAGTGAGCCAGGGCGAGAAGTTCACGGTAACTGCCAAGACTGTTGTTAACTGCGCAGGTCTTGACTCCGATAAAATTGCTGCGATGGCTGGATTAGATGTGGACAAGCTCGGCTACCGCTTGCATCACTGCAAGGGAGATTACTTCAGAGTTGGAGGCAGGCCGCCTGTGAAAATGCTGGTTTATCCGGTTCCGAAAGGTGCTGGTTTGGGTATTCACTTGACGCCGGACATGGCTGGATCAGTCAGGCTTGGGCCGAACGCTTACTATGTGGACCACGACAGTTATGAGGTTGAGTCTACCGAGAAGGAGTTTCGCGAGGACGTGGTAAGGTTCGTGCCTCTCATCAAAGAGCGTGAAATACAGCCGGACTCAGCTGGTATAAGACCAAAACTTCAAGGGCCAACCGATCCTTTCAGAGATTTTGTCATAAGGCATGAAGCCGACAGAGGCTTTTTCGGCCTGATAGACCTTATCGGCATTGAATCTCCGGGTTTGACGGCGGCGCCAGCTATAGGAGAGTACGTTTCCTATATTTACCAGCATGAAATCAATAGATAATAAGATATTAGAGAGAACGGGGAGCAGACATGAATTGACTCAAACCGATAAGCGCGTGATGGTAGAAAAGCTGAAGTCCTTTTGTGCCAAAGCATTGGAAAGATTGAAAGTACCCAGTGTCGATGCGAGGATAACTGCCGATGTTTTGGTGGAGGCAGACTTGCGGGGGATAGATTCACACGGTGTAGCACGCATGAGTCGCTATGTTTCTGGGATCCAGCAGGGGATGATGAAACCCAAATCGAACCCGAAAGTAGTCCATGAAACGCCCTGTACTGCCACTATAGATGGAGATGCCGGACTGGGTCAACCCGTCTCCTATAGGGCCATGAAGCTTGCGATTTCTAAGGCCCGAGAGCATTCTGTTGGGTTTGTCGCTGTCAGGAACTCTAACCACTTTGGAATAGCAGGCTATTACGCAATGATGGCTCTAGCTGAAGATATGATAGGCTTCTGCATGACTAATACGGAAGTTATAGTTGTGCCGACTTTCGCCAGAAACGCGATGCTTGGTACGAACCCGATAGCGATCACTGCGCCCGCGGGGAAAGAGAGACCTTTTGTTCTAGACATGTCAACGAGCACGGTAACGCGCGGCAAGATAGAAGTGTACGCGCGACTTGAAAAGCAAATTCCAACGAACTGGGCAACTAACGAGAGGGGTGTCGCCACGACCGATCCAGCGCGAGTTCTTCAAAACATCATCAATCGACGTGGCGGAGGCCTAGTCCCATTGGGAGGCGCACTTGAAGAATCTGGCGGGCATAAGGGCTACGGCCTGGCCCTTGCCGTGGAGATTTTCAGCGCCATACTTCCTGGAGCCCTGTATTCTAATCGTGTATACCCAAAGGATAAAAGTGGAAAACCGCTGCCGTCGGGCATCGGCCACTTCTTCGGGGCCATGCGCGTCGATGCATTCCGCCCAAAAGACGAGTTCAAGCGTGACATGGACGATCTCATTAACAGATTGAAGAGTGCGCCCAAGGCCGATGGAGCCGATCGAATTTACATTCATGGAGAGAAAGAGTTCGAAGAAACTGAGAAGCTGGCTAAAACAGGAATTCCTCTAAACCCCAAAGTTGTTGAAGACCTAAGGACAATTGCCGATCAACTCGGTATAAGCAGTCCTTTCTGAACTAAGTGCACATACCTTGCTGTAGTTCCAATTTTTGGGCTAAAATTGCTACAGTTACAATCTGGATTTGGCCCGCGAAGGAACGTCGCCATGATTTGAGGTTGCGTTTGCAAGGCTTTGACCAATCCATAGCCTTGGAAGGTGGGTCGTTCAGGAAACGAGACATGCATTTTGTGATATGAACTAACAATTTGTGACTACAAAGCTCGGAAGTGGCGAAATCTACCGCACATTCCCCTTTTTCTACAAAATTGCCTTAACTCAACGTGTTTTGCGAATGTCCTACAAGCCCTTTCCTTTCCAGAGAACTCTGGCGAATAGAACGTTTGGATAGAGTCCAATTATAGCCTTCTTCAGTAATTCTCGTTTGGTTTTGGTGTTCCTCTCAAGCAGATATTTCATCAAAGTTCTATCTGGTCGGCCGGAACAGGAAGCAAATACATCTTTAGAAATTGACCTTTTGAGAAAATCTATTGATCTACCTTTATAGCCGTCTTCAACTTTCCTGTGCGCCCTGTATGGAAAACTAATCTCTGAACTCCCCACGTAAAAATGCCATATATCGAAGTCTCTTAATCCCACCGTGGGATTCAAGTAATGAGAGGCTGCCCCTTGACACAAAAACATCCCGATAAGCGAGCCGTGATAAGCATGTTTCAGATGCGGATTCCTTTCGAAGAAGCTTTCGTGCTCTCTTAATGCCAACTCTCTCAACTGCTTCAGGTCATTAATCGTCAAAGGGTCCATTGATCTCTCTTCATTTTCCATAGCCATCCCTCCATAAAGGATACGCCCAAATTGTCATGCAATTATATTTAATTCTTTTTTGGGGGCAGGAGCACCTCTCGCACGATCAAGATGAGCGTGCGCATAGCCCCTTTCCTATGCCACTCCGCGCGCGTAGACTATAGACCTGAAGAGGCAAATAACCGAAGAGGAACTCCAACGGCTCAAGGACCTAGTTGACGCGATCTGATGGCGCCAAAAGCAGGAAGAAGACAGGGCGCGCTAGATTCAAAATGTTTAGTCCTACTTCTTCGACTGGGTTAGGTTTGAAGATTAATAACTCTTTTAAGACAAAATTACGAAACCGTGAAAACGGTGGAATCTGTGCCAAACTCCATGGATCTTGATGACTTTGAAAAAGCAGTCATGGGCTTAGCTCTTGCCAGAGGAAGGGTAGAGCACCAGGACGTAATGGGACAGATTGACAGTCTAATAAAAGAAAAATCTCTTAACACGAGTTCCTGGGACATGTTCAATCTAACCATTGCAAAGCTGAAGAAAATGGGGCTCTTGGACGAAAAGAATCGCCCATATCCCCTTAGCCTATCGGCCTTGCCTTCGGAGCTCCTGGTTAACGGTATCTACAACTCTCACAAACGGATCGAAGATTTGGAAAATGATCTTAAAAGCCTTACAAAAGAAAAAACAGACATGCAAAGCCAGATATGGACTCTGCGAGCAGACAAGAATCAGCTAACGCAACGACTTAATGTCCTATCGCCGCCTCCAAAAACAATCAGACCAGAACTGTTGGAGCTTGGTATTGACAGCTACCTGGGATACGATCTCGCCTCGAAGCTTTCTGAAACTGCGAAGAGCGACTTGAACGATGCGATGAAATGCTTGAGATGCGGATTTGCGACCCCGGCGGCCATGATATCGCTTAGAGCGGCCGAAGATGCTGTCAGGAAATACTACGAGCTCAAATTCCAAGAGAAGCCAGTAAGAATAGGGCTAAAAGATATTTTGGACAAACTCACGGAGCGCTCTGACGTAGACAAGACACTGATGGGCTACCTGCATTACATTCGCGAAAAAAGAAATGCAACTGAACACCCGGAGAGAATTCTCTCGCAAGAACAAGCCGAAGAGACGTTCATTACAGTAACAAATGCTATCAAAGAAGTATTCCATCAATCATAGAATCTCCCTAGATATACGTCGCAGCTTCCGCAAGCGCGCGCTTGTGACTACAAAGCTCGGAAGTGGCGAAATCTCCCGCAACCCCCCCTTTTTCATATGCTGAGCCCCGCAAGTTTTCGATCTAGCGAGATAGTAGAAAAACGAAAACGTTTCTTAAAGAAGAATGGATAAGCGTGTTATCCGCCTTAATTCAAGAACGACGAATTTGGATTTGGTAAAATGGCAACTACGGAGTATACGGTACTCATTATTCAGTACGAGCAAAATAACCAGAAAACAGTCGAAGATCTTGTTAAGAGCGTTACTGAGTCAATAGACCCCAAGCATGGGAGGGCACGACGGGCATATCAGGGATCGGAAAAACGGATTGTTTCAGCTGTTCAAAAGATATTGTAGGTGACAGAATGATCTAGCCTGCCATTATCCCTCGGCTGTCTTACTTCCCCAAAGCATCCATACGCCCCTGCAAATCTACAGAAACCACGCCTTCTTCCAGAGATGAGGATTCTCTTTGATTTCATAGTTTGCAGCCAAGCTAGCAGCAGTGCTAGCAAAATGTGTGGTGATAGGTTTGGATGTTATGGCCAATGTATATCCTCCGTAGACTAGGGATAATTGGAAAATCTCTTTGCAAATCTCTTTAATCAATATCGGATCAGGGTTGCTCGGGTTCTTTATATCTATTGTAAGGGGTTTCTGTGCGCCTTGGAAATGATGTGGAGGTCCGCTGGTAACGAGCATTGCCTCGTTGGATGAGACTTGCAAATAGGTTCCTCGATTGACTCTGTAGTCTTCAATAGAAGTATCGTACATTCGTTGAAATCCCAATTTCTTAACGCTGACGATTTTGGAATCGATCTCTGTCACTTTATTGAGGACAGGCATTTCAAGATCATGCAGCAATTCGCCATCTTTGTGGACTATTACATTTGCGGGTCTCCCGTAAAGTCCCTCATACAATTTCAAAGCCTCCTTGAATCGACGCTCCAAAACCTGCGAATAATCTCTAATATCCGTCTGTTCTGTCCATCCACCAAGCCACTGACCGAAGTGGTCGAAGGTCTGTAAGGACATGTAGACTCTCTTTTTTCGAAAAATCGCTGCAAGCCCTAGAAAGCATTTTCCATCACCCAATGAGTGATCCAATATCCATGGCACCCCGCCAAGCTTTGCGTAGATGCACAGTGCAAGATTCTTAAGATAACCTGAATACTTCGAGAGAGATGCGTTGGGACCAATATTTCTATCAAGAACAAATTGACATGGAATACCTTCAAGAGTCAACTCTTGCTTAAACGGCCTATATTGCCTAACGTTTTTTTCTCCGCTTAATTGAGTTATAATTATTGCAATGTGAGGCGTTCGTCTCAAACGAGTTAAGGAGCTTTTAATATCTTTTTGAATTACGTCCTCGACAAATCTTCTAATATTAATCTTAAAAAGCCTATTCATTCCCACGAAGCCTGGTCTACGTGGCACGCCTTCAACTAAGTCTTTGTAGAAAGTCTGAACATTCTCTCCTGAGATTCTTGGAGAGAAGTTAAAGATTGTAACGAAAACCTCATCCAGTCTGCGATTACGCTCCAAATCGTATGGTCCATAGCTCTCAAGTCCAGCATACGGCTCCTGCCCATGTTTATCCTTTGCAAAGCGCAATTGAAATTCGCCAAAAGAGTCATAACTTGACCAAAACTTGTTTTCAGAACCAGCTTCGGCGAATTTTCTCAGAAGCCTAAGCGGAGTCAGCCTTCCAATTTTGACATCGTCGACATATGCCATAAATCCTTTAGTCA
>DATHCB010000170.1:0-18143 GCA_035319765.1 Bathyarchaeia archaeon
CTTCACTATTTCGTCTGCCTTCTTTGCAAGCGATCTAAACAAGACGCTCTTTTCCATCCCGCAATCACCTTCTATAGATTCCACGTAGCACTCTAATATGGCACAAGTTGTCACATAAATGTTAGCCGCGCTACTACGACCAAGGCGGAAATGAGATACTCTTACTACGTTTTTTGATAATAATATCTCTTCGGACCCATTTTGTAGGCAGTTTCTTGTATAACCAGTCTTCAGGTATTACCTCAACTGTTATTTACTTTTTTCACCCGATTATTATTCAAGATGCGAGTCATATGGATTCAAGAAATCTTCTGGAATATTGTCACGCAGTCAGACATCGATATATGGACCGATTTGCGACACTTCCTTGGGAGGAGGTCACGAAGGATCGTGGGGCAAGCTTCGATTCCATGAAGAACATTCTCTTGCACACGCTTGATGCTGAAGACAGAATGGTCAACTACGTCATTCCAGGCCGCACAAAAGAGTGGAGTTCACGAAACGCCAACGAGTCTAATGATATTGCTTCCATTAGGAAACGACTTGAAGAAGTTGAATCTAAGACCGTGACCTACCTTGCGAGGGTGACTCCTGCTGAGCTTGAAAGAAAAGTGGAAGTCCAGAGGATGGACATGCCCCCTGTACAAGTGCGAGTGGAAGACGTTTTAATCCATGTTGCTCTCGAATGCATTCACCATTTCGGCGAGTTGATCGCTTTAATGTGGCAGATCAACATAGAACCACCGCATGTTGGCTGGATCGCTTACCTCCAAAAATAGTGCGCCACCCGATTGCAAGGAAAGACGATCCATCCTCTAATAACTTGCTATTTCCCGCGGGCAGATTGCCGTAGCCAAAAGTCAGAGAAATAAATAAGATTCCGTGTAACGCGAACGAAGGTGAGTCACGTGTTAGCTTGAAACACACGCGACTGATTGGTTGACAAGATTTTCTACGTATTCTCATTTTACGATAGCACTAGCATGTGACAGAGCCTTTGCAGTAAACTAAAATTGTCTTGAAAACGAGCGCCGGGAATGGGATTTTGGCACGAATTTGCCGGCAAAATGACCTTCCATTCATGCTGGCCTACATTGAAGGATATTTTGCCCAGGTGCGTCAACTAGATAACCTTCGCAAAAGAGTTTGCCAGTAAGTCCGGGAGAGATTCGCACCCAAATGGGTACAAGTCCCGCTTCACGAACATGCCAAATATGCCCAAAAACAGGCGAGAGCGCGCGCTAGCAGTGGCGCACGCTTGCTTCTCAAGCTTCTTGTGCTTGTGGGAGTTTTGCCTTCGGTGGTTCTAAGCTTAATACCCCTAGTATCAGGCTAGCTATAGGCAGAAGCGTACCAAGTGGCAGCAAGGGCAAATCGTAGGCTCCATTACCCAGAGCAGTTGCCAGTAGTCTCCAGAGCAACGAAGGTAATGCGAAGAATCCGCCCAAGAACGATCCAACGACGATTAACGCAACACCTGGTTTGGTATTTCGAATCCAAACCAAGACACCGCCCACCATCATTAATACCGCAGAAAAATACATCAAAGGGACTATAAGAGAATAAACGTAGGGCAATGCTAGCAAGGCCAACCACCCGGCCGTGAATCCCAACACAGCTGAAGTCTTTCGATACAAGTTCTTTCTCGCAACAACTCTCAAATCTGACGGCGCCAATGACCAAGAATGGCTCGGTTTAGACAACTCAAAATGCCCCAAAATGAACTTGTGACTTCGACTTTTATCTCTTCCGCGAATCGCATGCAAGAACACATCGCATCACAACTTAAATTTAAATAGTAAGTAAATGAACTTCAAGCATCTACCTATCAAGAATGAACCTGGGGACGCTTGAATGTATGGTATGGGGATATCGCTTGGGTCGCGACTTCTACAGCTCTGGTTATGCTGATGACGCCAGGGTTGGCTTTCTTCTACGGAGGACCTGTTAGAAGAAGAGACCTTGTTTCTACTCTTTCGCAATGCTTGACGATTTTTGCGCTTGTGAGTTTGGCCTGGGTGTTTTGGGGCTACAGCCTGGTGTTCAGGCCCAAATCGCGATGAAAGAGATCAAATCGGGGAAGACCACCCAGAATATGACTTGGGGCCGGTCTATTCCGCCAACACAGAAAGTTCTCCAGATTAGGTACCACTATCGCTACTAGAATCGCGGCATACTCTGCCCGGAACAGCCACGATCTTGCGTTCTGAAACCTCGGTCCGAACCCTGATTTCTCCATCAACCTTACAGACGTTCAATCCAAATCATGAAAGGATGCTTTGCGAAGTTGTCTTAAGGCTTTTCTACAGAAAGTGCGATTAAGGTTGCAAACGTTGCTAAGAAAGGCTTAAGACTGATAGGACAATCATTCCAGTCTTGGTGAGTGATATCTGGCTTGAGAATAGAGATAGCCTTAGTAGCTCACGATAACAAGAAGGCCGACCTAGTGGAGTGGGTTGAGTTCAACAAGGGAACGCTAGCTCGCCACGATCTTTACGCGACTGCAGGGACAGGAAAGAAGGTGATCGAGAAGACCGGCCTGAACATTACTCTGCTCAAAGACGGTCCGCAGGGTGGCGACATGGAGATCGGCGCTTTGATCGCGAACAGGAAATTGGACTACCTGATCTTCTTCTGGGACCCCCTTAGAATCTCTCCCTCACGACGTCGATGTTAAGGCTCTTCTCAGAGTAGCCGTCTTATACAACGTTCCAACAGCCTGCAACAGAGCCACAGCGGACCTGATAATCTCGAGCCCCTTGTTCAGCATGCGCGAATGATCCTTTAGGTTCCCCAAAGTCTCAGGTCAAGACGAGCCCATCCAAAAAATCTGTGAAGCCTTCGGTTGATAAGGACAAGTCTTCAGTTGAAAAATCGATCGAGCATTTCCGTCTTGTTGTTGACTCTAGAAGCCCATTACAAGCGTCTCTGTGTACGTGACTCCTTTGATCCCTCTAATGCAGTCTGTAACAAGATTTCCCATTTCCTCATTTGTCTTTGCTTCCACCATCACAGCAAAGTCATAGCGACCAAAAATGCCGTACACTTTCTTGACGCCTTTAACCTTACTGATTTCCTGTTTAACAGTTTTCATAAAATTCGTTGCTTCACCCGAACCTACACGCACAAGAACCAAAGCCTCAACCATTTAAAACACCTCTCGCTTCATAGATGCTCAGCACATAAATCATTTGCGATCATTGCGCGCTGCGCCTATCTCTGGGGCCCGGTCGTGCAAAGTGAATTAAAGGAATTGCAGCTTTATGTCTGGCGGAGATGGCATGTATACTCGTAGATTGATTTTTTTGATTAACTACGTTGCTTTGGCAGCTTCCTGTGGATTTGGTTTTGGTTCACTGCCTCTCGGAGTGTTTTTGAGGGCAGGTGTTGCACTTTTTAGCGGGTTGATTTCGCTCATATGCATGTGGTTAGGCATAGTTGTGCACAGGAGTCTTCCGAAGAAACATGATCAAGCGAGCGACTTCACAGCACTTTTGACTTCAGAGGTCTATGGGCACGTGAGGCACCCATTCTATTCTGTTCTGATAGTGCTAAACTATGCGGTTTCAATGGTATTCGTTAGTATCTATGGCATAATAGCATCGACATTCCTAATTCCGTTATGGTGGTATTTAGCGAGAGTAGAAGAGCTCGACCTAGTGCGCGTGTGGGGTCAAAAATACATCGAATATAGAGATAGGGTGCCCTGTTTCTTCCGAAGCTGTGGCATAGGAAAAAGATGGAACCAGATGAATACAGCCAGCGCGCGCTATCGTAGGCAGATTTGAGTCTTTTGCAAGTCTGAACGCGCAGATTTTATGACATTCTCGTTAATACTCGAAACATTCCTGGGGCATCGGACGGGCGTTCTTTGAAACCGTAACGCTCGTAGAATTTGGAAACTCCCTTGGCTGCCATTAAGCCAACAAAGGCGCCGTTACGGGCATGAGTTCTCAGGTATTCCATGATAGCGTCCATGATACGCCTACCGACGCCTTTTCCTTGGAACTCTGGCAGGACGACGACGTCCTGAACATAGAAGTAAACGCCGCCATCACCAATCACCCTTCCGCATCCGATAACCTCATTCTCTGAAACAATGCACACAGAAAAAAGAGAATTCCGCAAACCAGCCTCAATAGCGTCAGTCTCTACTTCCATCCAACCAACCGCTCTATGAAGTCTTTGATATTCTTCAAGCGTCGGATTCCGTTCCACCAAAACATATTCTTTGGTCATTTCTTCACATCCTGACAACGTGCGCTTACGTTAATAAGGCACATGTACTGTGTTTAACATTTTGTTCAGTCATCCCCCATCTTTTAGGACGCGTTTGGCGAAAAAATACTAATATTTTGTTGCAATAGAATGAAAAACATGGACATTGTTGAAGTTAGCGAGAGGGTCTACCGATTTCAAAAAGAACGGGTGACAGAGTTAGGTGTTGAGCTAACACCTGAGCTCGTATTCCTCCATCTCACGGAAGAAATTGGTGAAATAGCTCGACAACTAGTAAACAAAAACCTACCAATGAGAGCGTACGAGGTAGATAACTTAAAAGAAGAGATTGTTCATGCAATGCTCGATTTGCTTGTTCCTTCGAGGGTTTTCAACATTAACCTACCCGAGGCTCTTGGCAGAAAAATAGATGAAATGACAAGAAGGCGGTGATCGTTGTGCATGTCATTGAAATGGCTAAGAATCGCAGAAGCATTCGGAGGTTTAAAGAAGATATTGTATCAGACGATCTTTTGGGGAAGATTGTTGACGCGGCTAGATGGGCTCCTTCAGGCGACAATCAACAACCGTGGCTATTTATAATAGTTAAGGATGTCGCTCTGAAAGAGCGGATGCAATGGTTTCTTTGCGACAGGGCCTTAAAGTACTTCGAAAGTGATGACGGGAGGAAAGAATTGGAAAAGCATGGACAAGATGCTCATCGCAGATGGGTCGAGGCGGTTGGGAGCAAAAGATACCAAGAGCATGTGAGAAAAGCACCCATTCTAGTAGCAACGTTCGGAGACATTAAATCGCCTTATTATGTTCATGATTGCTGTGCAGCAACTGAAAACCTGATTCTAGCGACTGAAGCTCTAGGGTTGGGATCGTGCTGAACAGACCATGGCATTGACGACGAACTGCTGGAATTGCAGATGCGGGATCTGCTGAAGGTTCCAAACAACTACAGGATGGTCTCACTTGTTGCAATAGGCATTCCTGACGAAACGCCCAAACCTAAGCCTCGAAAAGACATCGCAAAGACAGTCTTCTTGAATCAATGTGGCAGAAACCTAGAACTCAAGAGTCTGGACTAACCGCGTTTTTTATCGTCTGCGGCGAAAAGTTCTAACACAAAGCTTGAATAGAATATCGAGTTTAGAAGATTTGCTTCGGTTAATTTCCGCTCAAATCATGATTCAGTCGGGGCTTCAGCGGGCGCCTTTTTTGCAATCTTTCTATTGGAAATTAATATAGGCGTAGTGTGGCGACATCTTGAAGAAAAGGGAGTGTATCAATGGAGTTGCGTAGATCAAGGCCGGGAAAGCGTGAGCATTTTCTGAATAGGGCCAAGGTTGTGGCCGAGATGAGTACTTGCTTGAGAAGGAAAGTAGGTGCGATTATCGTTAGCAAAGATGGGGTTGAGCTTAGTTCTGGCTATTCAGGGGCCCCTAGAGGGTTGAAGCATTGCACAGAAAACGGGAGGTGCCTAAGAACAGAGCTGAGGATTCCGTCTGGGCAGAATTATGAATTGTGCAGGAGCGTACACGCAGAACAGAACGCTATAATAAACGCTGCAAGAACCGGAGTCAGTATAGTAGGTGGAGAAATGTACATTTCAAGCGAGAAGATGAAAGCTGGATATGGCGACGGAAGCGAACAGGACAAAATTTACGGCCCATGCATGATCTGCAAGAAGGAGATAATTAACGCAGGCTTGACGGCAGTTCACATGAGAGAGGAAGGAGTTGGGGAAAGAACTTACCGCTTGGCACAAATCAAAGAAATGTTGGAGCAAGAAGAAGGGAAATGGAGAGAGAAGTGCAGATAATGCAAAAATAATAGCACATTCAAGTTCTTTTTCTTACATCCACACACCACAGCGCGCATAGCGTGCCGTGATTCATGGAACTAGTTGGTGAGAGATGCAGAGGTGCCGTATTTCCTCAAAGTCGCGCACAACTGTCTTGTAGATCCACTCATAGTATGGCTTTGAAGACAGCAGCCTTGTGGCGGAGGCCTTACCGATAATGATGCGCAGAGCTTCGTACTCGAGTGTGCACACGAGCAAATGCAGGTAAGTCGATTTCTCGTCTCTTGCCCCTCCCTCCTTCGCTCCAACTCTCACCTGAGGGTATCTAGCCTTTAGGTCTCGGAGCGCGCGCGTAAGCCTGATGGGATGCTTGTTCAAGAACCAATGAATCTGCTCATGAAGATAGATCGCCAGCAGACCTGTATCCGTTCTCACTGCCTTCGTCTTTGTGCCTATTGTTAGAACGGGGTGAGAGTGAGAGATGCTTGCATCGTCGAGAACAACTCTGTCAGTGAAGTGCCATTTCTTAAGTCGAGCACCATAGCGAACAAGTATCTTAGCCAGCCTTCGTCGTAGTCGTTGCTCCGAACCCGAGCTAGAGGCTAACTCAATCCGAATCGTCAGGAGTCCCAACACCGCTTAAGCGTGCTACAATTCTTCTGAAGCATAGGCCTAAATAACAGAATGCCATAGGCTCGTAGAATGAGAAGCAACTTCTATTAGCGGCATAAACTGCTCCCTGAATTTCATCATCACTTCATCTTTACGCATTCTCGCGCCCCATTTTTCAGCCTCTGCCATGGTCGCAAACTCCATCATTTCAACATACGCGCCTGATACGCTGCCGAATGCTTGACGAAAAATTCTCCACGACTTGCACTCTTTAAACTTCTCCGGACTCTCGTTTTTGAATTTGAGAAATTTCTGAATGTACTGGACGAACTCCTCTTGTTTCTCTGTTTTGACAACATAGATATCTACAATGAAAAGACTCATATTCCTCACGTCCTCTCCCATGTTCTTTTGCTTTAGGATATATTAATAATTTGACAGAAATGTTTCATCATCAGGAGCTGGTTATTGAGGCATCAGGAATGGTAAAGCCAGGAGCAAACGAAGACCAAGTATACAGGAAACTTGAGATCGTTGAAGGATATGACACGTGGGCTCCTACGTATGATGAAGAGAAGAATCCGCTTATCGCCTTGGAAGAAAACATAACCTTAGATCTGATCGGCAACGTGAGAAACAAACGGGCTCTGGACGTTGGCTGCGGCACTGGACGTTACTGCGAGTTGCTGGCCAAAAAAGGGGCTAAAATGGTAGGCATAGATCCCTCATCAAAAATGTTGGAAATCGCCAAAAGAAAAATCGCTCCTGATAGTAGATTTGAGCTTCGTCTTGGAAGGATGGAAAACACAGGCTTGCCCGATAGATATTTTGACGTTGTCGTGTGCGCCTTGGTTGTGGGTCACCTGCCTGACTTGGAGCCTGCTATAAGAGAGGTGAGTCGCATTATCAAGACCAAGGGAAGATTGGTCGTGTCTGACATGCACCCTTACTGGTTCGTCTCTGGTTATGATTACGTGAAATTCCTCGGTAGAAGCGGACAAGAGTATAGAATCCCCGAGTACACTCATCTCTATGAAGAGTACTGGAATCTCTTTAGAAAATTCAAATTTGGCGTTCAAGACGTCAAAGAACCAAGAATCGATGATACACTTATCCAACGTTTTCCAGGATTAAGAAAATACGAAGACATGCCTTTAGCTTTGATCCTGCGGGCTAGGAAAGAATAGTCGTGCGCGATACTCATATTTTGAACCGGGCGATATTATCCGTCTGGTGGACTGTGCTGTGGAAATCGTTCCCGTAGCAAACGAAAACGAACCGATATTCTGGAACTACGTGAATCGCGACCCCGTAAACTATTATTTCTTCATAATGGATTGGACCCAAAATCGAGAGCAAACAAGGATATTCTTGGCAATTGAAGGAAAGGAAGTCTTGGGTTCGCTGCTAGTTTTTGCGGACTCAATCGTCCAGTTCAGAGGAAGCCAAGCAGCTGTGCAGAAACTAATTGAGTGCGTCAAGTTTGACAAGGTTGAATTACAAGCACCGCCGGACTGTGAAACTGTCATTCTTCAGAGGTTTAAGCCTCGCGTTAAGCAAGATTTGGTTCTGATGCGCTTGAATCGCGGAGAGGAACACCACGTTCACTCTGTTCAAACTCCTGCTAGACTTGATGTTGAAGATGCTGAAGAAGTTGCCTCTCTTATGAGACGATGCGACCCGGAATGGTGGGGCAAGACCACGTCGGAGCAGATAAGCCAAAGGGGATTCCAAAACAACACTCTTTGGCTTGGCATAAAAGACGAAAAAAAGCTAGTTTCTGTCGGCTGCACTCGTTTCTACTTCGATTTTGCGACCAACATCCACGTCGTAGCCACCGATGAACACTACAGAGGCAGAGGCTACGCCACTTCAATCGTATCCGCACTTGTCCAGGAAATCTTTCAAAGGTCGCCAATCGCGCTAATCCACGTTATAGCAGACAACGCACCAGCAGTCAGAGCATATTCAAATGTCAGCTTCAAACCCTACAAAACATACTTGTCAATAAGAAGCTAGCGCATACCGTATCGCACGTGCATGTTGAAATATGGAGTTTGAAAACACAGCCCGTGCTATCCAAAGCGCGCGCTGCTAGACAATGCAAGATTTAGCCAGAATTCATAAGACCTAACTACGTTTTTTCTTTTAATTAATCAAGTATGGGCAACTGGCGCGCGCTCGGAAGGCGAGAGTACGAATAAGAAACGAATGTCAAGAACGTTAGTGATAATGACAGTCATGTGTTTTTCGTTGACGGGCATAGCACTTCCGAAGGCGTGTGAATCAGCCATTCCAAATTCAATTAATGTAGCTGGCAATCAAGCA
Source organism: Bathyarchaeia archaeon (assembly GCA_035319765.1). GTDB lineage: Archaea > Thermoproteota > Bathyarchaeia > Bathyarchaeales > SOJC01 > DATHCB01. The sequence goes on from DATHCB010000170.1 coordinate 8,972, forward strand.
TCAACTGCCAATGGAACAGGTGCTCAAGCACCTCAGATCGGGCTAGTACCAGCTCCTGATGTTTCAACCTCTAATCAAGCAAGAGGAGGCATGAACGAAACCAACCTTGCGGTCGGTCTAAACGAAGGCCCCATGTGCGGTTCCACTTGGAGCGCCCACAGATCTAACATGACCAACCCCGGCAGTGGTGAGCACTTCATAGGCGAAGGGTTCCAAGGCGAAATAAAGACAACGCTTGGAGGAACCATGAGTGACTTCGAGGTCAATCTTGGATCGGCTGGAGAACCGAGCATGCAGAATGCAGTAATGTATCTGACTACCCCAGCACCTCAAGGCAGTCCCAATGCAACACAGGAAATTCCAATAAGCTTCGTAGACGCTCAGAACTTTACCGTAAGCGCTGGAAACGTAGTGTATCAAGGAGATCTGCCGACAGTCAAAATCAACTGCACTTTCAAGGACATAGCTGTAGAAGCCCCCGCTAGTGGAACGATAAACGTGGTGATACAGGAGATAGCGATTTGCAACTGGACTGCTCTGACCATCCGAATAGGTTCTTACGTAGACGTATCCAACCTACAACTGCCCATACCACAAGGAGAAAACTATAGCTTCACTTTCGTATACCAGTTCGACATGAGCAATTCAACAGCATCAAACCTTGAAGGGCACGCCGTGAACTATATGCCGACAAATGTGACATCAACAAGCTGTGCCTTCATAGGAAACAATGGGACTTCGAAGCAGATAAGTCTCGCAGACCTGAACTTGGCTGACAACTACTCAACACTTGAAGTCTCGGGACAAAGTGCAGAGCGCGAAGCAATATCCTACTTCAGTGCAACTCAAGCGCCAAACTGGGCAGTTAGCTGTTACCAGACCTTCGCCACCTTGACTTACGGGAAGACTCTGGGAATACTCAGCGACCCAACAATCACAATCCAGCACGGAAGAATCTCAGCGAATGAGGCTGTTTTGCCTACCAACAGTCCAGTTCCATTTATTGCAATCGGTGCAGCTGTAGTTGCAAGTGTGGTAGGAATCGTTAGCTATAAGCGTAGAAAAAGAAAAGTGAAGCGTTCCTTAACCAATCAATGAAATATTCAGCACCATGACTTTTAGTTTCTCCATCACATTGTGTTCTTCTGAGAGATCCTCCTTTTTGTTAAAGACTAAATGAACAATAAAATAGAGGATTCTCTGCTTTTTCTTCTCACGTCTGATGGATTTGAAATCTTGTTTCTCAGATTTGTTATTCTGTTCAAACACTATGAATCTATAGCCTAAAACAAAAATCTATTATCTACGGTTCATTGCTTATCTGACTGGATTCAACCTAGGACTCCAGAGCCAAAGGAGAAGAGTGTAAGAACAGCCTAACTTCAAACTGTCCTTTACTAAGAGTATGCAGGTTAGCCATCAAAACCTGCATGCACTCTCCTAGTTCGCTATTCTTGGAAGATAGACTACTGGAAAAGACGTTGAAGAAGGCTCAATGCAACACTTGCGTCTGCTGGTGCTGATGATTGGTCGCAATATGCCTTCAACGATGCTTTCAGCAGCCTAGTGTATTCCGCCTGGAACTTTTCAAATTGCTCACTGCACTCGAAGTAATATTGCTTTCCAAGAGAAACCCCCTATGAGCTCGTCCATCTTCTTAAGAGATCTCGGACTGCGTATTCTTTTCCGATATTGTTTCAAAGCTTTACAAATACAGGCAATCTCACCCACGTCTAGGTAACGGATGAACATTAAATCTATCTTTAGAAACGGTTTTTGTTGCAAATTTAAACTTTTCCAGATTCCATCAAGTCTTTTGACCCAAACCCCAATATTGTCCATCCAAAATGCCTATAGCAAACTTGCATCATTTAATAAATTAAGGTAAGAGTGCGGAGAACCCTATCGTCTCCTTTCTCCTCGATATCCCTCTCTCTGCACTCAAACCTTTTTCGTTAAAGTCTCTTGTATTGCCGCGCGCGCTACTAACTCTTAGGCGCTTGGCGAAGTCTGTTAAGTGTCGGCGCTTTTTTCTGGCCGTATTAAGCCACGAGCGAGGTGGGGATTTAGTATGGCGAAAAATCGACTTTATCCCAGCTAAAGCCGATCGAGTAGTCGAATCCATTGATCTTTAGCTTTGCCAGTCTCTCTCTGAGGTCAAAGATCGCTTGCCCCTCACAACCCTTCTCGCATATCATTGTATCCTTCTCTCTTATCAGGTCCTAACTTCACCATTTTCTCACATCATAACAAGCTAGTTAGCCTGAGCGCGCGCGATATTATAGGATTGTCTCTACTGAGCACTAGAGATGGCAGCAAGTTTTCCTATCGTGTCCTCTTGCGAATGAGCACGTAGATATTCGACTTGATGGACGAGTAGAACTTTTTTGGTCTAGATCCCAGCACGATATTTATTCTCTTAAGAGTCAGCAAGTTCTCTCCCGCAAGCACTAGCGCAAAACGCTTTTTCATGATTTCGTCCTGAGGCCTGATGTCTTTCCGATAGGCTGCTTGGCAATAGGTGTTTGGATAATTGAAGATCAAATGTCCCCTAGGGCTGACCAGTTCGAGGAGATCCCTGATCGTAGGTTCAATTTCCTTAATGTAATGCAAAGTCGCGAAGCACATGACGAGGTCGTATGTTCTTTCCTTGCGGGGATTGGGCAAACGGTCTTGTTCAAAGTGCAAGTTCTTCAGGCCTAGCCGCGAAGCTTGCTCAGAGTTCTGTTCGATTATGGAAGCGGCTATATCGAATCCATAGAACTCTGTTTGCGGAAACCGCTGGGCCAGGGCGAACAACAGTGTGGCTGGTCCACAACCGTAATCCGCAACCAACCCCATCTTCCTTTTCTGGACAAAAGCACTTATCATATCGGCCATCTTGATGGCAAATTTTCGCGCATCTTCAGGCTCTTTCGTGTCTTGCCAGTGTTTATTCCAGTCAAACGTGGGCATCACAACTACCACTTAGCGAGTTTTGCGATTTTAATCTTCTAAGAAAAGGAGAAGGTTCTGAATTTTGGACCGCAAATCAAAATGCAGCGTGCCATTCACGTAGCAGGCGCGACATAAGCTAGGGGATTTGTCTGGTTTTGGGTGCAGGGATTTTAGCACGAATTTGCCGGCAAAAAGAACCCCTCGTTCATGCTGGCCCACAATGAAGGACATTGTGCGCAGGTACGTTAACCAAGATAACCTTAACATAAGAGTTTGCAACGAGTCCGGAGAATTAAAAATGTGGATCGGAAGAGACTTGCACCCAAAACAAAGCGAATCCATCCTTATCTGTCGACCATCACGCGCGCTAGATCATGCCTAAAGTTTTAATTTCTGATTGCTATTAGATCAAATTGTGTCTTTCAGTCCAAAATGGAAGAAATACCCATCTCATTGGGGCGTTTTAATAACGCTTTTACTAACTCTTGGTGGCATGTCATTTTTATTCTTAGGCGGTATTCTTTATTCCTCGCCAACTGCACCCCCGCAACAGTTGGTAGGGAGAAGTCTGTTATTTGCTGGCGGAGTGTGTCTTGGAATCTTTACGGTGCTGCTATTGCTGAAAAAGGATTTCTTGTTTCCACCAAGAAAGGGATTCTGTTAAGTCTTTTGACCTAACTAGCTGATGAAATGTGAGAAAAAGGGGGAATGAGAGAAAACGTGAACTGTCTTTATGGCTTGGGAATTGTCCATTTCAGTTCAATCGAACCATCAGCTTTGAAAATCAAAGCACCCAATTCTATGCCAACTTTAGCTGTGATCTCAGACAGTTGGTAGGGACCGAATTTCTCCATTTTCTCTAGCAAATGGTCAATAGCTGATTTTAGTTTGTCTATTTGGCCTGAGAAATCTGGTCCCTTTAGAGATGCTATCTTGTTTTTCTCAGTGTCAAGATACATAACTTCGAATTTTGGTTCTCCACTCATAGGTACACCCCTAGTTTTCCTATTTCGGTTAACTGTCCTTTTATATTTTTCCAATTTATTTATGCAAATGTTAGGCGATTTAGATGAAAAAGAAAAAGTCGAAGAAGGATTAGCCTTTTTCTTTGAGTGTTAGGATGTTTTCGGCCAGGATTCGCGCGCTAAGGAGATAATAGGTTTTTGTTTTTCGGCTATAGATTCCTAGTAATCATGCGTAAAAACAAATCTTATATTTGCACACCACCGAATGATAAACTGCCCGACGAAGGAATTGATGAGAATGACATATAAGAAGAGATGACTACGGTGTGGGGTCAATGGTGGCCATACAATGAAGGTATGGTGGTCAGCAAAAGAGACGAGTTAGGCGTCTATGAACTTGCTGATAGAAACAAAAATACAGTTTACTTTGGAAGTGGAAAAGTAAAAACTCGATTACAAGACCATCTAAGCAAAAAAGAGTGCCCTAGGGCAAGATTTTACCGTATCGATTATTATTCGTCAGAAACGGAGTGCAGAGCACAAGAGCAACGACTCCTAGAGGAATACAAGAAAGCGCATGGCAAATTGCCAATCTATAACGAAAGAATAGGCTGAGCGAACGAATCCTTATCGAGGAAAAGCGCGCGCTCTGTTGTCGTGACGAATAATTCTTTATAGCCTTTTCGGCACAGAATTTGTGGGGTAGTGATGGAAGGATTCATCGTTACCTTGGGCATGATTGCTCTTCTGGTCTGTGCTTGCTCATTTTGGAGTGGAGGCAAGCCAGAAAGGGACGGGTTTGGTCGGATCAGGATTAGTACTTTGGGTAGTCCGATCTAGATTGAACCATGGATTTATTATCTTCTGACGATTTTCAGCTTGGGATGTGTGGTCGTAATAATAGTGATTGGATTGGTGTCTTTGCGCATTTGCTCGCTTCTGTGTGATGCTGCACATGTGAATCTTTATTCAAGCTTCACAAGAGTCTTATGCCGTTCTTGTCCTTGTTTTCCTAAAGTAGCGTTGCTAGGATGGCCTGGTATCTGGACCAATTTGATGCTCTCTTGCTGAAGTCTATCGAAGACGTGTTGACTGAAACGGTTGGAGAGACAAACACGCAGATTATCTATGACTATCTAGAAAAAAAGTCGTGTCCAATTTCTGAAATCCCTCAGAAGCTGGAGGCGTTCTCGTTTGAGTTAAGAATGTTATTCGGTTCCGGGAGGAGCCAGATGCTCGGCTGTGCCAGAGTTCTGGAAAAAACGGTGCTTCAGGTGTTGTGTTCCAAGATAGGAGCAGCGTGCACCCCCGAAAGAATCGATTTTCCAGACTATGTAAGAGAGCTAAAAGAAGCTTATGAGCAAAGGAGACAGGCGTCTCCGTTCAAAGTTGAGATGGAGGTGAAAAATCCGTGACCAGGAATGTGCCGAACATACTCGTAGTCGATGATGATATCAACATTTGTCAGGCTCTAAGTCTGATCCTTATAAAGAGGGGATGGAACGTTGAGGTCGCTAACACTGGAAAAGAAGCGCTCCAGAAAGCACAGGTGAGAGCCTTTAACGTAGCGTTGCTAGATATTAGGCTTCCTGACATCGAAGGCACGAAGTTGTTGAAACTGTTGCCCAAGACCACGCCTAAGATGATAAAGATAATGGTCACAGGATATCCGGAGCTTAGGAATGCTGTTGAGGCGTTAAATGATGGTGCAGACGCTTATTTGATGAAACCGGTGCGTCCAGAGGATCTTCTCATAACGATCAGAGCGAAACTTGAAGAGCAGCAGCAGTCTGAGAGAGCGACTGAGGAGACAATGACGGGTTTCCTTGAAACGCGGGCGAAAAAACTTCTGGAAAATGTGCGGGCGGAATAGCTGACGAGCCCTTATTTCCTACATTTTATTTTTTGTACGGTTAAAGACTTTTCCTGCATTCCTTGAATGCTGGATTTGATGAATTTTTTCACGGTTTAGGAGCATCTTTCTGTTGCTTAATAGGAATAATTATTGTGAAGGTTGTGCCTTTCCCGAGTTCGCTTTTCACTGAAACACTCCCGCCGTGGGCTTCTATCAAACGCTTGCTAATAGCGAGTCCGAAACCCATTCCCTTGGCCTTTGTCGTGAAAAGTGGAGTCCAGAGTTTCTTAATCGTCTCTTCGGACAGGCCAGTTCCAGTGTCTGAGATAGTGACATCCACACTGCCGTTTGTTTCCTTGCTCTTGATAGTGAGCGTGCCTCCGTTGGGCATTGCGTCGATTGCGTTTTTGACCATGTTAATGAAGACTCTCTGAATCTTCGCAAAGTCGACTTCTATTTTGGGTTCCTGTTCTGTCAAGTCCACTACCTTGATGTTTTCCGGAATCTTCAGAGAGCTATAAGTCTGCTTCAGGATTGACTTGATGCTGGTGATTTCCAGGTCCAATCTGATCTTTGCTGAGTAGTCTAAAAGATCATTTATTATCTTGTTCGAGCGGTCGATGTCTTCCTCGAGCATCTCGAGCATCCTTAAACCATCCTTGTCCAGGTTAGGGGCATAGTTTGTTCTCAGATTGTAAGAGGTGTATTCCATGCTTGCTAGCGGATTACGTAAATCATGACCGACCATTGTGGCCAGTTCGCCGATGGCCGCGAGCCTTTCAGCTTCCTTCAATTTCCTGGTTCTTTCCTCTACTAAATCCTCCAGAGCTTCGGCGTAGCGTCTAAGCTCGGTTTCCATCTTTTTGCGATCAGTGATGTCTACAACTATTCCTAGGATGGCTTGGGTTCCTTCATAGGTTATTAGTTTGGTCGTGATTATCGCGTCTATCCTTCGGTCATCTTTTGTGACGAGTGCGTACTCATAGGGATGACATTCTCTTCCCTCGGTGTGTGTTGCGAAAGCGTGCCTGACGATGTCTCTGTGCTCTGGCGCAATCAGGGTCAGAAAGTCGAAAGCTGACGCGTAGAATTCGTCTTTCCTATAACCCATCAGCTCTTCACATTTCTTGTTGGCATAGACCACGCGACCTTTGGCATAGACGAAAATCATGTTTGGCGATTCTTCTGCGAGAGTTCTGAACTTCTCTTCGGATTCCTTGATCCTTTCCTCAGCCTTCTTGCTCTCAGTGATGTCTCGTCCGATTACCATGATGGCAATGGGCTCGCGACCATTTTTTATAATCGATCTGGAGCATTCTAGAATGAACTCGCGGCCCCTCCTGTTCTGTGTATGAATGCTGACGATCCTTTTTCTGCCCGCAAGGATCTGTACAAAGTTGGTCGCTTGTTTCGCTGTTCCTCCAGCGGCCGCCGGTCCAGTGCGTAAGTGTCTCCCAAAGAGCTCTTTTCTCGATCGACCAAATACCTGAGCGGCTTTCTTGTTAAGATCGAGGATTCTTCCAGACATGTCGAGAAATATCAAACAGTCACTTACGCCTTCAAAGGCGTCTTTAATAGCGCGAATTCGTGCGGCGACCATGTTCAAGAAGGCAGGTCCGCCTTCAGTGTCCGAAACATGTATCGACTTTTTTGTGCTAACGTCAACAATTATCGCTGAAGGCACAGCCACATTCTTCGTCACTTGACTGCCACCCATGCCAAAAAGCACCTCTCAAGACGAAAGAGGAGTCTATAACGACTTCGTGAGCCAAGGGAACGATAAAACAATTGTGAACACTCAATCAATATTTGACTCGAGTGGTGACTTCGAAATTGCTGTTGACGATTAATAGACTCTTAAGCTTGACATATGAGATATTGACGCTGAATTCATAAGCGTTTTATCAATTCTAGGACTTGTTTGCTTTTGTCGTTTGCAAGCGAATAATGGAGTTCATCCAGGATGGTTGAATCTGCTTCTGGGTTATCAGTGAAAGTTGATGCGGCAGACCTCATCCGAAACGAGAAAAAGGACAGAGCACTTCGAGAGAGTGAAGAGCGCTATCGGCTGCTCTTTGAGCAGTCTCCTATTGGTATCAGCATAACGACCACGGGTGGAAACATCATCGATGCCAACAAAACCCTATGCGCTATTGTAGGGTACTCAGAGGATGAGCTTAAGAAAATCCGTGTGACTGACTTGTACGAGAGCCCAGAACGAAGAGATGCGTTACTTGAGGCACTCGAGCGAGATGGAGCAGTGTCTGATTTCTCGGCGCGACTGAAACGGAAAGATGGTTCCTCATTTGATGCTGTCATGAACGTGTCTCGGATCCATGTTGGAGGGAGGAATCTTCTCCAAACAACTGTTCAAGACATCACGGAACGCAGGAAAACAGAGGAGACACTCAAACAATCAGAAGAGAAGTACAGAAACCTCGTCGAGAACGCACGGGACACAATATTAACTTATGACCCCACCGGGATAATATCTTCTGCAAATAAAAAGATTGAAGATTATGGTTTCCGACGAGATCAGTTCATTGGAAACAACATGTTCAAGTTTATTCCCAAGAAATACTGGCCGAGATTAATAAAGGAACATTCGAACATAGCCAGCGGAAATCCCACTGAAGGCGAAATCGAAGTAATCACGCCGACAGGAAAGATAAACGTTGAATACAAGAGCAACCCAGTACGCCAAGGAGATAAAGTTATTGGCGCGCAAACTATCCTGAGAGACGTCACCGAACGCAAGAAAGCCGAAGAAGCAATCAGAGAATCGGAACAGAAGTTCAGGAGTATTTTTGAAGGGGTCGCTGACGGGGTGGCATACCTTGACAAGCTCGGAAGGATCCTTGATGTCAATCGAAGAGCCATTGAGATTTTTGGCGGGTCCAGACAAGAAATCGTGGGTAAGCGCTTTACTGAGATCGGTATATTCTCTCTCAAAGATACGCTAGCTCTCACGCGAAACTTGGCAACCATTCTCCGCGGTAAAAAAACTGTTCTTAATGTTGAAATCAAGAACAAGAACGGTCAAGTTATTTCGTTGGAATGCTCAACGTCTATTCTGAAGACGGGCGATCGAACTATGATAGCGGCCGTCTTGAGGGACATCTCTGAACGCAAAAAAATGGAGGAAGACCTGAAACAAAGTGAGCAGAAGTTCAAGAGTCTATTTGAGAGAAGCCCTGAGGCCTTGGCTTACGTGGACTCGAGACTGGAAATCTTAGACATCAACCCCAGCTTCACAGAGCTTTTTGGCTACACTAAAGAAGAAGCCCTCGGTAAGGACCTTGACAACTTGATAGTTCCTGCAGACAAGGAAAGCGAAGCCGAGGAATTGAATGAGAGAGCGATCAGAGGGAACGTCCATCATGATACAGTGAGAAAAACGAAACAGGGATCGCTA
>DATHCB010000171.1:0-9178 GCA_035319765.1 Bathyarchaeia archaeon
ATTCAACATCGATTGGGCAATCTTCTGTTTGAGGGCTTCTAATAACTCAATTTCGGCATGCTCCTTATTTCTCGAAGCCAAAACTGCTGTCTCTAAGAATTTTTTGTGTTCCCAGATTTTCTCTAGAAGCTGATTTACTCCTTCGCCGCTTGTGGCAATCGTTTTGACTATCGGCGGTTTCCATTTCTGCTTTTCGTTCGTTTCCAGCATTGCCCTGATATCGATCACTGCTTTATCGGCGTTTTCCCTGTCAGCTTTGTTTACTACGAAGATATTTCCGATTTCCATCATTCCAGCTTTGATCGCTTGAATCTCATCCCCCAAGCCTGGAGCAGAGACAACAAGTGTCGTTTGCGCAACCTTCATGATATCCACTTCTGATTGTCCCGCGCCAGCGGTTTCAACGATGATCACGTCTTTGCCAGAAGCGTCCAGAACGTGAACCGCGTCTTTGGTCGCCCATGCAAGCCCCCCAGGGCTGTTGCGCGTTGCCATGCTTCTGATGAAAACGTCATCATCTGTGCTAAGTTCCTGCATTCGAATTCTATCCCCGAGAAAAGCGCCACCAGTAAATGGGCTCGAAGGATCAACTGCTACAACGCCCACCGTCTTCCCTCTATGTCTCAACTCTTTGACCAACTTCTCGGCCAGAGTGCTCTTTCCACATCCACCTGGTCCCGTTATCCCGATTACGTAAGCCTTTCCCGTGGAGGGATAGAGCAAGGAGATAATCTTCTGCGCTTCTGGTTGTTCGTTTTCTATAATGGTAATAGCTCTGGCGATGGAACGTTTGTTACCTTCAAGAACGCCACGAACGATTTCTCGCGGGGCAGCCAACAGTGTCGGTCTTCTTAGCTAGTCTCTTTTCGGCACATTTTGTCTAACGAATTTAACGAGAGTTTCTGTTGGAGTGCCTGGTCCAAAGATTTCTTTCACGCCCAGCTTCTTCATTTCTGAGACGTCTTCTTCCGGTATTATGCCTCCAGCGAACACCATGACATCGCTTAGGCCTTTTTTGCTGATAAGCTTCATTATCCGCGGAAACAGCGTCGTGTGGGCACCTGAGAGTATGCTTAAGCCAATTACGTCCACATCTTCTTGCAGGGCTGTTTCAACGATTTGCTCTGGTGTCTGCCTCAGTCCCGTGTATATGACTTCCATTCCAGCATCTCTCAAGGCTCGGGCGACAATCTTCGCCCCTCTGTCATGGCTATCTAGCCCTGGCTTCGCAATTAAGACCCTAATCTTATGTTCTTCTTCCATACGTTTTCCTCTATTCATATCACGATCAATTCCTTATACTCCCCATAAACGCCCCTCAGCACGTCACAGATTTCGCCTAGAGTCGCATAAGCTTTCACGGCCTCGATTATGGTTGGCATCAGGTTAACATTCTTGTCTGCTTCATCATGAAGTTTGGCTAGGACACTTTTCACCTTAGAGTTGTTGCGTTCTTTCTTCACTCGTTGCAATCTAGCAGTTTGTTCATCTTCGACTTTAGGATCGATTCTCAGCAAGGGTATAGTTACGCACTCGTTAGCGTCAGTAATCGTGTAGTCGTTAACTCCAACGAGTTTTCTTTGGCAGCAGTCGATTTCCTGCTGGTATTTGAAGGCACTGTTAGCTATTTCCTTTTGGAAGAAGCCTTTCTCGATAGCTGTGTATACTCCGCCCATACTGTCAATCTTTTCGATGTATTCCATGGCTCTTTCTTCCATTTCTTTCGTTAAGGCCTCGGCATAATAAGAACCTGCGACAGGGTCAACTGTCTCCGTTGCTCCACTTTCGTGAGCTATTATTTGTTGCGTTCGTAGGGAAACGCGCACCGCTTCCTCTGAGGGAAGGCATAGGGCCTCATCGAAGGAATTCGTGTGCAGTGACTGTGTGCCACCCAACACTGCGGCCAAGGATTGGACCGTGACTCTAATAATGTTATTCAATGGTTGTTGAGCCGTCAATGTGCATCCAGAAGTCTGCACGTGCATTCTCATCCACATCGATCGTGAAGTTCTTGCGTGGAATCTTTCCTTCATTATTCTCGCCCAGAGCTTGCGGGCTGCGCGGAATTTGGCGATTTCTTCGAATAGATCGTTGTGCGAAGCGAAGAAAAAGCTTAGTCGTGGGGCGAATTCATCGACCTTTAATCCCCGCTCCAGGGCCGATTCTACGTATGCGATTCCATCATATAGCGTAAAGGCGAGTTCCTGCACCGCGTTGGCTCCGGCTTCACGAATGTGGTAGCCGCTTATGCTAATGGGGTTCCATCTCGGCAGGTTTTTGGTGCAGTATTCGATTATGTCCGTTACGAGCTTTACCGATGGTTTGGGTGGAAAGATGCAGAGCTTTTGGGCAAAGAATTCTTTGAGCATATCATTCTGCGTTGTTCCGCCCAGCACCGTTCTTGAGACGCTTTGTTCGTCACCAATGGCCACATACATTGCTAGGAGTATGGCCGCTGGTCCGTTGATTGTCATACTTGTCGTGACCTTTTCGAGTGGGATGCTGTTGAAGAGAATTTCGAAGTCCCTGAGCGATGACACGGCGACGCCGCATCTGCCCACCTCGCCGCGAGCTTTTGCGTGGTCAGCGTCGTAGCCGGTGATTGTTGGATAGTCGAAGGCTATGCTTAGTCCTGTTTCGCCCTCACTGAGTAGATATTTGAATCGTTTGTTAGTCTGTTCAGCAGTGCCTAGACCCGAGAACTGTCGCATTGTCCATAGCCTACCCCGATACATCGTAGCATGAACGCCTCGTGTGAACGGATACTCGCCTGGAAATCCTAAATCCCTTACGTAATCCATTCGCTTCAGGTCTTCAGGCGTGTAGAGTCGCTTTATCTTGATTTCCGACGTGTTCTGGAACTCCTTTTTTCGTTCCGGATTTACATGTATCCACTTAGGCAGGGTGGTCTGCTCCCATCGTTTCTCTTCCTTAACTACTCGCTTGATTTCTTTTTGATCAAACATCCATTGATGCCTCATCGGCTTTTTGCGTTACGTGATGCTTGCAGTCTAAAAAATGTTCTTTTGTTTATTTGTTTTCTGCTTCTTGATTAATCCTGAAAGGACTTCTATTGGCACTCTACTTTAAGAAGAATTTAAATGCAAAGGCGCTTAACTGAGGTTAAAGGCGAATCGATTTGATGCGAGGACGTACCAGAACAAACGTGGCGTTGATTTTATCATTGATCGCGGGAGTTCTCATACTGATTGGCGGCATTATGTGGTTGATCGATCCAAGCTTCTTCAGCTCGTACCCCTTTTTAGGTGGCTTCAACACTAACATCGCTAATTATATTCTAGGTGGCATCGCAATACTATTTGCGATTCTGGTTTTCATCGGTACGTACTACGTCTATTTGCCCGGGGGCGACAAAATTGTTGGCGGAATCGTGGTTGCCATTTTTTCAATCATCAGTATAGCCATTGGCGGTGGCTTCGTCATTGGAACAATAATTGGACTAATAGGTGGGGTGTTGAGTATCTTTGGCACGCGAGAATCGGTTGAAGAAGCCGTTATCAAACCAAAAGACGAGGAAGAGCACGAAAAGTTTTAAGAGTCAATAATTCGGTTCGGACGGTCAGAGTCCGACACTCAAGATCGGCGATTACAGCGGAATGTTAGCGTGTTTCTTCGGCGGTCGCGCTTCTCGCTTTGTCGCTAGCATTTCCAGAGCGCTTATTAGTTTTGGCCTTGTCTCCGCTGGCTCGATGACATCATCTATGTAGCCCTTCTGAGCGGCGATGTAAGGACTCGCAAACTTCCCACGATACTCCTTTATCAACTCTTGCAATTTCCGCTCAGGATCCTTAGCTTCAGCAATTTCTTTTCTGAAAATAATATTAATTGCACCCCTAGGTCCCATCACGGCGGTTTCTGCTGTAGGCCACGCATAATTTATGTCCGCTCTGGAATGCTTGCTGCCCATGACATCATAAGCACCGCCGTAGGCTTTTCGTAGTATTACAGTGATTTTGGGCACGGTCGCTTCACAGTACGCGTATAGTAGCTTTGATCCGTGGCGAATTATGCCCCCGTGTTCCTGCTCAATACCTGGAAGGAAGCCAGGCACGTCTTCAAACGTGATTACTGGGATGTTAAAGGCATCGCAGAATCGAACAAAGCGGCCGCCCTTCGTCGAAGAATTGATGTCTAAAGCGCCTGCATATGATTTCGGCTGGTTGGCAACTATACCTACCGAGCGTCCATTTAATCGTGCAAAGCCGACAACTATGTTTGGCGCCCACAAGGCTTGAACTTCAAAGAATTCACCATTGTCCACTATGCTCGTTATGACCTCCTTAACGTCGTATGGTTTATCCGGGTCGTCTGGAATTATCTCTGCCAAGTGTTGATCGACACGATTTGGGTCGTCCCTATTCTCTACTGCAGGCGGATCTTCCATGTTGTTTGACGGCAAGTAGCTTAGCAGTTTTCTGATTGTTTGTACGCATTCTTCCTCGTTACTCGAGATGAAGTGAGCGACACCACTCGTCGTGTTGTGTACATCTGCACCGCCGAGTTCTTCAAAAGTCGCCTCTTGTCCGAGGACTGTTTTAATGACTTCTGGTCCCGTGATAAACATGTGGCTCGTGCCTTTTACCATCACGATGAAATCTGTAAGCGCTGGGCTGTAGACCGCTCCGCCCGCGCATGGTCCCATTATGGCCGAGATCTGCGGGATAACGCCTGAAGCGATAACGTTTTTGAAGAAAATGTCTCCGTAACCCGCTAGACTGGCCACCCCTTCTTGAATTCTAGCTCCGCCTGAGTCGTTCAGGCCTACGACAGGGGCACCTACCTTCATTGCTAAATCCATAATCTTGCACACTTTCTTGGCAAACATTTCCCCCAGGGAGCCGCCGAAAACGGTAAAGTCCTGAGAAAAGATGTAAACCAACCTACCATCGATTGTACCATAGCCCGTGACCACGCCGTCTCCAAGGATTTTTTGTTTCTCCATGCCAAAATCTGTGCACTGGTGCACTATGAAGGGGTCAAGCTCAACGAAACTGCCTTGGTCCAAGAGCATGTCTATTCTTTCTCTTGCGGAGAGTTTCCCTTTTTCGTGCTGTTTATCTATGCGGTCTTTTCCGCCGCCAAGCCTTGCCTCCTTTTTGAGTTTGCGAGCTATCTCGATTTTCTCTTTTACTGTAGGCTCTTTAGAATTCATCTCAAGTATCGCTCCATTTTTGTTAAGGTAATGTTTAACTTAGATATTTAGTTTAGCAAATTCGGCTTCGTCAAATCGTCGAGTGATGTATATTTGCATTAGCCATAGGTGATGCTTGAGGGAGTCAAGGAGGAAAACAGAGATTAGAGCAATGAGTTCCTCCTTGTAGGAGGGAAGGAGCAACCGTTATAGCTCGCTCTAATGAAAAAAGAGCAAGCAGCGAATGCCTTACTAATCGTGAGGTAGAATGATAAAGATAAAAAGAATCTACGCCCAGCCAGCAAGAGAGGACGGCCACAGAATACTAATAGACAGATTATGGCCGAGAGGAATTGCAAAGGAAAATGCGAAAATCGATCTTTGGCTGAAGGAGATCGCTCCTAGCGATGAGTTGCGAAAGTGGTTCCACCGTGACCCTGAAAAATGGGAAGAGTTCAGAAACAAGTACGAAAACGAGTTGAAAACAAAGCAAGGCCTGCTTCACAAAATTAAACAATTTGAAAAGGAAAAGGGAACCGTAACCCTGCTCTATTCCGCAAGAAACGAGAAACGAAACAACGCGATCGCTCTGGGCGATTTTCTGGAAAAACAAAAATAGGCATAGCTTTATCACGGAAAGGCATAATTCACGGTGGCGCACTTCTAAGAGTTAAAACCATCCGAGTTGAACGGAAGTGCTGCGTTTCTACAACACGATGACTCGTAAGAAGATGAAGTTTGTGCCCTTGGAGAAGGGCAAAGTGAAAATGTACACGTGTGGACCCACGGTCTATGATTTTGTACACATAGGAAACCTTCGCACATTCGTTTTCCAAGATTTGTTGAGGCGTTGGCTGGAGTATCGAGGTTTTCAAGTGACTCAAGTTATGAATTTGACGGACGTGGACGACAGAACGATAAAGGCTTCCAGAGAGAAGGGAATTCCTCTGGACGTTCAAACGAAACAATATATCGACTCCTTCTTTCAGCACAAGGAACGATTGAACATTGAACAAGCAGAATATTATCCACGTGCGACGGAGAACATCAATGAAATGGTGGAATTCGTTGGGAAATTGATGGAAAAGGGGTATGCTTACAGAGCTGAAGACGGTTCCATCTACTATGACATCTCAAAATTCAAAGGTTACGGCAAACTTTCAAGGATGAAATTGAAGGAGTTGAAGGCAGGTGCTAGAGTGAAGGTTGACTCTTACGAGAAGGAACAAGCCCGCGATTTTGCCCTCTGGAAAGCTTGGGATGAAAATGATGGAGATGTTTTCTGGACAACCGAAATAGGTAAGGGAAGGCCTGGCTGGCATCTCGAATGCTCCGTCATGTCGATGAAATATCTTGGCGAGACCTTAGATATTCACAGTGGCGGTGTAGACTTAATTTTTCCGCATCATGAGAATGAGATTGCGCAAAGCGAAGCCGTAACTGGGAAGAGATTCGTCAATTGCTGGATGCACAGCGAGCTCCTGATGGTGGAGAGCGAAAAAATGGCCAAATCTTTAGGCAACTATTACACCCTTCAAGACCTGTTGGACAAAGGATACAACGCAATGGCGGTACGGTTCCTACTCATATCCACACACTATAGGCAGCAATTGAACTTCACTTTTGATGGCTTAAAGGCCGCCCAAAATGCCATAGAGAGGCTCACGATATTTCTGCAAAGACTGACGGAGATTGAAGGCCGACCTGCCGGAGAGGAACTTGAAAATTTGATGAAAACCGTCAGAAAGGACTTCGAAACGGCGCTGGACGATGACCTGAACATCACAAAGGCGCTAGCGGCCATTTTCGACTTCATAAGAGACGTCAACAGGATGATCGACCAAGGTAAAGTTAGTAGAAAAGAAGCTAGAGCAGTGAATGATCTAATGGTACGCTTTGACAAAGTCTTAGCCATAATGAGCGAGGTCAAGAAGGAACCATTGTCAAAAGAGGTTGAACAATTGATTCAGAAAAGAGAAGCTGCAAGACAGGCAAGGGACTGGAAAACTGCTGATGATATTAGACTGAAGCTTTATGAGATGGGCATAATTCTAGAAGACACAACTGCAGGCGTCAAGTGGAGAAGGAGAAGCTAATCTTCTATTACGACCAGATCGCCAGACACTATGCTTCTTTTTATGCCATTTTGGAGCCTTATTATAAGCTCACCATTTTTGTCAACCCTGATGGCAACCCCTGTCATTGTTTCGTTCAAACTCGTTATTGCAACTTTCTTTCCGAGAAAACTTGCCATGCTTCGGTATTCTGACAATAAATCGCTAAACTCTTTTTCGTTGAATCGCTTGTAATATTCTTCGAATTCTCTCAGAATGAGGCAGATAAGTTCTTCTAATTCGACTTTCTTCTTCAAAACTTCTTCCAACGTAGTTGCCGTTGTCTGAAGTCCCTGCGGGAGATCTCTCAATGTGAAGTTTGCGTTTAAGCCAATTCCGACGACTAGGGAGTCCACCGTTTTTTCTTTCAGTGTGGCTTCGACTAGTATACCGCAGATCTTCTTGTTTTGAATCAACACGTCGTTGGGCCATTTTATCTGTGCTTTTAATCCGTACAGTATACGTAACGTCTTGGCTACTGCTAATGCCGTGGTTACCGTTATTTTGGCTGCATCTTCTGCAGTGACTTTTGACCTGAGGATTATGGAGAGCCATATTCCGCCTTTCGGTGAAATCCATCTTCTGTTTAGACGTCCTTTTCCGTTAGTCTGCGTTTCTGCGATTATCGTTGTTCCTTCTTTTGCACGCTTCTTTGCTTGCTCTTTAGCGGTTGTGTTAGTGGAGGAGAGCTTTCTAAAATAGTGGATTTCGCGTCCTATAAAATCAGTTTCAAGTTTTGACGTTATTTTTTCTATTCTAATCAAAAATTTTGTCCTTGCCCGAAGCTCTTATTTTTCACGGAGTTCGAGAAGAACTCCTTTGATGCTTTTCGGGTGCAGGAAAGCTATCTTTCCGCCTTCTGCTCCTGATCTTGGTGTTTCGTCTATTAGAGTTATGCCTTGGTTTTTGAGTCTCTTTAGCATGTCATCGATGCCTACGACTTTTAGGGCTATGTGGTGGATTCCTTCGCCTCTTTTCTCCAGAAATATTCCTAGTGTGCTGTCCTTGCTTAAGGGTTCCAGCAGCTCAATTCGACTGTCACCTACTTCTAGGAAGGCCACTTTGACCTTCTGACTATCCACAACTGTCACTTTCTGATGTTTCAACCCAAGCGCTTTTTCATATACAGCTAGCGCTTCGTCCAGGTTGTTAACTGCAACTCCTATGTGATCTATTCCTTCTATCATACAGCCGCCGCCATCCAGTGTAGAAAGACGCCAGTTCTTCTTATAAATTGAATAGTGGTGAAGGAAGACCAGGATTGGCTCGGGCTGCTTGCCAAATATTACGCGGCATACGTTGAGTATTGGATCGAATTTTCTTAAGACATTAATCTTGGGAAAAGGAGCCCCATTTTGGCAAGAGCTTTGCTAATAGGTATGTCTAGCAAATTTTAAGTGCTTTTTGCTACTTATGTGCCATTCTAAAGGTGAAAATGAATGACGAAGGCGTTTCCGTGGTGGAACAAGAAGCATGAGAAACTTGCAGAAGAGGCAAAGAAATTCTCCGACCAAAATTTGGGTCGGGGTGAAGCGATAACTTGGACCAAAGGTTTCCCCCAAGATGTTCTTAGACAGGTTGGAGACAGGGGATGGTTTGGTGTTCTTATTCCCGAGGCTTATGGTGGCTTGGGTCTTGGCGTTACTGGGAATTGCATAGTTACTGAAGAGTTGAGCCGCGTTGCCTCTGCCGTTGCAGGGGCGTTTTGCGTGACGATGTTTGGCGGTGTCGAGCAGCTATTATTGTACGGAAGCGAAGAGCAAAAGCGGAAATGGCTGCCGCCGGTTGCGAAGGGCAAAGTCATAGCTGCAATTGGGATAACAGAGCCTGCAATAGGTTCTGATGCGTCGGGTATAGAAACGACGGCTAGGCATGAGGGCGACGAGTACGTCATAAACGGCAAGAAGCGATT
>DATHCB010000172.1:0-14293 GCA_035319765.1 Bathyarchaeia archaeon
TAGATATTCGCTAAAATTCTTCTTGCGGACATATGCGTCAAAACGTCCGTCTAGTAGCATCGCGACTCCGAAATCATTGGGACCTCTTATAGTTCTTCCGATACCTTGCTGAAGGCGAACGAGCATTCTCCTTTCCAAATGAGGATACGTTTGTATCTTGCCAACGCATGGTCGTATAAATGGAGGTGAAACAATCACAGTCAGCCGAAGCTTGTCTATGTTGATCCCTTCCCACAATGTAGAGGAGGCAGAGGCGAGAGATATTCTGCTCTTGCTGGCAAGTTCTTCGACGAAATCTGCATCTTGGGAGCTTGCGTCAATGAAAAAGAGTTTCTCAGGTGGGAATATCTTTGACAGCAAATCATTGGCTTTTCTTTGATCCCTGTAGTTTTTGAAGAGCACAAGCGCACGTTCGGGTCTTGATGATAAGACTTGTACGGTTAAGTTTATGGCTTTCTCGAAAAGGTTCAGTTGCCTAGTATCACCGATGTCTTGAACAACGATTACTTTGAGTCTACGAAACCAGTCATCAATATCCGGAAATGCAGATTTGTCGGATGGAGTTACGGCTAGTTTGAGCCTCGTATAGTCCCTTAGAGTACACGAGCTTGCATGTTCAATAGGATTACCAGGCGTGGCTGTAACATATATGACTCGGCTATCTCCGAACTTCTTTCTGATAACAAATTCGACCAAGTCGTCTCTCCTTGAAATGAGTTCACTCGAGTCCCAATCCTCTGGCTCATAGAAATCGCTTCTAACATAGAATCGGTATTTACTTGAAGACTTGCATCTCTTCAGAAAATAGTAGATATTGCAATATACCGAGCGATACGGTTCGGATAAGTATCTTATAAATTGCTCAAGGCGGTTCTCCTCCTTCTTAGTGATTAGTTTTGCCAAACGAGCTAGGTATTCCTGGGGGACGGTTCCTTCCTTATCTTTCGGCGTGATGCATCGTGAGAATATTTCAAGGAACAAGTTGAGGAAGTCTTCTGTCACTTTCTTGATATGTCCATCCGAAATTCCGTTTTCATAGAGTTTTCTCGCTGCAGCCCCTTGAATGGCTATCTGATAGGCTTGCTCTTTGGTGTTTTCAAAACTATGGGAATCATCCAAGACTATCGTGTCATACTTACTGCCTCCTTTCGCCAGAAGGAATTTTGAGAAGTTTGTAATGACCGCATTCTCACCTGCGTACTGCTTCTCTGAGCGGATAACGTCACATTGAGGGTCCGACTTTCGGCAGTATTCGTCAATATTCTCTGCGCAACACCAATTCTCTGCTTTTCCGTTAAGGATTGGGCATTGATACTCTGTAACGCCGTAGATAATCGTCGCCTGCAGCTTTTCCAGGAACCTATTTATTTCCGAGCTAACTCTTCTCTGCGCTTGCTTAGTGGCTGTTAGAACAAGGGTTCTATGCCCTGTCTCTGCAAGTTCTGCCACGATTGGAGAGTAGCAGAGCGTTTTCCCCGTTCCGGTCGGCAGGTCAATTAGAACGTCTGAATGCTTGTTAATGAGACCGACTGTATCTCTGATACATGCAATTTGGTAATCGCGTTGCTCTGCTTTCGCATATCTTTCTAGAACCGAATTCACATCTATCGTGTTCTTGGCATTCAACACTAGACTTATCTCCCCAAAACGGTTTTTCGAGGCAAGTCTGTATTAAACCTTTAGCTATAACTCAGCGCTCCTCTTATCCGTCTGGTGCAATGTTGATTTACGTCAATTTGTTCATCGAGCACGCGCGTAATAATGCTTAAGTTCAGCTTTCTTGATATCATCTATTGAGAGTATTAATCGAAAATTACGATATCCTTAGTCGGACTGACGTTTGCTCCCGATGTCCGCTATTTTTCCTAGAGGTTAGTTATATCAACACCTGCCTCGCTGCTGTCGTCTGCTCTTAGCTTTTTGAAGATTCTGTTGCCGTTCCCGTATTAATCAGTGACGTAAACGAAGCCAGCCTCGATCTGCGCGCGAAATTCGCTCCGTGGAATTCAATTTTCAGCGAAATCGCGTTCAGAATAATGCAAGAAGGAAGAATGTTCGGGATGCTTAGGCGTCGCTTCAGCATCGCTAGCTTGATGGCATTCATCCTAGACTAAGGGCTCTAGGCATATTATAGCCCACTTACGACTTGAATTGGCGCGCAGAATTAGACAAATTTTGGACTTATTTTGTCGAAATAGCCTTAAATTGGGCTTATTACACTTTTCTGTCCTCAGTGCAACTGTCTTGTCGCTCAATAATGCAGAGTCTGGGGAAGGATGGCTTGGCTTCAGAACCCGTGGAACCAAGGGCCGGGCTTCAGTCCTCTTGGAGTGGCGGATCCTCAACACGACAAAGCATTATGCTAGGCTTACTGTCAGGCAGCTCTACTACGTTCTCATCAGCAAATACGGGTACACGCCTTCCAGAAGGTTTTACAAGGTACTCGACTACCACCTTACTAAAATGCGCAGGACAAACAATGACTTGCACGCCAAGTTCGTCGATCCGACACGACACTTCATCCCAGCGCCTAGACCATACCATGAAATTGAGCTCTGGGTTGAAAAAGACAGCATCCGCAATTTCTTGAATAATCTAGCAGCCAAATATCGACTCTCAATACAAGTGCTGAAGGGCTTCGCCTCTTTAAGCATGTTCAGGAAAGCGCTCATAAGAGCTGCGGAGAGGGGTGTCAGAAAGATACTCTACATCGGCGACTTTGACCCCAGCGGGCTCCTGATTGAGAAGGTTGCTGAACGCGAAATGGACGGCGGAAGAGGCTTGGAGGTCAAGAGGATAGCCCTCACCCTAGATCAGGTGAGAAGGTTCAGGCCGCCCTCAGTCCCGGTCAACCGAAAGGACAGCAGGGCGAGAGATTACATCGCCAAGTATGGGGAAAGGTGCTGGGAGGTCGAAGCTCTCAGGCCGAGAACTCTCTTCAGGCTTGTTGAAGAGAAGCTCAGAGAGAACGTCCCCCCTGAGTACTTGGCTGAAGCCGAGGCTAGGGAGCGGGCTGCCAGAGTAGCGCGACCGGTTACCGAGAGGATGAGGAGGATGATTGAGAGGGAGGTCTACCGCCTACTGGAGGAAGGCAAGTCTGAGGAGGAAATTCGTCGACAACTCGCGTCGAGGTACGGCTCTCGTGCTAGGAGACGGCTACTGTGAGCGAAGACGACGACTCTGAAGACTCTGAAGATTTGGAAGGAACGAAGGAACCTCTAGAAATCTTCGACCAGGAAGAGAACCCGCGAAGATCCGGTCAAGCTAGGCGTTCTACCGATGTTGTTGAAGAGGAGAGTGTGGATTCAAGGCAGTTGGATGAGTGCCCAGATCTCAGCGACTATGAGAAGGACCTACTAAGACTGAGCTACATTGAGCATAAGGGACCTACTGAGATAGGTAAACTCTATGGTAAGGACAAGTCAACCGTTGTCCCCCAGAGGGATAGAGCCTACGAGAAATATGTAAACTGGGTGCAGACAGGCAGGGAAGCCGAGGAAGTTTCGAGACGCAATGCCCTAGAGGAGACGGTCGCTCAAGACCCCGAAGTCAGGAAGGTTCACGCGGCCATCCACGACCTGGAGGCGAGAAGAGACAAGGCCAAGGCCCTATTAGAGGCCAAGGAACGAGAGAAGCAAGTCAAGGAGGAAGCCTTAGAGTACGAGGCGATTCTTAACCCAATAAAGATTGCAGCATACCTCAAAGAGGTGATGACCAAGTCGAACCTGCCGGAAGACCAAGCGCTAGCCTTCCAGTTCGAATGGCTGGTCTGGGGAAAGGGACTCTCCGCGAAGAACGCTTGCGTAGAGGCCGTCCGAAGTTTCGGCAAGAGCTATGATGAGTGGCAAGAGGAAGAGAGGAATAGTTCGGAATTTGAAGGCGAACCATCCTTCAATGAATACCTTCGAAGAGTGTTCTGGCGTTGGGTGTATAGCAATCATACGATGGATTGCAGATGCCCTCAGTGCAGAAAAAGGCTAACCATAGAGACGGACGAGGAAGGCCGATTGACTCGCTTGACATGCTCCTCAGAACGATGCCGAGAAGACGCCTTCCACGGCGCACGCTATAACGTATGCCCCGTCTGTAGACACGTGGACTCGGAGGAGAATCTCATGGTCTACCTGCCCCAGAGGAAAACGTTCTACTGCAAGTACTGCAACGTCGAAATAAACGCGCACCAGCCCCCATTAATTAAAGGGCACGCGCGCTTAAAATTTAAACGCGCCCACTCGCTTTTCCATACGATTCCATTTGATTCTTAACTCTGCTGACTAGGCTTATTTGGATAGGACCAAAAAGGCCCTGATCTTGGAAGTAGGGTTTGATGATGTTTGATGCACTGTCAAACGTTTGATGGTTTGAGTCTTACCAAACACTGCATAAAATAGCCCTCTTTATCTCCAAAGGCAAAGGCAACGGTTCTTATCCCATGCATCCCACGATAATGCCCTCAACAACGCCCTCGATGAAACGCTCGAAAAGAGGTAGCGTCGCATGCCTTTCTCGAGCCATGATGAAAAAGTTTGGTCTAGACCAAAAATGAAGAGTTTGCTCTTGATCCCGAACGCGCGATTGAACAGAGGTATTGCGTGCTCCGGATCGAAGCCTGAGACTTCGAACTCCTGGGCAAAACACTTGGAAAGCAAGTCCAACAGGTCGTCCAAGTCAGATTTGCGAAGTTCTCTTATCGAAACGGTGTCTTGTCCCCTGTTCGTTCGACCCTCTCCCCTAGGAATGCATTGGACGTTATGACTTTCATCTTCCGCACCTTTCACTCCTAACATGCTACCTGCCACGGAGCATAGACCGCACAGTCGGTACAGTATAACGCGCGCGAGATAAATTAAAGCGGTCAATGGTGCTTTGCTTGTGAGGACGGCGGGATATGGTATGCAAAGGGTTGTTGGACTAATTGGATGTGGGGCAATAGGTACTGTAATTGCAAAGGCCGTGGATAACAAGGTTGTGGACTGTGATGGAGTTGTACTCTATGATATTACGGGTGAGAGGGCTGAAAAACTGGGAAAATCCCTCTCGATACAAACAGTCGCAGTCAAAAACGTTGACGAGATGATTAGACTTAACCCGAAGGTTATAATTGAAACGGCCTCTCAGCAGGCTGTGAAAGAATACGTGAATAAAATCTTAGACCGCAACATCCACTTAATTGTCTTGAGTGTAGGTGCACTGTTAGATCTAGATGTGAAAAGCAATAAGATTCACATACCCTCAGGTGCCATAGGAGGTTTAGATGCTATTTCAGCTGCGGCTTTAGCCGAGATAAACGAGGCCCTTTTAACTACACGAAAGAATCCGCGTTCTCTCGGAAGAAGCGACAAAGAGGAAACAACAGTATACGAAGGCTTTGCAGAGGAAGCCGTCGAGATTTTTCCGCAGAACATTAATGTGGCAGCCACTTTGGCCCTAGCAGTACGACCAGCGAAGTTGAAAGTTAGAATAGTTTCTGATCCGAAGGTTACGAGGAACGTTCACGAAATCAAAATCAAATGGAAATTCGGCAAAATGTTCTTCAAATTTATGAACGAAACGCATCCCGAAAATCCAAAGACAAGTGCACTCGCAGCCTGGTCTGCCATAAACTTGCTCAAGAACCTTTTGGAGGAAGCCTGCGTCTCGTAAGCGCGCGGTTGGTTTTAATCTCAGTCTCGCATAATGGATAGTCATTTTTTCCTCGCTATCGCTTGTATGTGCCCGCCCAAAGCAACTGCATCTGGTCGCTCTGAGAAGGCAAGTTCAAGCTCTAGCACGCGTGACACTATTTCCTCTGGATTGTCCGTCTTCATCATAAACTGTTGACCGAGTCTCAATGGCATTGTGACTCCTTTGCAGACCATTCTCTCGATCTCGAAGCCGTTTCTTTCGAGAAGACTTCTGAACTCGTCAGGCGTTATCGTGTGTATCTTGATCGGCGGTTCCTGAGACAGCATGCTATGCCCCTGCCCATGAAGCACTCTGTACGCCTTTTGCAGAATCTCAGGGTTCGGCGTCGGATCGTCCGGAAGATGAGCCAGAGTCTGCACTAGTCTATTCTGAGCAGAAAGTCCGATGCGCGCGTTGTGCTTCAGGACTCAGAACAATTCGCGTACTACTTCGTCTTTGTCCTCAAACAAGAAGAGAGTGTGGTCGGAGAAGACGAAGTCAAATGTTTCGTCTGGATAGTCCAGTTTTCTGATGTCTCCTTTGCTTATTTCAATTCTATCTTCTAATCCTTCAGCTGCCACTCTTTGTCTGGCAACGTTGAGCATTCCCTCAGAGATGTCCACTAGGACCACTCTGCATCCCTTCTTCGCCATCGGGATCGTCCAGCGTCCGTTTCCACCGCCGGCGTCCAGAACGAGGCTATCTGCACTTGCGGGAACGTGGGGTTCCAGATATTTCCAAGTGATAGCGTCGTAAACTCGAAAAACCAAGCTCTTTAGGACGGATTCGTAGCTGTTGGACTTTCTATCATAATAAGTCTCTACTGCTTCCATGCAAGCTCTCCCTCTAGATTGCTCGTTTTATTCCCTCGGACTCAAATAAAAGTATGGGCGAGCGCTTCTTCTCCATGTTACCTTTCGTTTGCTAACTGACTAAATCTGACAAGTTTGATACTTTGACGCAAGAATACTTACGTCATACTATTCAATCTACAGTCAAGTCTTGTGCAGGTTTTAATCGTTTTGTATCATATAATAAAAATTAAGTGTACCGCACGCCGTACGACTAGTCTCCTACCTCTTATTACGTGCGCGTTCATTTGACCCATTGAATGCGTGCGGCACACCTTCTCACTTTTCAGGATCAGACTGTCCACTTCGTCCAGGGGGGCAAAAGTAAGGTGAGAAAGGTTTGAGTGCAGAGAGAGGGAGATTGAGGAGAAGAAGACGATAGAGTTCTCCGCACTCTTGCCCTAGCGAATAATGCCGTGTGATTTTATTTACGCATTTCGGAATCTTGGCGAAGTAGGAGAGTGTATGCAGGTTTTGATGGCTCACCTGCACACTTCTAGTAAAGGGCAGTTTGAAGTTAGGCTGTCCTTACACAGGTCTCCTTTGACTCTGGAGTGTCCCAGGTTGGACACAGGTCAGCTGAAGACTGACTGAAGATATTTGGTTTTTGTTTTTCAGCTAAAGATTCGTGCTATTTGAAAAAAACAAAAAAACTGAGAAACAAGATTTCAAATCCATTAGACTCTGAAAGAAAAAGCAGAAAATCTCACATTTGGTCGTTCAATGTTTGAACATTGAAGCTTGCTTCACAAGCTTAACTAATCTTTCATTTGTTTAGTGGAGGAAGAAGGGAAAGCGCTCATGAAAAATATTGAGCGGAAGCCGTTCTCTAACGCGCGCGCTATTAGCTCGCGCCCTTTTGCGTGCTTACTCATGAGCTATTGAAGGTGGAAGGATTCAGTGGCACGGCGTGCGTCTCTGCATCTTGTTTTTCTAGTGTTGGTTATCCTACTGCTTGGACGTTGACTTCCTGTGTCCATTGGGCGTTTGCAGTGAATACGGTGACGTCTACTGGTGTGCCTACATCGTTTTGTCCGACGCTGTCTGGATGGTTAATGTACACAACCAGCGTGTAGCCTGACTTCAATGTGATAGTCCCATTAGCCCGATTCAGAGTCTGGTAGGTGCCGTTGATTATGGGAGTAATTGACGCTCCAGTGGGCTGTGTGGTTGTTGGGCTTAGTGCTGTTATGGTTGAAGTTTTGGTCGCCAAATAGTAGACGTTGCTCCAAGCGCTTGGCTGGCTTCGCGCTGTGATTGATTGAAGAACAACGTCACTGCTACCTGTGTTTACAAGTGTGAATGCAGCCTCAGCCCATCCGGGTGAAGTCGTATTAAACCATACGCGAAGATTGGACATGGAAAGCGACTCTAGCGGTGGCGGCAAAGTCGGCGCAAATCTAGCGAAACTTATAGTTAATGAAAAGCTTGCGGGTGGGGCGTCTGGAGCTACCGTGACCCATGCCGTGACGTTTTGCACGTTTGGAACGATGAAGTATGTGTAATTGCTAAACGTAACATAGTCTGATTGATACGTTGCATTATTCAGTAAGAAACTGAGAGCCACAGAGTAATTAGCCGCGGCATAATTCATCAATGTTATGTTAAAGCGCAAAGATTCGCCTGCGTAAAGGCTCAATTGGGAAGGGTAATTCAGTACTTCAAGCGGTTCCTTAACTCCAAAAGGAATAGTTAACGTCGTCCAAATGTAAGTTCCCATTGTCATGCCTATTCCAGAAATCAGGATTACGGCGATAAGCCAAACAGGAATTGCAAGTTTTCCTACTTTGATACTCTTCATTTTATCCATCGATTAAGTATACTCTATCCGTTCTTATCATTTGCGAAAGTCATGAGTGACAAACACGCGTAGAGGTGGTCTCCTGCTCCAAAGTGAGGGTCAGCGCGCGCTAATACGCGAAGCGCACAAAACGAGTCATACCCTACATGGTGTAACCTGTTAAGCTCATGCGCGCGCTATACTTGGTTCTTAACAGGGAAGCAGCTCAAAATATTGGCAGAGAAAACGAAGCATTGTCGCCAACGTACTTTGACACTTAATATCGGGACAAGCCAGCGGCCATGTGCTGCTTAGCGTTGTTCTGCTCGTTGCTTTAGGGCCTTGTTCATTTCTTCGAATCCCCTCTGAGTGTCGCGTAACAAGCCGCGGGTGAAGGGGACTAGCAGGCCCGTAAACTTTTCACGCTGGATGAACTTGACCGAGTCTTCGCTTGAAGGTTCAATGATAAGGGCGTGTTCGCCGTCGAACAACCAGGGCAGGTACAGTCGTCCCAGCCATCGCAGTTCATGGTTTGGGTCGACTTTCAGCACTTTGGGTCGGAAGGTCATGCCCTTAGTTCCAGAAGGTTGAATGAACACTTCGAGTCTTGCTCCGGTCTTGATTTCTCCAGCGGCTCGCCTTATGAACGGGTTCCAACGCGGAAAGTCCTCAAAATCAGTGATCAACTCCCACACTCGTTCGGCAGAAGAACCAATCAGAATCTCGCTCGAGAGTTGTTTCGAGAATCCCAACAAAACCGCCTCTTTGTTCTAGTCCATGTAAGTATTTTAACTGTCACCTTCGCTTCAGACTGACTTCGCGCGCTAGAGATGAGGCTATGTGGGTTTCAGGGCGACGGTTTCTTTACGAAGGATTACATACGGTTCAGACTTTTTCTTTTTGTTGTATGCGACCAGTGCCGCCAGAGTTACGGTGACCACAGCGAGCGCGTACATTATGTCCTTTGTCATCGTCAGTTCTGTGTCTTGTGCGCCAGCCGTGCTGCTTAGACTGTTGTTTTCACCCTTCAGGGTGCAGTAGGATTGGTTCAGCATTCTGTAACTTGCATTGAGCGAATCATAGTTAGCTTTCAACGCATTGTAGGTTGTTTTTTGAGTGGAATAGCTGGCGTTTAGCGATTCGAAGGTTGCTTGGAGAGAGTTGTATTTATTGAGCAACGAGGTATACGTTGAGTTTAGTCCAGCATACCGCGTGGAAAGAGCATTGTAGGATCCGAGTAGTGTATCATAATTAGTCAAAAGGCTACTATAGTTTGCCAGCAACTGGTCATAAGTCATTGTTCTAACAGTGGTTGCGTTAAAATTGTAAATGGAAGGCAAACCTGAAGCGTGGTCAGTTAGAACGTACATGTAGCATTTGAGACTGTCATTCGCGTTTTGAGGCAACGTGAACCATATCAGCCTTGAGAGAACGTTACTCTGTGGCATGCTTAGCGAGAGCACTTGCTCGTCGTAAATTTGTTGCCAACCCGTACCGACGAAAACTCGAATGATGAACGTGAAGTTCTGCAAATTGAGTCCCACTTGCGCTGTTATTGTCAAGTTGAGCGTTATCGTGTCCGTAGGATTAGCTTCTTCAGGGAACTGCAAATTAACAATAACTCCTGCGCCTTGAAATGAAACATTGTCCATAGACTAGGCATTTATCCTATTAATAGTCCCAGACGTGAAACACAGCAGAGCAACTAAGCAAGCTATGACTTTGAGTCTCATCGAATTCTCAACAAAATTTCCACCAAGAGCGTATTTATCATTAATTAATGATGAATAAGAATTATCAGTCTAGGAGGGAGAGCTCTTTGAGCACTGTTTGTTTCCGAGTCGTCTACTTCAATCGCGGTATGACGATCTTAGCGCGCGTTTATAAGACGCTTTCACTAGCGCGCGTTGGATTGATTAAGGTCTGCGGGTTCCTATTGCGGACCAAAGTCTACCTGTTCTGGCGCGCGCCAGCCTATTATAGACTGAAATGTGAGGGATTTTTTAAGTGAGGCCATCTTGAAAGAAAACCAACCACCTCAAAAACAGATCAATTCATAGGCGCACTCTAATCTTTATTAGACTTCATAAACGTGTTATGTCACCTATATCGATTCTTTCCTAAAGTATCGCTGTAAGGATGGTCTGAGATCTGGACCAGTTCGACGCTCTCTTAGTAAAGACAATCGACGAGGTGTTAACCGAGCTTGTTGGAGAGACAAACACGCAGATTATCTATGAATACCTAGGAAAAAAATCGTGTCCACCTTCTGAAATCTGCCAGAAACTGGAGGTATTCTCGTTGGAGTTAAGGATGCTGCTAGGTTCGGGAAGGGGCCAAATGCTCGGTTCTGCTGGAGTTTTGGAAAAAACGGTGCTCGGAGTGTTATGCTCAAGGATAGCCATAGTCCGCGATCCTGAGAGAATTGATTTTCCAGACTACGTAAGAGAGCTAAAAGAAGTTTACGAGCAAAGAAGGCAAGCAGCCTCGTTCAAAATTGAGATGGAGGTGAAAAACCCGTGACCAAGAAAGTGCCCAACATACTGATAGTCGACGACGACATCAACATCTGCCAAGCTTTAAGTCTGATTCTCATAAAAAGGGGATGGAACGTTCAGGTCGCAAATACAGGAAAGGAGGCAATACAGAAATCAGAGGCAACCGCCTTTAATGTAGCCTTGCTCGATATTCGACTTCCAGACATCGAAGGCACGAAGCTGCTGAAACTGCTGCCCAAAACCACACCTAAGATGATAAAGATAATGGTCACAGGATACCCTGAGCTCAGGAATGCTGTTGAGGCGTTGAACGACGGTGCCGACGCTTACTTGATGAAACCAGTGCATCCAGAGGACCTTCTCATAACGATCAGAGCCAAACTCGAAGAGCAACAACAAGCAGAGAGGATGACCGAAGAAACGATAACAGGCTTCCTTGAAACACGATCCAAAAAACTTCTCGAAAGCGTGCGCGCGGAATAACGCAAAAGCACGCTTGCTTTTTCCCAGCTAATTTTCTTGTGCAGCAGATAGATTCTTTCTAGTATTTCTTGGAGAATCTGACTTGATGGATTTGCTCAAAGTCCCAGAGCGTCTTTTTGCTGCTCAATAGGAATAGTAATCGTGAAGGTTGTACCTTTCCCAAGTTCGCTCTGTACCGAAACATTGCCGCCATGGGCTTCGATCAAACGCTTGCTGATAGCAAGGCCAAAACCCATGCCCTTGGCCTTTGTGGTGAAAAGCGGGGTCCAGAGCCTCTTAAGTGTCTCTTCAGACATGCCAGCTCCAGTATCCGAAATAGTGATTTCCACGCAACCGTTTGCTTCCTTGCTTTTGATCGTGAGAGTGCCTCCATCGGGCATTGCGTCTATTGCATTCTTTAGCATGTTGGAGAAGACTCTCTGAATCTTCCCAAAGTCGACTTCTATTCTGGGTTCACTCTTTGTCAAGTCTACTATCTTGATGTTTTCAGGAACCTTTAGAAGGCGATAGGTCTGCTTCAGAATTGATTTGATGTCGATGATTTCCAAGTCTAATCTGATATTTGCCGAGTAGTCTAGGAGATCGTTTATTATCTTGTTCGAGCGATCGATGTCTTCCTCCAGCATCTCGAGCATTCTTAGGCCATCCTTGTCCAAGCTTGAGGCATAGTTTGTTCTAAGGTTGTAAGACGTGTATTCCATGCTTGCCAGCGGATTACGCAGGTCATGACCGACCATAGTGGCCAGTTCGCCGATGGCCGCAAGTCTTTCTGCTTCCTTCAGCCTTCTTGTTCTCTCTTCCACCAGACCTTCCAAATCTTTCGTGTACTGTCTAAGCTCAGTTTCCATCTTCTTGCGTGCCGTTACGTCTCGCGCAATAAACATGACAGCCACTGGCTTGTTACCGGTCTTGATTATAGAGGGGGAGCATTCTAGGATGAATTCTCGACCTCTTCGATTTCTAATGGAAATACACGTGACTTCATCGTTGCCAGCCAGAACCTTCTTAAAATCCCTCAGATATCTTGGGTCATCGCCGTTAGAAAGTGCGCCGACCCCTGTGAAGTGCTTTCCCAAGAGTTCCTTTCTCGATGCGCCAAACACTTCTGAGACCTTTTTGTTAATATCAATGATCCTCCCGGACGTGTCGAGAAGTATTAGGCAGTCGCTTGCGTGTTCGAAGAGGTCTCTTAGCGCACGAGCTCGCGCACTAGCCATCCTTAAAAAGCAAGGTTCATCATCGACAGCCGATAAGCATATCGATCTCTTAGCGTCAATGTCAACAACTAACGTTGAAGGCTTGACAAAGTTCTTGGTCATCTGATTGGCTCCAAATTTTCGAACGTGTGCGCTAACGCCGTGATCTCGTGGATTGAATGACCGATAAAATGATTATGAACCCACAATCAATATTTAATTGGCGCAGTTGATTCAAAAAGTCTCGATGAGAATTCATAGATTCTTAGACTTTGCTAATGCGATATTGACGCTGAATTCATAAGCGTTTTATCAAATCAAAGACTTCTGCCTTTATTATCAGCAAGTGAACGAACAGGATTGTCTAGTATGGT
The DNA here is from genome assembly GCA_035319765.1 of Bathyarchaeia archaeon. Classification (GTDB taxonomy): domain Archaea; phylum Thermoproteota; class Bathyarchaeia; order Bathyarchaeales; family SOJC01; genus DATHCB01. The sequence goes on from DATHCB010000172.1 coordinate 12,847, forward strand.
TGAATCTGCTTCTGAGTTGTCCGCAAGAGCGGAGACAAAGTATGCCATCGATAGCGAGAAAACTGGTATAATGCTTCAAGAGAGTGAAGAGCGCTACCGGCTGCTCTTTGAGCAGTCTCCTATTGGTATTAGCATAACGACCACGGGTGGAAACATCATCGATGCCAACAAGACCTTATGCTCCATTGTAGGGTACTCAGAGGATGAGCTTAAGAAAATCCGTGTGGCTGACTTGTACGAGAGCCCAGAACGAAGAGATGCGTTACTTGAGGCATTCGAACGAGATGGCGCAGTGTCTGATTTCTCCGCGCGACTGAAACGGAAAGATGGTTCCTCATTTGATGCTGTCATGAACGTGTCTCGGATCCAAGTTGGAGGGAAGAATCTTCTCCAAACAACTGTTCAAGACATCACGGAACGCACGAAAACAGAGGAGACGCTGAAACAATCAGAAGAGAAGTACAGAAACCTCGTCGAGAACGCACAGGACACAATATTAACTTATGATCCCATGGGGATAATATCTTCTGCAAATAAAAAGGTTGAAGATTATGGTTTCCGACGAGATCAGTTCATTGGAAACAACATGTTCAAGTTCATTCCCAAGAAATACTGGTCGAGGTTAATAAAGGAACATTCGATAATAGCCAGCGGAAATCCCACTGAAGGCGAAATCGAAGTAATCACGCCGATGGGAAAGATAAACGTTGAATACAAGAGCAGCCCGGTACGCCAAGGAGATAAAGTTATTGGCGCGCAAACCATCCTGAGAAACGTCACCGAACGCAAAAAAGCCGAAGAAGCAATCAGAATATCGGAAGAGAAGTTCAGAAGCATTTTTGAAGGGATCGCTGACGGGGTGGTATACACAGACAAATTTGGAAAGATTCTGGACGTCAATAAGAAGGCCGTTGAGATCTTTGGTGGCTCTAGAGAAGAGCTTTTGGGTAAGCGCTTTACTGAGATCGGCATTTTTTCTTTCAAAGAAACATTAGGCCTTATGCGAAATCTTGCAGGTATTTTGCGGGACAAGAAAACTATTCTTAATATTGAAATCAAGAACATGAATTCTCAGGTAATTTCGTTAGAATGCTCAGCATCTCCTTTGAAGATTGGCAACCGGAAGATGGTAGCCGCTGTCTTCAGGGACGTTTCCGAACGCAAGAAAATGGAGGAAGCCCTCAGACAGAGTGAGCAGAAGTTCAAGAGTTTATTTGAGAGAAGCCCTGAAGCCTTGGCTTACGTGGACTCAAGACTGGGAATCTTGGACATAAACCCCAGCTTCACAGAGCTTTTTGGCTACACCAAAGAAGAAGCCCTCGGTAAGGACCTTGACAACTTGATAGTTCCTGCAGACAAGGAAAGCGAAGCCGAGGAATTGAATGAGAGAGCGATCAGAGGGAACGTCCATCATGATACAGTGAGAAAAACGAAACAGGGATCGCTA
>DATHCB010000173.1:0-5561 GCA_035319765.1 Bathyarchaeia archaeon
GCTGCTGGACCGAAAGCAGCTGCTGTTAGGGAACTTGGATAAGCTTAAGACGTTGATAATCGAGGAAATCAACAGGAAGCAGAAGAGCATTGAAGGCTTAAAATCAGAAGTTTCGGCTCTTGAGATGACTTGTAAGGAAATTTCGCAGGCACTCGGGCCTTCCGCAAACTCAACTTAATCTCACCTGTCAGTCCAAGCCCGTCTTCGCTGTTTTCACTTAACTCTCTTCTAAGCCGAGCAATTGTTTCAAAAGCGCAGGCACTGAAATTTCTGGCGAACCCTTTGTCGTCAGCGTGTTAGGGGTTCAATTCACATCCCGGTCCTTTTTCGAACAGCAGAATGAAAGCGTTTGACCTATCCTCGAAGTTGATGCACGTTGCCAATCGAGTGTTGCAACTTCCAATTCAGACTTAGACTTCACAGCGTCTATAAGGCGACGCCGCTATTTGATTATTAAATGCAAAAGATGCAAGCTCTAAAGAGAGGACGCTCTAAATTGGCGAAAACAAGTTCTAAACCCGACCGCACGCGGAGCCTGTTTGCCGAATTGCGCGGCACAATAAAGGAAGATGAGGTTACTAAAAGAGCCTGGAGTTTCTGCGTTGGGGTTTATTGATTACGCTTGGTCGGTTTCTTTACAAAAAGATAACACTAAAGTTAAAATAATTCAGGATTCGCTCTTAGAGCAACCCGTTTTGCAAAGCGACGATTTCGGTTTCACGATTAAGCTTCCTCCAGTTCATCTTTTGAAAGACGAAACCGTCACGTTTCTCGGCCACAAATTTTCTGCCAAGAATGAAAACAAAGTGAAAATTGGGCGATTATTTAGGGCGGCGGTTTTGCATTTGACAACTCACACGTTAGAGCCTTTTTCTAAAGAAAAAATCGTTCCCGACGCGTCAGAAGCAATAGTTGAAGCGTTTGCTAAGTCGCTATTTAATGATACGTACGTCAGCGCGTACATCCAAACTTGGTATCCTGACAGGCTCTTTGATATCGCATATGCTAATGCGTTCGCTTACCAGAGAATAAAGTCTTCTGAACGAATCTTCACGCCATCGACAAGACTTATGACGGCTTTACTGACAAAGCTAAACGTGGGATTAATCAAGAACTCGCCCGGCACAGAGGCAGAACAAACAGTAAATCAGTTGTTTACCGAGCTAACGTCTCTGAAAAAAACGTTTTTAGCGTCGATGAGCGGCGAGAAGATTAAACTGGAAGAGTTATTCATCGAAAAAGTCAAAGAAATAAAACTTTTACTCGAGCCCTACGGCCCATTTTTGGAGGCGCCCTCCCTCAGACATACTGAAAGTATAGGTCGCTGCAGCATCTACAGCGAAGCTGCGGTGTCGGGGGACAATGATTTCGAAAGTTTATTCAAGCAATCCCTCACAAGTATAGGAGGCGATTTTCCCTCCGGAGGTACCGTAGACCAGTGCTGGCGACCCGAGCAGGAAACAGAATCCTTGCAAGCGTTTAATTCTGACACCTTTCAAAAATTGCGTGAGGAAAAAATTCTTGCAAAAATCTCTCCGTACATTTCTTTGACCAGATTTAAAGGCGCCGCTATTCCAGAGGAAGATTACACTCAATATCTGAGGGCAAGGAATTTGGTTCCTGGAACAGCTCGGCGACTTCTCGACATTCTCAGGTCAGCCTTTAATTATCTTGATGAGGACCCGAGGCAAGAGATGGGTCAACTAGATTTGGCTGCTGTAATTCAATCCTTGGCAAGTAACAAGCCGGCAACCGACGTGTTTGTTTTAGACGAGTACCTTAAACCAAATTTTGCTTGGTCATTAGTCTTCGACGTGAGCAAAAGCATGCAAGTTAATGGCGAATTCGGCCGTGCATTAGCAATAGCAGTGGCTGAAGCAGCAAAAGAGTTGATGAATGACCCGACATCGTGGACGTTCTTCGCTTTTAACGACAGATTGCTCATCCTTAAGGACAGCACGGAGTCTTACTCGAAAAGGGTCAGAGCCAGAATCGGCGGCTTGAAATTTGAGGGGCTTACGTACATTGCGGATGCTGTGCAGATTGCCGGGAAAATGCTGGCTAAACGGTTTGAAGAGCAGCGTTGCCTCATTGTCATCTCGGACGGCTGGCCATACGGATACGATAACATGTCGGTGGCGCTTAAGGAAGTTATTGAAAATATGTTAAGAAAAGGAGTTATTGTCATCGGAATCGGCGTGAAAACAGGCAGAATAGGCGGTTTCTTCCAGTTGCACTCGTCGATCTACACACAAAAAGACCTGATTAAGAAATTCGGGTCGGTTTACGCCGATGCTTCCCAAAAAGCACTTGAAATGTAATTGTACCATCGAAAATCGATGAATCGTTATGGGCAAATGGCAATTTCTTAAAATAGGTGGGCAGCACTGAATAGGTTTAGAAACAGGTTCTGCTAAGCATTAAACGGAGTAGCGAAAGTGTTAACCATCACAGAACTTAGGAAGTACGAAAGCGGTCAATGGCGCTCTGACCACTTTGAGACTTTGCCATCCAAGATTAGCGAGGATGCCATCCTATGGGTTGATGCAGAAGACCCCACACAGGAAGAAATGGCACAGTTAAGAAGCTACTTTGGATTGGAAGACTTCAACCTGGAGGAGTTCGATGAATCAGGTATGCGGTCCAAGATAGAAGAAGTTGAAGATAGGATCTCCTGTCTCGTGACTTATCCAAACAGAGACAAATTTATTTTAGAGGCAAAAACAGCCTGGATTGCGCTAATGATGAGCGAGAAGTGGATGGTCTCGGTTCACAAGGGGCATTCTAACGTTACATGCGAGATCTACAAGAAAATCAGCACTCACGGCTACTTTGCCCTTTCACTTTCACCATCTACCGATATTTTGTTATATATTTTCTTGGACTTGATAACAAATGAGTGCTTCTTGGTTTCCGACTTGATTCATGAAAGACTTCAAGGTTTAAGCCAGGAGGCTGCGAGCCGTTTCAGGCAGAGACCAAAGGAGTCAAACAGGTCTCTTGGATTAGAATTGGCTAAGTCAAGAGAACAAGTGTTAGCCCTTAGGCAGTCGATAGGGCCTCTTCGGGAGGTTGTCGGAAGAGTTGCAAGGGGCGAATTTGCCATAGTTTCGAGCACCAGGCTGCCGCGCTTTGAAGATCTCTACGATAGGACAATTTCTCTAATTGAGGTTGCGGATACGCATCGGCAAGAAATCCAGGATATAGGCGACATCCTCATTAACGTTCAAACATTGACAACTAACAACATAATTAGGGTACTCACTATAATTTCAGCCATATTCCTACCGCTCACGCTTATCGCGGGCATCTACGGGACAGACTTTGGACACGGATACTTCCTTCCGGGAAGCAGCAGCTCCTACGGGTTCTACGTCATGATTGCGATTATGATCGGCATTGCATCAGGATTGATTGTTGTCTTCCGAAGAAAAGGCTGGATCTAAAAAGCAGCAATTTTTCGCTCGTAACTCAGATTAGAAAAACTCCCTAGCCAAAGCCTCAAAATGCGCGCTGAATGGAAATCTTCACTTTGCCCCATAGTAATTGCGTGAAGCGTGATCTTTCAAGGATTTCGGAATTCACCGTGTTCTTCGAAAAAAGTGTCATTGGGTTAATTTTAAATATGGAGCTGTACAATAAAATTGAAATTATGTCGCCTAAAACGCAGTGCCGAAAAAGAGACGCTATAGACCAAAAGTTTGCCATTAACCCGTTCTGTCATCCCGAAAATTTTGTAGACCCGACGCTTGGAGGTATGAGCTTAATTGACTGAAGCAGTGCCTAGTGCACCGACCAAAGAGGAATTAGATGGCGCTAAAATAATAGCGCGACAAGACAGAATACCCATTTGGGCGCTCTCTTACCTATTCATCGGCATACTGGGAATTGGATACATCTTCATCTTTTTTGACATTTTCAACATAAACGCAACTTTCATACAGACTGCCTTGACGCTGGGTTGGGCGACTTCTCCCACTTCAACAACTATAACGAATCTAGAAGGATTTGTAGTGCTCTTGAATCTGATAGGCTACGTTATCGGCGCGCTAATCCTCAGCCCGCTCTCGGACAGGTTCGGAAGAAGAGAAATGCTCATAGTAACCCTGTTAATAACAGGGATAGGTTCAATTTTCAACGCGTTTATCACTTCCTATGCTCAATTCGCTGCCGCGAGATTCATAACCGGCATCGGTATCGGCGCGGACCTCGCAATTGTAAACACCTACATTAATGAAGTAGCTCCAAAGAATGGCAGGGCAAGATACACTTCTTTCCTCTTTGTTCTTGCCAGCATAGGAGTGGTTCTTGCTATATGGCTTGGCGTCATATTAGCTACTCCTGCGGCTGCTTTTCCTAATGGTCTTCCATTCGCCGCTGGGGGATCTGGATTTTTATCCACTAATGGCTGGAGGGTCATGTACGGCGTCGGCGGTGTTCTTGCGTTGATAGGCGTGTTGCTCCGTTTTGGGTTACCCGAATCGACCAGATGGCTCATAGCTCATGGACGACCAAAAGAGGCAAACAGAATAGTCAAAGAAATGGAAACACGCGCGCTGGAAAGCCTGGAAGAACTTCCACCTCTACCGGTCTCTATTCCAATTGTTGAAAAACCAAATCCTGTTCCTTATGGCGAAATCTTCAAGAATGCACTTTACAGGAACAGAACTATCCTTCTCTTCCTGGTCTGGTTCTTTGGCTACATGACAGTCTACATCAACGCTGCAGGGCTTTCACCGCTTCTAGCCGAAGTCGGTTATAAATTCCCAGAAAACAACATTGTTGTAGCATTAGGCGTCTTTGGATTTCTAATCGCTGGTGTCTTGGCTGCTTTTGTCGGAGACAAAATAGAACGAAAGCTGTGGCTGCCCGTTTCTGCTCTTGTGACGTTAATTGGTGGAATAGCAATCGGCTTAGGCGTTAATGATTTGCCACTTGCAGTCTCAGGCGCTCTGCTGGTTTTCATAGGGATGGACTTCTGGGTTCCGATAGCTTACACTTGGGTCACAGAAAGCTTCCCGACACGTGCTAGGGCAACGGGCTTTGCTCTTGCTGACGGGCTGGGTCACCTGGGCGGGGGGATAGGACTAATCATAGTCAGCGCGCTTATCGCTACAGGATTGTCGCCGCTTATACTCTTCATCATAATCGCCATGTTCCAGATAATATCTGCCGCGATCGCTCAGCTAGGACCCCGAACGGCAAACAAGAGGCTAGACGAAATATCGCCTTAGAACTGCCAGCTGGGGCGTTTTTTTTCTTTTTCTCTTTTCTCACGTACTCTAAGTTAGCCTGAAGTAGATGCGCCTGTTATTCTTTCCCTTGTTCTCAGTTTTTAAAAGCTGAACTTGCCCGACTTCCCGCAGGGTTTTAACGTGAGTTCCGCCGTCTGCCTGTTTATCGACACCTACAATCTCAACAATCCTGAGAACTGGAAGGTTGGGTGGAAAGGCGCCAGCCATTTTGACCACGCCTGGAATCTTCATGGCTTCTTCTCTGGGAAGGTCATACCATTTGACCAGCACATCAGTGCAGAAAAGCATGTTAGCCTTGTTCAGGTA
>DATHCB010000174.1:0-12137 GCA_035319765.1 Bathyarchaeia archaeon
AGTCTTAAGTGTGTGGCGCAATGTTTTCTACGCTTTTACTCTTCTGAATGCTATCGTTGCGATAACAAAAACGCTAAAACTTTCGATAGCAAGCACCGCAATTTCTAAGACCAAATATGGTGTGTAATCATTTAAGAGGCCAGCTCGGAGCATGTCTGCTGCATAGGTTAAGGGATTAGCTAACGAAATATCCCGAATGGCTGCTGGAATTTGGGCATTTTGAAGATTGTAAAAAACTGAACTTAGAAACATTATTGGACTAAGCATGATGTTCAAGATGGCATTGAATGATTCATTAGATTTTACGAATACAGAAACTGCGAGTGTCAATGATCCGAAAAAGAGTGAACCGAGAACAAGTGAGCCAACAATGCAGACCACTCCAAGGGGGGAGACGCTGAGTCCAGCAAGTAACGGAGAGGCGATCAGAAAAACCAAGAACGCGTTGAGCATCCCTTGAAGCATGATGGAAACCACTTTGCTGAGAATGTACTGCCACCGGCTGAACGGCCCCATCAGGATCTGGGGAAACATCGCAAGCCTCTTGTCGATCCAGAGCATCGCACCCGCGATGGAAGCGGCAAACATAATTTGCATGACGATTATGCCGGGGGCGAGAAAGAGCACATAGCTAACTGTCCTGCCACTAATCATGGTCGAAGGAATGAATGAGCTGTAGGCGAAGCCGGCGACGAATATGTAGAGCACCGGAGATACTAGTTGCATGGCCATTATGGACTTGGTCGACCAAATTCCCGCTTTCAGATCTCTGTAGAGCAATCTTACGAATTTATTCATTCTTGTCCTCTTCCTTGGAATTGGTCATCTGGATGAATACGTCGTCTAAGCTTGGCTCCTTTATTCCAAGCTCTTCAACATGCAAACCTGATGATGTAACGATTTGGATTATTTGAGATAACACTGCATTAGCATCTTTGGCGTACACTTTCAAAAACTCGTCTTCTATTTGTGGGTAAACGATTCTTTCAACCCCGGGCAATTTCTCCAACTTGAGGTTGATGAGTCCCTCCCTGTTAGCAAAGCGTAGATGGATGACGCTTAAGCCGCCAAATTTTCGCTTAATACTATCGATCGTGTCTGACGCCAAAATCTCTCCGTTATTAATAATGGCTATCCTGTCACAGATGTACTCTGCTTCCTCCATGATGTGCGTGGTAAAGAAAACAGTCGTGCCCCCCTTGACTTTTTCACGCACAAAATCCAGGGTGATCCTTCTTGCTTGCGGATCTAGACCTATCGTGGGCTCGTCAAGAAACATCAGCTCGCAGTCGTGCATAAACTCTCTAGCAACCTGTACCCTTCTCTGCTGTCCCATAGAAAGTTCCTGGGGCTTTGTCTTTCGAACATCTCTTAGCCCAAACTTCTCAAGAAGAAGCTCAGTTCTTTCTCGCCTCTCTTTCTTAGGAACGCCCCATAGAAACCCGTAAAGGTTGAGGTTCTCTTCCACATTCAAGGCCATTTCATAACTCAACTGCTGCTGTACAACTCCTATGTGCGGCCTTATCTTGCCGCCTTCGGAAGCAACATCGAACCCAAGAACCATCGCATTGCCACTTGTCGGCTTAAGCAGAGTAGTCAGCATTTTGATAGTCGTGGTCTTCCCAGCTCCATTCGGACCCAAAAACCCAAAAATCTCTCCATTTCGAACCTTAAACGAAACATGATCAACCGCGACTACTTTACCGTAATTCCTTGTCAATTCAGTTGTCTCAACGCAATACCCTGCCAACTATCGCTTCCCCAAACGGAAAGAGCCTCGGTCTTCATTAAATAGGTTTTTGGAAAAAAGTGACCATCAAATGACCATGGCGCCCAAAGCTGAGGAAAGAACTGGCAAGAGATCGCTGCTCGTCATCTTTGCATTATGTCGAGGCGCAAGCCGCCATATACAAGGAATAAAGGTGGATACCGCCTCTAGAAAGAATGGATAGGTGCCGACAAAAAGTTCCTCCGTTCATGGCTCAGGTGAAGGTCTTGAGATCACGTGCATTCCACAGGAACGGCGCAGAACAAGTCAGTTAAAGGTTTATATCTAATGGTCTGGATACTATCTCACCCTCCTTGCGTTTCTACCTCAAGAAGGGGATCTTGACATGACCAGTCAAATTACGAAATCAAAAATTATTATCATGGGGGCTGCTGGTAGAGATTTTCATAATTTTAACGTCTATTTCAGGAACAATAGCCACTATCAAGTGGTAGCCTTCACTGCCACGCAGATCCCTGGGATAGAGGGGCGCATTTATCCACCAGAACTGTCAGGTCCGCAGTACCCTATAGGAATACCTATCTTCGCCGAAGAACAGCTGCCGCAGCTTATAAAAAAGTATGATGTTGACCAAGTTGTCTTCGCTTACAGCGACGTATCCGACGAATACGTCATGCATAAGGCTTCGCTAGTCCTAGCAAACGGTGCTGATTTTCGGTTGATGGGACCAAAGTCCACTATGCTAAATGCAAAGGTGCCTGTCATAGCCGTGTGTGCTGTGCGAACGGGCTCGGGAAAGAGTCAGACCTCAAGAAGAGTCGGTCTGATCTTAAAAAAGAATGGCTACAATGTTGCCGCAATTCGACACCCTATGCCCTATGGCAATTTGGCCGAGCAGATCTGGCAGAGATTTGCTACTTACGAAGATCTAGACAAATACGATTGCACCATAGAAGAGAGAGAAGAATACGAACCCCATATCGACAAAGGAATAATTGTATATGCTGGAGTGGATTACGAAAAAATTCTGAGAGAGGCAGAAAAAGAGGCTGACGTCATTATTTGGGATGGAGGAAACAATGACATCCCCTTTTACAAACCTGACCTGCTCATAACAGTCGCGGACCCACACAGGCCCGGACACGAGCTCACGTATTACCCTGGCGAGACCAACTTGAGAATGGCAGACATCGTAATAATAAACAAGGCAGATACCGCGACTCCAGAAAATATCGAGACCGTGCGAAGAAACACAAAAACAGTAAACCCCGAAGCGACAATAATCGAAGCAGCCTCACCAATAACGGTTGACAATCCAGATATCATCAAGGGCAAGCGCGTCTTGGTCGTGGAGGACGGCCCAACATTGACGCATGGGAATATGCCCTATGGCGCGGGCGTTATCATCGCTAAAAAACTTGGCGCAGGCGAACTCGTGGACCCACGACCTTTTGCCGTTGGCTCTATAGTGGCGGCTTTCAAGAAATTCCAGCATCTCGGCCCATTACTTCCCGCACTCGGTTATGGTAAAGAACAGATTCAGGAGCTTCAGGAAACGATCAATGACACACCATGCGACGTCGTAGTAATCGGCACACCCATCGACTTGAGAAGGGTCCTAAGAATAAACAAACCAGCGGTAAGAGCCAAGTACGAACTTCAAGAACTCGGCTCGCCGACACTCGAGGACATTCTCCGCGACCGCTTTCCCGAGAAACGAAAGTAACGCTGGTCTTAAGCGATGGAAACGAGCGTCTCGCGCGTACAGATAAGACTACTGATAGAAAACGTCGGCGAAGCAGAAGGCGAATTTGTCCGCCACATGGCGCCTAGAACAGTAGATGCAATATTAAAGAAACTTCCTGTGGAAGGACGCGCCGCCTTGTGGAAAGAAGAAGTGTACTTCGAAATTCCTGGAAGAGCTGGTGAAGAAAAAGCGAAGCCCACGGTCGAGAAAGGCACGATTGCCTATTGGCCCATGGGCAGTGCGATCTGCATCTTCTACGGCGAATCTCAGCCTTACAGTCCCGTGAACATAGTCGGCAAAGTGACAAAGAATCTTGAACTATTTCGACAGGCGAAGAGTGGAGCAAAAATTAGAATAGAAAAACTGTAGATAGTAGCCAGCATTATGCTTTTTCCAGTAACGCCTGAATTTCCTCAAGCTTCTCTGCAACCGAGACGCCTTTATCGGTTAATTTGATGACGCGCCGCCAAGGGAACTCTTCCTCCAATTCTTCCTTGATTAACCCTACTTCTTTTAGGCGATTTATAATACCGTAAATGGTCCTTTGCCCTCCTTTGATTTGCCATCGTATATGGCTGACTGGCAGACTCTCCTTCTGATATAGATACACCAAGAATCTCATAGTTCTAGTGTGTTCTAAGACTTCTACGCTCACAGGATCTTCCCAAGGTTTGCCTGACGTCTTGGCTCTTAAGCCTTTCCGCTATCGTAAACCTATTTTGGGTAACCTAAAAGGGTAATAAGTCTTTTATAGAACAATCTTCTATATCAATTGTGGTGCGGGCGCGTCTTTCGATCATCAAATTGGCGAGAATGGCGCGATAGTCTCCTTTCCTATCCCGCACCTCTCTTTTCGAAAAAAGAAATCAACATTCTTGTCGACTATATTTTTGGGAAAGATAATTTTTGAATGTCAAAGTCTTTCGGTAATTTGCCGATCACGGTGATTGCAGGATCGCGATTTTCATGCGTTTTGTCCTACACCTGGAAAGTGTCTCCCGGATTGGGGGCGACGGCGCGTAGTCCGGTTTCTTCTCGAATCCATTTAGCAAATCTTTCGCAGTTTCCTTCTGCGCCGTGTACGACGTATATGGTTGGATTGCCCTTGAAGCTCCTTGCCACTGACTGAAGCTGGCTTGCGCCGCAGTGTGAAGAGAAGTCAAAATGCTTCACTTTAGACTTTACTTTTCGCATCTTCCCGTCTATGACGCATCTTCCCTTTTCAAGTAATTCCTTTCCAGGCGTGCCTGGAATCTGATAGCTGACGAGAAAAACGGCGTTTTGCGCTCTTTTTCCAATCTTTGAGACGTAAAACATCGCGGGTCCGCCTTTTAGCATGCCTGCCGGGGAGATTATCACGCCCGGCTTCCTGGATGCCAATCTGCGGTCTCGCCATCCGTCTGCCCACTTGCTTGAGTTTGCTGCCTCCTGGAACAGTCGTGGTTCACGCAAGTAGTTGGGGTAGTTTAGCACTACTCTGTTTACTTCTCTGGCCATGCCGTCGATCGTAATTGGATACTCAAAATGGTGCGCTGCGAGGATGCATGCAATTTCCTGCGAGCGTCCGACACTGAAGGCAGGGACTAGGACGGTTCCGCCGTTTTCCAAGACATCGATGATGTCGTCGACGAACTCTTTTTCTAGCGTTTTCCTTTCGGGATGATCAGCATCGGCGTATGTGCTTTCCATTATTACGGCGTCGAGTTCTCCGTAGTCCATGTCGGCGGCAGGTAGGAGGCGCGTTTCTAGAGAATTGAAGTCTCCGGTAAATAGTATTCTTTTGCCCTGGGTTTCAATTAGCGCCTGAGCGCTACCTGGGATGTGGCCGGCGTCTAGGAGTTGGAAGTTGATGTCGCCGATGGTTTTCGGGGTTCTGTATTCGGTGTTTACGCAGTTTTTTATCATGCTGCGGAGTTCGAGAAATTCAAAAGGAAGGTAGTACGAGGATAAGTGAATAAAGTCCGAAATCAGTATTTGGCTTAATTCGAAGGTTAATCGAGTTCCATAGACGGGTTTTCGTTCTCGAATATGAAAAACTGGAACAGCGCCTGAATGATCCAAGTGACTATGGCTTAAGATTATTGCGTCCACTTCTTTTGGCGGTACGTGCATGGGGAATCCTGGTTCGTTGTCCATCATGACGCCATAATCGAGCAAAATCTGAGTTTTCTCTGTCTTCAACGCTATGCTTATTCTGCCGATTTCTCTTGTGCCGCCGAGAAACCTGATCTCAGTCGGAATGCTACTCACCTTCTGTAGGCATAGTTATCAAGTCATAAGTATGCTTCAAGATGTCTTTTCGAAGTTGCAACTTTCTTAAAGGTTTCATCATTGCTTAAAAACCTATCGCGCATTTTCTGTCTTTTGAGCCGATTCTTGTTTTTGCGGAAAAGTTATAGCCGAACCACAGGCTTAGTTGAATAGAACCCTTTATGAAGCCGTTGCTCAAAGTTGCGAAGGATTTTGCTCGATTGAGACTCGAAAGAGCTGAAGGTGTAGTGGGTGTTCTGCTCATAGGCTCTTCGTCGGTTGGCTATGCCGACGATTCTTCTGACGTAGACCTGGAAGTTTTCGTTACTCAGAAATCATACGACAGTGAGAGAAGGACGCGTGGAGGTTACGAGTCCTTTCGAGGAACTGACATTTCTTATGAGTGGATGACGGTTCAAGAACTGGACGATGCGTTAAAAGAATGGAAGAACGATGTCGACCTCTGGGTCTATTCAAAATCCACTGTGCTCCTCGACCTAGACGGTGAGCTCAAGAGCTTACTCGCTACTTACAGGCGCTATCCAAGGAAAGTTTGGCTTGAGAAACTTTTTCTCTATTGGTACCACGCAACCGGAAATGCTCCGTACGATTCTGGAAAAGCCTTGCAGAGAAATGACCTGATCTCTGCCCAATTATACCTCGCCCAGGCTATGGAGTATTACACGTCTTTGATTTTCATATTGAACAAGAGTTTTGTCCCATACAGGAAATGGCGTTTACTGGAGTTTGAGAAACTCGAGTACAGACCAAAGGGTTACGCTGAGATTCTTCGCGGAATTTTAACTACCGAGAAATGGACAAAGCAAGAATTTGAAGCTAAGCAGGGCATCATCAACTGTCTCGTATCTGAACTTGAGCCGAAACTGTTGGACGCTGGAATCAAAAAGGAGAAGCTCGAAAACCAGTGGAAATTCAAGATAGCATATGCACCAAATTTATGAATCAACCCCTATTTTTTGAAGGCACCGGCTAGCTAAGTAGGTGACGAGTATGAAAAGGCTTTTATTTTCTCAGACAGGGAACAAGATTGGAGAGAAAATTTGACTCTGGACACGAGTAAGTACTTAGGCGGTATCGGCGCGTTGCTGCTGTTCATAGGCGTGATCCCTTACATTAACACGTTCGGCGTCTTGGGCATTATAGGCGTTATACTCGTACTCATTGCGCTGCACGGTTTTGCCAGCTACTACAAGGAGAGACGAATATTCAATAACGCGATGTACGGCATATTTGCTGCCGTAGTAGGCATAGTCATCGCCTTTGTGATTGGAATCGCGATCGTTTTGCCGAACATAACCAAGTTTCTAGAGATGCTTTATCCAAAGTGGAATGGCAGCTTATCGACCATTACGTCTCTTCAAGGCATGACTCCGCAAACTAGTAAAATCACCCTTTCAGACATAGCACCCTTCATCGCAGCTTTGATAGTGGCTCTTCTTATTTTGTGGATTTTCGGGATAATCACGGCTTTCTTCGTGAGACGTTCTCTTAACGAGGTCTCCTCAAAGACATCGGTTGGACTGTTTTCGACGGCTGGATTGTTACTCTTGATCGGCGCAGTTCTAACCATCATCGTCATTGGATTACTGCTTGTATGGATAGCTGCACTGCTCCTAGCAATCGCCTTCTTCACGACGAAGCCTCAACCTGAGCAACCAACCATGGCAACAGCACCCACGCCTCCCGCAACCCAGATGGCAGTTTAAAGAAATCTTTCCTCCCTTTTTTTCGAAAATCCAGACAGGATTTTGGGATGAACCGTTAAACTATCTTCTTGTTGAGACACACCGAATTCTTTTAGGTCCGGCAAAACTTTAACCTGTTTATTCAATGCCCTTAGTTTTTTCTAATATCGACGATAGAGTCAAGGCGCCCGCAGCTGCAACTGAATCTTTGCTTCATAATTTATAAGACGGCTCATGCAAGAGATGGAGTTCTGTTGGTTGTCATTGTCAAAGAAGCTCAGTAAGATAATGATTGAGGATGTAGTAACCATAAGGCCAAGCGCCACCGTTAGGCAAGCGGCAGAACTCATGAATTTGCATGAGATCGGATGCCTCCTTGTCGTTGATCAAGAAAAGCCTGTAGGCATCATAACTGAGCGAGACATTCTGAAACGGGTTATCTGCAGGTCTAAGCCGTCTCAAAAGACGAAAGTGGGTGACTTGATGTCAAAACCTCTGATTACGGCTTCTTCACACATGCACGCCGGTGAAGCCGCTAAACTTATGCTCGAACGGAACGTAAAGAAGCTTCCAGTAGTCGAAGGTGGACGACTCGTGGGTTTAGTTACGATAACTGATCTTCTGCGTTCCCAAGGGGTTATCGAGTTTTTAAACACGCTCTCTCTGGATGGCACCTCAAGACGCATCAGGAAGACAATCGACCTGTACTACGACGAGGCAAGAATATACCGCCGCACGTGTCCTCTTAGCAGCAAAGATGGCTTCGCAATTGGGTGCCAGAGCACTAAATGCATGTGGTGGGTCGGAGATGAATGCGCGGTCACAAAGCTCTCTCGACAAGTCTCAACAGAAGAATTCGCCGAAACAAACCTAGCTCAAGAGAACTCGAGCCTTCTTCCTCCATAGTGAGGGCGCGAATCCTTATATGCCCTCTCTGGTATTGTTCGCTACTCCACGGCCAAGTGTAATCGTGTGATGGAGAAACGTGGGCTTGATAAAAGACAAAACGGCTTTCTATTCTAAGAACGCTCTTAACTTGAAACGCTCCGAAATCAGGGAACTGTTGAAAGTCACTCGACAACCCGACATGATCTCGTTTGCTGGTGGGCTTCCAGGTCCCGAAACATTTCCAGTTAGAGAATTAGAAGAAATCAGCTGTGACGTGCTTAAAGATAAAGGCGCCACAGCTTTGCAGTATGGACCCACGGAGGGCGAATTACCGTTTCGCGAAGAAATCGCCCGAAGGATGCAGCATGAAAAGCCAACGATCAAGGCTGAGAGCATTCTCATCACCGAGGGGTCGCAGCAGGGTCTTGATATTATTTCTAAAGTGCTCCTTGATCCGAGGGACATTGTGGTTCTGGAATTGCCTTCGTACATTGGAGGTTTGCAGGCTTTTTGTGCTTATAGAGCCAGAATGATCGGCGTGCCTCAAGATGCTCAGGGCATGAGAATGGATTTGTTGGAGAAAGTGCTTGGAAAGCTGGCGAAGAGAGGCAAGAAGCCCAAATTCATTTACGTGGTCCCTGATTTTCAGAATCCATCCGGCGTCACTATGTCTCTGGAGAGACGAAAAAAGCTTTTGGAACTAGCCTACCAACACGAAGTGCTTGTAGTTGAAGATAGCCCGTACAAGGACCTTCGCTACTCGGGCGAGTCTGTGTCCGCCATTTACAGCTTTGATGTTCGGGACCAAGTTATCGTCTTGGGAACATTCTCCAAAATCCTTGGACCAGGTCTAAGACTGGGGTATTTGATGGTGCCAGGCACATGGATGGATAGAATGGTAGTAGCCAAGCAAAGTATGGACCTCTGTTCGCCGACTTACACGCAACTCATAGCAGCGGAGTACATGAAACGCGGACTGCTGCAGGGGCAGATTGAAAGAATACGCGAGGTCTACGGCAGAAAGCTCGCCATCATGCTGAGAGCCCTAGAAAGTTATATGCCCAAGGGCGTAAAATGGTCGAAGCCGGAAGGCGGATTGTTTCTATGGGTCACTCTGCCGAAGAAAGTGAGCGCAACCGACTTGTTTCCGAAAGCAATCGAAAACAAAGTGGCCTACGTTGTCGGTTCAGCTTTTCACTGCAACGGCAAGGGACAAAACACGATGAGGCTCAACTTCTCTTTTCCATCAGAACAACAGATAGACGAAGGCATCCAGCGCTTGGCCAAAATGATCGAGGCAAACATCTAAACGCGCACAACTTCGGACCTGCTAGCGCGCGTATGCGTCTTTCACTTGTGTTGTTTGAAGTAGTCTTTGAGTGGTGCCCAATAGAACTCGTTCCAGCCTTCTGCTAGCTCGGCGGCTTGTTCTTCCGGGACGTTCGAGTGGATCATGGTTATCTTGGTGCCGTTCTTAATCTTCTTGAGAGTTAGCTCGAGCTTGGAGGGGCCATAGCCCTTGGGCCATTCGGTGGTTTTCCATTCTTGTGCTATCTTCTTTCCTTTTTCAAGTTCGACGTTCTTTCCGGTTATATATCCGTCCCAGGCGGTGAACTTGCCTCCCACGGTTGGGTCGCACGTTGCCCTACTCCCGGTGAATTCCGAATGAATTCTGGCGTTCGTGAAGGCCTCGTAGACCCTCTCGGGATCAGCAGGTATGACGACTGATTGTTTTATTATCGTAACCTTCACGCTGAGCCTCCTACGACTTCGGCTCAAAGATGGAGCTAGACACATATAATCCTTACCTGAGCACTGCGCGCGCTTTCTCTAGAGCTTAGAACAAGGGTTCTTTCGTTCGGAAGTCTTCGGAAGGTTTGGCCAGGATACTTCTGCTAACGTATCCAATGTTTTGTGGCACTTTTTGAGGTTCGCGCGTGCTTCGTTTATAGGTCTCCTCGGGCAATGTGCGATAACTCGTGCCTTAGGACTTGTTTGAAATCGTGATAGTGACTCTTCCTGATTAGGATCACACATTCTGTCCCGGGAATGTCGTCAGTGTTGAAGACGCAGGCGTCGGTGCCTCTGATCGATAGAATCCTGCCCCATTCCATCAGTTCCCTCGCTTCATCTTCTCTGCACGTCCTCATCTTCATGGCTCGATCAAAATCCGTGTCATTTAGCTGAAACGCTTTCACTTTCGGGAACGATTCATCACTTAAGGTCGCCCATATAGAGGCGAGAAGCTTTCTCGAAATAGCTCTTGACTTGAACTTCACTCCTTCAATAGCTATCACACGAAGCACCATTTTCCTGTGTAACTTAACAGCGGAAATAAACTATTTGTCTCTTAAGCGCGAGCGCCCGCCTCAACAATTCTCGAACTTTTAGTATGGATTTACCTTGCCAGTCACTGACTCTCGTGTAGAATTATGTCCTCAGTCTTTTTACGTATAACTTGCATGTCCTCAGGATCGTGATTCGACAGAATTATATTAACGTAGCCCGTCTCTAGGTGCATTTTGAGTACTGCGCCGATTCCGGGTGCTCCTCCGGCAATTCCAAGCGTACGTGGCTTTGCCTGATCAGCGCCTCCGGGCGATGGCTGATGATAGACGAGGTCGGTGTTTTCTTGATTTAGTAGTTTATGACTTCGTAGTGCGATGGAAAATCTGAGCAGATCGTCGGCGGTTGAGTATCCGCCACCAGCTGGGCTTCCTTTGATGCCTATCATGAGGGAGTTTTCTCTCCACGATCCTTCAACAGGTTTGATGGGCTGGTCATGAATTCTGGTGTAACCGATCGCGAGGTTCGGCACTGGGGAGTCGGTTTCGTAATGGTCGCTGTCGCTCATTCCGGCAGGTCCATAGATGTGCTCTTTCACGTAATCGTAATAATCCTGGCCTGAGATGGATTCGATGATTTTTCCGAGGACGATGTATCCGTTGTTGCTGTATTGCATCTTTTCTCCAGGCTTGAAAGACAGGGTTTCGTTCAAGAATATGTTCATGAAATCGTCGACTGTTCTCAGCTTGTCTTTCGACGCCTCGAACTTTTCGTTGAAGTAATTGCCCATTCCAGAAGTGTGACTTAGTAGATGATTGATCGTGACTTTGCTGGCTATGTCAGGAGGATAATTCTGCAGGTGCTCTGAGATGTAATCCTCGAGGGACAGCTTGTGCCGTTCAGCGAGTTGCATAACAGCAACTTTGGTGAAAACCTTGGTAATCGAACCGAGATTAAACTTCGTGCCAACCTGATTGGGGACCCTGAACCTCTTGCTGGCAAACCCGTAGGCTTTCCTAAAAATCGGCGTATCTCCTTGAGCAATCAGTACGCATCCAGAAAACCTGTCCGCGGCCACTTGTTTCAATACAAAAGCATCGAGTTCATCAACCCAATGTTCACTTTTCATGCTTCCCACCAACTCGAAAATGCATATTATGAGCATCTTAAAAGCGTTAGTTAACGTGTGCGTCATCCTGGCGTAACTGTTATGCCCTATAAGCGCGCTCTGCGATAGAATGAAGTCTAAAATAGAAGGGGAGAAGTGTTCTTGTGATGCTCACGTAAACGGTATTGTATATCAAGATTTATGGGTCATCCTTTTTTTGGCGAAAGGATATGGCGATGCAGAAAGTGACTGTGAGGGCAGTTGCCGCAATAGCGTTCGCATGCCTCATGGTGAGTGCGCTGGGTATGCTTATCGAGACTCGACCAGTTTCTGGCAGCAGTATACATGCGCGCGTAGGAGTGGGTGTATACTCAAACGCTAGGTGCACTACGCCACTCAGTGCTATCAGTTGGGGAACGCTGA
>DATHCB010000175.1:0-6926 GCA_035319765.1 Bathyarchaeia archaeon
AGACGAACGAAAAAATAGCCCAACTCCAAAGCGAGCGCGACTCCGAAATCGCAAAAATGAGCACAAAAAATGACAAAAGGATGCAAGAAACTCTTTCAGAAAAGCAAAAGCTGGAAAAACAACTTCTGAAACTTGAACAAGATAAGAGCGAATATGAGAAAAGAAAAGACCTACGCAGATCCAAAAAAGATGTACCCGGAGAAGCGCGATGGAAAGTGCGACTGGAAAATGTCAAAAAACAGATCTCCGAAGTAAGAAGGAAAACAAAATCCATCTCAGGTCTTCTGAACAATAGTCGAAAAGAGATCGAAAAGGCAACAAAGAAGCTGAGAGAAAAATGCGCTAGACTCGTCAACCTTGAGAAAAGGAAAATCGAAACGCTTGAAAAATCGCGAGATTCAGAGACAGAAAAAAAGAGTGAAAAAATCAAGGGTTTGCAGCATGATACGTTAATTCTCACGCACAATATTGAAGATCAAATTGACCAAATTAAACTGGCCCTCACGGAATATGAAGAAGCCAAGATTCCATGGGACATCATCGAAAATCCAACTTTGATAGGTATCCCGACATACGTAGTCGGTCAAAAAATAAAAAACGAAAATAGATACCTTTTCTTTCCCCCAGTAATCGCAGAAGAACATAAAGGACTCGGGATGACAATAGGGTCTGCCTTAGGTTTCTCCAGTCTTGGATCCAGAATCAACAGCATGTTAAGACCACGTTCTAAATACTTCGAAAAAATCTTCAACTTGCTCAAGAACGAAATGGAAAGAGACGAAACCCTCGAATGCACGGTAAATCAAATAGCCAAAACAAAAAACCTGACAATACTCCCAGAGTTCCTAGAAAGACTAAGAAACGGACTTGAACAACTTGTAGACACAGGATGGATAAAACCCGAGGAAAGAGATGCCATTTTGTCGCAACATACGAGCTAGACTATTGGCAAGGTTAATAGTCAAGGACTCTCTCTAAAACTTGAACGGAAAATGCCGGATGACAAAATAATCGAGCGAGAAGTTCTGCTCAAGCATTTCATGTATAGATCGACACTCTTCCAAATCGGAAAGACGCTAGACATTCCCTATTTTCGTGACTACAAAAGCAAATGGGACATAGACGAACAGAAAGCAGCATTCGAAATTGCGTCCACAATAAGTGACAAACAACTGAAAAATATCTTCGACAGTAGCAAACAAACGAGACGTGGAGGTTTTAGAGGTCAATATTACACGGTCAAAGAGGGAGAATTACGAATCGAAGGATCCTGGAAAGAAATCCAAACGATTTTGGCCAGAATGGTAATGAAGTATGGCAAGAACTGCACAGGCATTCTTAGATGCATATTGGAATCCAGTAACGGATGCACCACCAAACAGATAGGACGATATCTTCCTGAGGGTGTGGATCCATCCTCAATTATGGCTGATTTGGAGAAACAGAGCATCATAGAGCGCTCATACACAAGTGATCAATCAACTGAATGGGTCATACGTGAAGAAATCTTACCGCTAATTAGGCGAGAACTAGGGATAGACGAAGACCGAAGACTTGAAAAACCCCTAACCGCCTCGTCTTCCGCAACCCCCATGCTCCCCGTCAAAGCTGACTCTTTAGAGGACGAACGACGATCCATCCAGCACATGGATCAAGAATTCGACCAGTACTTAACCGACCTACTAAAACACAGACTAGATGAAACTGTGGAATTTGGCAAAACATTCTCAATCAGCTATATCGCCGACTACCTAAGACAGCTCTTCGGTCCTCTACTATTTTTCGATAGCCTGCTAAGCTTGACTCAGCAGTACGGGTTGGCCGATGTCGAAATCGTTTACCCTACAGGCCGAACTGGCATGCGCACGGGTTGGAACCTATCTTTATTTGGCGACCCTGGCACAGGCAAGAGCTTTTCCGTTAGAGACCTAATTCTGGGAAGATCCGACGCCAAAGTGCCTCCACATGGAATACCTGGTCGCAACCGCTATGCCGGAGGCATCACACCTGCAAAGTTTATCCGCATAGGTCAGGCGTATTCAGAAAGAGTCTTCAACTTCATTGTACCCGAGTTCAATG
This sequence comes from Bathyarchaeia archaeon, assembly GCA_035319765.1. Taxonomy (GTDB): domain Archaea; phylum Thermoproteota; class Bathyarchaeia; order Bathyarchaeales; family SOJC01; genus DATHCB01. Next base: position 2,080 of record DATHCB010000175.1, read on the forward strand.
ACTGGTTTAAATACAAAGGAATGGTAGAACCCCTAAAGCTTGCAATGGAGCGAGGCGAAATTAAGTACGAAACAGAAAGAGAAACGGTTGGACCGTACCGTTTCAGAGGTTTCTTCAGCGTGAACTACAACGTCGCTACTATCGGAAAAGGCTACGAGGTAACAATTCAGGACCCAAATTTCAGTGCTATCGAAGATCGAATGCTCTGTCGGCTGCACAGACTGACGAAAGAACGTTTTGTTGAGATAGCAGAGAGCCAAATGCGCTTAGCCTTTGGAGAGATCGACATCGAAAAAGGAGCCCAGAAAACTAGGGATCATCTCTCGCTGGTCTACGCCATCCAAACAAGACATCCCTTGGCAGCGGGCAGATTCCAACAGAAGCCCATCATGCTCACGCCCAAAATGCAGAAAATGCTCACGAAAGCGAGAAAAGCCATTCTAGATGAAATTCAAGAAGAATCCGTGCACTTCTCAGCAAGGCTTGAAGACAGAGCCATACGATTTGCTTGCGCGGCATCGCTGCTAGGTTATTTTCAGTCAGATTCTGATTATATTCCGATCAGTGAAGAGGCCCTGAGGTATGCTCTGCAACTCTACGTAGAAGAAGCTTCGGTGAGATCACAAGAAGAGTTCGAACCAGATCTAGTTTTGACAAAACTGGTTTAGAGCATACGCATTCACCAAAAAGAGTGGAAATTGCAGGAGTTTCTCCTGCTCAGAAGAGGAGTTCAAATCCCCCCGTCCGTTCACAAAGCATAGCTAATTTTTGCTGGATCTCCCCTTTGACCTATCTTATTTCCTGAAATCTCTGGCAGTTGCCACCCTTCACGTGTTTTGAAAAAAGCCAATTATGGAGCAGAAAAAGTCAATGCTACTGCACCTGCATTCCGCAGGTAAGATATAGCAAAGACTTGGATCTAAATTCAAGATCTGAACTTATTCACATAAAAAGCGAATGAGAACGGAAACCCCTGCCGCTGCTATGTCACGCCCAATGAGGACACCAGAAGAGACTAAGTACATATGGTTCCAATATGATAGGACGGAATCAACCCGCGGGTTTCTCAACTCATCGTCGTTTCCGGTCAGTAACAATATATTCGATCCTTAAGTAAAAAAGACGCGAAAACTAAAAATATCTATTTCAAAGAAGACTAATCTTTATGAAGTGAAAAATCATGGCAAAACTCGATGATGAAGTAGTCTCATTGCTGAAAGATTCTCAACCCTTAACGTTGACGGAAATTGCCGAAAAACTAGGAAAAACAGAGAAAGCCGTTTTTGGAGCCCTCAGAAGATTGTTCGAGAAGGAAAGAGTCGAATGCGTTAACAGAAAATATGTGCTTACAAAAAATGACAATAGTCCTTAAAAGAAATAGGCTAAATTTTCCGTTCGGATGTGCGAATTCACATTTAAAGATGGAAAATCACACGGCATCTGTCCTGAATTAAAGACAGTAAAAGCGTAGAGCGCTAAAAATTCTAGATTTTTCACAGAAAAAGGGGCAACGCAAAGTATATGTGCCTCTGCTTCTCTAGACCATAAACCACGAGCCCGAGGAAAAGATCAAATGGACCGAAAATGGATAATCGCCACCGTCACAATAGCAATCGTAATCGTGGGCTTTTTGGGTTGGTATCTTCTTCAAGGAACACAAAAAGCAAAAACGCCCTTAGTATCGGCCGATGTGACTATAAACAGCAACAACTATAGGGTACCGATAATCTGGAACCTAACGGCAGTTCCAGGAGCAACAAATGAATCTGTGTCGTATATTGCACATAACGCTGGAGCCAACCTAACCAGCGTAGAGTTCAACTCTACTATTTGGCAGCTAGTGGGAGGTAGTTGGACAGAAGTATGGAACGGCACGAAATGGTTCAACGGCACAAGTTGGGTTGTCGACCATGCGCCGGTTCAGGCTTCTATTGTCTTCGGAGAAAACCAAACTACGGGTATGTACCCTAACCCTACGTATGGGTATGCAAATAAGTCTTCCGAGTCAGCAACTTATTCTTACGGCCTTTCGAACGATGATCAGAAAATATATCTCACCCTTAACTATCTCGGAAGCAACCCGACTGTGGATGGCCAAACGGTCTTCGCGTATGTCGCTTTTAACAGTAATGGAAATGGAAACCTAGATGCGTCTGATAAGGCGTTTAACTTTACCAGCAATCCGGGTCTAGAAAATGATCTTGAGGTTTACGCACCATCTGGATTGAATACTTGGAACTCAACCCCGATCGCCCCGCCCTACACCTGGAACGGGAGCGCCTCGCCTAATAATGTCCCAATCACGGTATTGTGTTCCAGCAACCGGGCAAACATTACGTTTGTAGTCCCGCTTAGCTACATTGGAGCGCAAATTGGCGGAAATCTAGGGTTTGTTATTCAAGCATTCGGTCATAATTGGGCCCCGAGCAGCGCGAATGCGACGACCCCTAGCAACTATAGGCTGTATTCACTTTCTCTTCCCTCGATATCTTCAGGCACTTTCCCCAATCTGGAACCAAACGCAAACCTAAGGTTTTATACTAAGGTTGCATTCACATCGGCAGCAAGCGCCGGTGCCGAGTACTCGATAGTGTTTGAGTTCCAAGCGACCGTCCAGAGTTCTTCTTGATTCTCTCATTAAATGCTGCAGCCTAGGTGCCAGGTCCTTCACAGTCAATGATGTCAAACACTGTTGGTCCCGTACCAATGAAGGTCACTGGCACGCCCGTCTCCGTCTCAATCCTTGCGATAAATTCTTTTGCCTCGTTAGGTAGTTGTTCAAAAGAAGTCGCACGTTTACATTCTGGGAACAGTATATCAAGTTTTGTGACCGCGGCTTCTGTCGCGCCGTTTATCATCGCCGCGCGTCTTGCGATGTCAAAACTGAATGGCGCAGAACGGCGTTCTCTTCCCGTGCCTGCAGCGACTTCGAACCAGCCGCGGCGAACTGCTTCGTCCCTCGAAAGCTCCTCAGGTAGTGGCCCAGCGCCCACGCGTGTGATGAAAGATTTCAGAACTAAGAGCACGTTGTTAACTTTAGTCGGACCTACGCCGGCCTCTGCGCACACTGCAGATGCACTCGTGTCTCGGCTTGTCACGTATGGGTATGTTCCGAAGAATAACGATAGCATTAATCCTTGTGTTCCTTCTAGAAGAACACTTTCGTTATCAGTGATTGCGGCATTCACTTCTGAGGTTACGTCTGTCAGGTACTGTTTAAGTTCTGGTACGTCACGTGCTATTTTTCCCGTTCTTCTGACGCGTTCTTCTTGGGCTGGTCCAACACCCCAGCCTGTGGTCCCTAAGCCTTTGAGGTGCGCGCTTGATTTGTCCATGTCGGAATGTTTGTTTTCAATTATCGAGCATTGAGGGTCGACGCCGATCCGGTCTTTTACGCCTGTTTCCTCGATTTCTTTAAGCAGTTGACCAACATGTATGTTAACGCCTGCACCAATCAGGAGACGACTTTTCTCGTAAACGAACGTGCTGGGTACCATATGCAATGCGTATTTCTTGTCATTGTACACTATCGTATGGGCGGCGTTCACAGAGCCCGTTCGTACACAGACGTCGATCTTGTCCTTAACGGCCAAATAGGAGATTATTTTTCCTTTTCCTTCGTCTCCCCAGAATGCGCCAACCACAACAGTGCATCCCATCTGTATTCCACCTTGAGCTGACTCAAATACTCGAAAATATATTTAAATATGTTTGTCAACTTTGTATAAAATAGCCCTCGTTTTTTCGACAAATAAGTTAAAAAACTTATATCGGAACTTGAAGGTTAGCGAAGCGCACTACCGCAAACCAAGCCTGATCATTTTCAAAGAAGCATGCACCAGAGTTCTTTAAAACTCTTCTTAAAAGCTTACGTCGAGAGTCTTTATGCTCTTTCAGCAAAATAAGGATTCAATTGGTCGGTCCAGGCGATTTCTTTAAGCCAAATTCGCAATGGCTTTCCTTGTTTAATCACCTTGTAGCTGATGTTCGGTCCCCCCTCGCCTTTGCCATTCTCTGATGTGACTATTCTTACGTTGAGAATTACTGAACCGTCTTTAAGGTAGACGTTTACATTTTTCCCCACTAGCGCTCGCGCCATGTTCATGCTAAACCTTACGCTGTCACTCAAAGTCTTCACCATTCCACTTCCGATTCTGACAATTTCTGCCAACATTCACTGCAGATCGGAATCTCCTCACCTTCATAGGAAATGTAAAGCTCTATATCCATGTTCTCACAGGCCTTATTCCATGGATTTTTACACTTCTCTGGAGCATCACCCATAAGCCTCACGCTCTGATTCAAAGAGGTGATTTATTGATTTACTTTTTAAAACAGCCGTTGAATAATCAATCCAGCAAGTGGAGAGAGCTGGGTGAAAGTGATTTCGACTTCGACGCAATAAGGACATAAGAGAAACCGAAGAATCCGTTCTTGCATTTCTCCTCAAATATATTAGCCGAGTTAGTTCTTTGACTATTTACGAGCTCTTCGATAACTCGCCACTAACCTAAGTACTAACTTAAAAAGTCAAATTTACGTCCTTAAACAACCTATTCCAAAAAAGCCGTTTATTGAAAGAATAAATTGTGATGCATACGCGTCGAAATGAAAAACCAGTGTCGGAAAAGGAGCTATTGGTTACACTCGTTTGTTCCTATTTTGTCGATCTCGACCTCTGTTACCCATGCACCATTTGTCCTTGCAAAGCTTTTCGCTTTTTCCATATCACTAAGCACTGCTAAAACACAAGGATACGGTGTGTTCGTGCGCTCATACCGCTTGCATTTGTAGACAACCCACACTTTCAACTCTGCTCGCCCGAAATAAACTCTTAATCATTCTTC
>DATHCB010000176.1:0-8262 GCA_035319765.1 Bathyarchaeia archaeon
TCTTCGGGGCCCGCAGATTCGTCAAGAAGAAGCTGGAATACGACAAGTCCAGATGCTTCGGTTGCGGCCTATGCACATCAACCTGTCCAACGTCCGCGATAGCGCTCAAACCTAGGTCAGACTAGGCCCTGACAAACAAACTTGGCTTGACTGCTATTAATCGCATCGAGATTTTTGATTCAAGAGACAAATGATCATTCTTTTGTCGCTGTAGCTTAACAGTCACAAACGCTTATGTAGCGGTCTAGCAGGTTTCGTTAGGTTAGGTGAAAAAGTATGGTTTTAGGCGAGAAACTTTGGGAAGGCAAAGGCAAGAGCGATGGGCCTGGGTTCATAAAATACGTTGGAATGGAAGGAGTGGATTCAATGTACTCTTGGAGTGCACAACTGAAGGGCTTAGGACGTGCCAAAGGAGTTGACATAAGCATTCATGCCACAGGCAAGAGCTGGATGACTCCTAAAGGCGTTGGCAAGGCGAAAGACCAAGCAGTGTTCATGACAGCGACCGGTGATATGGGCGTGTTAAAAGGCTTTGCATTGTCAAAAAGAGTGCAGAACAAGTCCACGGCGGTTGGCGTGTGGCATTTCATGACTAACTCTGAAAAGCTTGGCTGGATTAACGATTTGATCGCTGTCGTCAGTTACGAACCGGTAGACCCCATGTGGATGGAACTTAACCTCACGATCTACGAATGGAAATAAAGAACGATCACCGAACTCTCCGCTCATCATTCCCCTTTTTCCAAACCCTTCTAAGGCGAGCTTTTTTTAACTCCGTCAAAGTGTTCCGTTATCGGTTTTTTCGATGTGGGCAGACTTTTGGTTTGACCAAGAGAATCCCTTCCGTATTTTCATTGAATCGTTTTGGGAGCAATTGTTGAAGACGTGCATTCTGTAGGTTTTTGTCGCAATAAATATCAGACAGTGCATGAAAGCTTTTATGGAAAGAGACCGAAGCTTCGGTTCTGGGTAGAAAAACTAAGGGGTTGAAAGCATTGAATGCCGAAGAATCATATGAATTGCTTATGCGACGCTTCAGTGAGTGGGCTAGAGAACGGGCAGATATTAGGGCGGTGTTCGTCATCGGATCTAGGGCTAGGACCGATCATCCTGCCGATGAATGGGCGGATCTCGACCTCGTCGTGGTCACGACAAACCCAGAATTCTACTCGTCCACGACGGATTGGATAAACATTTTAGGCAAGCCTTTGTTGACTTTCGTGGAGCCTACAGCGACCGCAGACGAGAAAGAACGTCGCGTTCTGTTCGAGGGAATGCTGGACGTCGACTTCGCAATCTTCCCTCTCGAAAAGGCCATCAGACTGGTTCAGGCGGCCGGGAGTCAGGAAAGTCCGGCACAATTGTCAAACGCCGTCGGTCGCGGAATACGAATAGTTCTCGACAAGGACCAAGCGCTCGCAAAACTGCAGGAAACGGTGCGATCGGCGAAAGGGCCCATGCCTACTAAGCCGACAGAACAGGAATTTTTGAGCGTCGTCAGCAATTTTCTTTATCATGCCGTCTTCACAGCGAAGCATCTGAGGCGTGGCGAACTGTGGTGGACCCTGATGAGCTTGGACTGTCACCTTCAAAACTTGATTAGAACGATGATAGAATGGCACACGCTCGCAACGCATGACTGGAAACGGGACGTATGGTTCCGCGGACGTTTCCTCGAAGAATGGGCAGAACCAGAAGTGACGAACGAACTTCGCAAGGGATTTGCGCATTACGACAGTAAAGACGTTAGACAAGCGTTGACAGCATCGATAGCGATGTTCAGCAGAATAGCAAACGAAACAGCCCACGAGCTAAACTATCGCTACCCGACGGAACCAGAGAGAAAAATAACGCAATGGGTTGAAAAATGCCTGGCAGAGAAAGCTGCTCAGTGAGCGCAAGTTGATGTCTGGTAATAAACCGAGCTCTGACCATCGCTGAAAAATCATAAACAATTCAATCCCAGCTCATGCAATCGACAAGATTTTGAAGAAAGCTGCAAAAGATGTAGCGCTCCTTTGACCCTACGTTCGGTTGGTTGAGGTAAGTTGTCCCCACAAACGACTGAGCGAACAACTAAATCAACAGGGCAAACAAACACGAAGCAGACAAACAGATAGAAAAACACAAATAACCTGTAACAAAACACGAACAGCAGATAAACACACAGGAATTTCCTATATCGTTGCATTGAGGATAGCGTGGATGTGGGGTGGTTTCGTTTGGGTGAGCCATTTTTGTGCAGGCTGGGCTTTCATAAATAGCAGGATCACGGCAAGGATGTTGAGGTTTTCTGGGAGGAGCGCGCGCTGACTATTTGCACTAATTCGGAAGGTACTCTTTCCTCTATCGGTCGGTTGGAAGCCGGATACCGAAGAAATCGACAAAAGAATAATGCGCTTGCGGTTCTCGAGTTAGTATTGGACTGCATGCAGTATTTCAATAAATAAATCCTTTAGAAATGTTTCTGCCTGACCTGATCCGAGAACTAACCTTAGGTTTAGTTCATAATAGAACCTCGTGATCCTGTGCAAGTCTATGCAGTATCCTATAATTAATCCTTGGTTCTGCCATCTCCGAAACTGAAACTTCAAAAAGAAAGACAGAATAGGAATTGAAACTACGTCGGCGAAAAGGACGACTCTCGCCGAGCACAAAAAAAACTTTGCCAGAAGCAGTATGAACATTCTTCCACTTATCAAGCTCCCGACTCCAAACAAAATCTCAAGTCTAGCCATAGAATTTACTGCGTAGGATAGGCAAGAAGAGGAGACGTTGTTTGATACGGCGTTTAACTTCAACTCTTGCGTTTTGGTTTAACGATCACTTTCACAGAAGCATCGATTACGTAGTTGGCTTCGCTATTTTCAACTGCAAATTTCCAGTCTTTTATTTCCACATCGTGTTCCTTGAAAAAGGTAGCAATTGAATCTCTGAAATTCATCGCTGCATCTTTGATTTTGCCCATTCTTTCCGTAGTAAGTCCAATTTTTTCTGCCATTCCTTCACCTCCTCGTGTGCTTTCTTGATTAGTGTGTACGCTATTTAAATCTATGTAGCTGTTAGTCTACAGAAACAAGAAGAGGGAACGACAATATTTTATTTCTTCTTTTGATCTGAACTTGCGCTGAGAAGAGTTCGAGCACCTGCGTATTGAATAATTCCGTAACCTAGGATTATTGGGAACCAGAATATCACAAATCTCACTAGCAAAACCGCCACGCCGCTGGCGCCTATCGAGATCTTATAGAGACTTAGAAATTGCGTCATGAAAATATCCAGCGCACCGACGGAGAGAGTTGCTATAATTCCCTGTATCGAAATTACAAGGGAGAACCCGACTAGGTAGAAGTAGACTGGCAAGAACAAGAAGTTCAAAGCAAAGAACACAAGGAAGAAAGAAAGAATACTGCAGACCCAAGAGAGAAAAAGTAAAATGGTGGGCATTATCAACTTCTTAGGGTTCTCCCTGAATAGCTGGAACCCCGTTTCGAAGTTGCGCAACGGTCCTTCAGCCCTTGCGAGTAATCTGTCCCTTTTGAACCGTTTGAGGCTAATAATCTGCGCAAATCTAAGAAAACCCGAAAAAAGCTTCTTCGCTGTTCCAGGCTTTGCTATCATGTAAATCAAGACCACATTATAGATTACCGTGCCAATCATGAAAATTAGCAGAGGATCAATTAGATAACCCAGCATAGAACTGTGACCGAAAAGAATGACCAATGCCCCCACTGATAATCCGCCCACATACATCATGTTAGCTTGAATGCGATTAACGAAAGTAGATGAAAGAATTCGCCCATAGTTTTCTCTTCCTCCTTCTTCGTAGACGAGTTGGACTCTGACTACCTCACCACAGATTGTCTCGCAGGGAACCATCAAATCCACAAAGTTTCCAACTGAATGATATTGAAACGCTTTGGTCCAGCTTATCTTAATCGAAAGCGCATCAAGCAATTTCTTCCAGGATGCAGAGTAAAGAAATAAACTACAAGCAGCAAAAACAAGAGCGAGGACATAGTAAGGCAGAAAGCGCACATAATCTATTCGCTGAAGCACGGGCAATATTTCTCCGAGACCTACAAAAAAGTACAAGTAGACAAGGAATACGATTGCGCCAACAATCATGAAGAAAAAAGATTTTCTGATTGATAGGTACTTGCCTAGAGACATCTTTGTTGGCTCCTTTCGATTCTTGTTACTCGTGGCGTGTAAGAAAATGGTTCGCGATAGGTGGTCCCAGTCTTGCTCCACTCACGTTCAGGGGCCCAATGAGGGGAACCTTCACTCTCAGAATCGAAATCAGCTGTTAGCCCTATGGCTTTGAGTACCTTTGACCGATCAACAACGTATTCTAAATTGCCCGTTTTTTCAGATATGACGGTTCACCTGAAAATATGCCTCCTGACTCAGCCCGGTATGGCTCATGCACTCAACAACAGGACGCCGTGAAGAGGAGGTTAGCCGATTATTATTACAAGTAGAATCCAAATATATCAGAATTCTTAGCCGTGTTGCTTTTTCGTGAGACAATTTCTCTCATGTAAATGCACAAAAGCCACTCATTCCTATAAACGCCACGGTAATCCTCTTGATGAGGAGAAGGCCGACGACTTCGGCACCCTCAGAAATGAAAGAATCGAGCCATATAATCAGTAAACAAGCGATCATGGTTCGGACTGTTGGATGCCAAAGCTGAGAGTCTGCCTCACTCTTTTTTTGAAATATTCGTTCGCTCGCGCTCGCTATAATGGTCGGACCATCAAAATGGTTGAGACCACCTGTGGTAGACCGAGTAGGTCCAAAGCTTTTTCCCATGCTCCGGGTGGGTCCGGGACTACGATCTCTGTTCGCGTGACGTCCAAGGAGCGTGCCCAGTTGAGTGGTGGCGCTACCAAGGAGAGAAGTAAGTCAGATGTGATGGCGGAATCCCAGCCTGCTGGAATCACAAAAACTGTATTGATGATAGGGAGAAAGAATCCTCGCGCCACTGCGATTGTCTGGCCCGAAGAGGAAAGACTCCAGGTCTTCGTCTGTGTGTCGGGCAGCTGAGTGATGTTCTCGTGGTGGGAGAACATCTTAGCTGTGGCAGGCAGCGGTTCGTGAAGGGCATCGGATTGATGAAGGTTCACCCATGCAGCCTCTTCTTTCATCTTTGACCGAGGAACCTCGGTAGCCATGCCGACAGAGTGAGTCACCGCTTCTGGCGTTGGACCAACATGCCAGTTGAAGCGAGCTTTCTCCTCGTAACCGAGCTTCCGGTACACTCGGATCGCGGTCTGGTTGTTCGTGTCTACGTCGAGAGCGGCCCACCGCTTGCCTTGCTTGCGAGCCACTTCGTGCGCTTGCTCGAGTATGTGACTTGCAATCCCACGGTTGCGGTGGGCAGAATCAGTCACCACTGCGAAGATGTACCCTGTCCTAGGAAGTAAAATAAGGGAGGCGCTGCCTATGACTTGTCCCTGATCAACCGCGACGAAAAAGTGTATCGGAGCCCGACCCAATGCCTGTATTAGTGCAAGAAGAGTCCACAATCTTCGACGGTGCAGGTACTTGAAGAAAGCTTCAACGGTATGGTCGAACCCGGTGACCCGTTCAAATTCGCCTGAAGCTTGGAGCATGAGCTTGTGGTAGGACGGGAAATCGGCCCACCTCAGTTCACGATATTCGATTGAGCCCTCTGACAACTTGTGTCCCTTGCACAACCGTGCACACGCTAATGACACTGTACAGACTCTATTTAAGCTCCGCGCGCTCGGAGCAGTTTTTTTATGAAAAAAAGGAGAAAAATTGCGTTCTCGAGGGCTGGATCTAGACCTATTTGGAGCTTAAGCCTCTGCGGTGTTTTCCTCCATCGGGTTCAAGTCTCTGGTGGACCTTCGCAAAACCAGGCAAAGTCATCAACGTTTGTCAGCTGAAGTGCGAGAAAGAAGCGAAGAATTCAAACGCAAGCGTAAACCTAGCTGGTCCAAAATCTGGTTGGGGACTGGAAAAATCGAGTTTTGTGTTCCGCATCTTGAGCTTCAGGATAGAAGCGTCGAGTTATTTGAGTTTGAGAGGGTTGCAGTAGAATTGATTGTAGCCGGCAAGCAGGGAAGAACTGCTGCTTAGGCCAGTGTAACAGTGTTCTTCTATGGTTAAATCATCTATCATGCGGTGTTGTTGATAATCTTTCGGACCGCTCCAGCCCATGAATCCGACGAATTCAGCAGGGTTGTAGTAGTTGAAGAAGGTGCGGCAAAAGCCGAGTCCGTCAACGGATGTCAAGTTCTTATTTGCTTCGTGAAGGACTTTGGTCCATACAACCAGTTTTTTAGCTGCTACTAGCCCATGACAAATGACCACCATGCTAAACGGTCTCTTGCTGGATGCCTTGTAGGAGACTTCATCGATCTCTTTGCAGAAGATCTCAAAATATAGTCCGGGTCGAAAGTAGGCGGCACCGATTCTGTCGTCTTTCCTTACTTTCATGATGCTCTGGGCTGCATCGTTGTGAGCTTTTTCTTCAGTCCACTTCGTGTTGCTCCAAATAATGTGCGGCTGTTCGATGCACTGATAGAAATCTCTTTCCAGAACGCCTATTTCCCGCGTGAACCTTTGCTCAGCTTCACGAAAACTATTGACCTGTTTTTCAAGCTCACCATCTGGCACGATGGCTGTGCAAATCGTAAAAATTGGCATCTCTTTCACCATGTTTTTCAGTTATTATCGATGAAGTTAGAATAAAAACTTGATGCGACTCTCCAAAAATCGTCCACGCTGATCTTCCTTTGTGACGCTGCTGTCAAGCATGAGTTTCACTCCAATGTTTGGATCTTGAGAATTGACCGATCATAAAGGCTATATTCCAGCCGTAACTTTGCTATTAAAACGTATTCAACTGGTGAAAGCTATGATCTCCCTAGTTTCCCCGGTGCTGAGCCCGAAGGGTCTGCGTTATGAAAATGTTGAGGATGTCTCAGTGGTCCGTGGATCGACCCTAGTCAAGCGCGGTTTTGCGCACATGCAGAAGCACGGTGTCATTATGGACGTAACGAGCGTTGAGCAGGCGCAGATTGCCGAAGACGCTGGCGCCGTAGCCGTAATGGTATTGGACAAACTTCCGTATGACGTAAGGAAAGCCGGCGGCGTTGCCAGAACGGCGAGCGTGAAAGCCATAGAGGACATACTGGAGAATGTAACGATTCCGGTGATGGCTAAGTGCCGCATCGGCCACACTTATGAGGCTAAAGTTCTAGAGACAACGGGCGTTGACATGATTGACGAATCAGAGGTTTTGACGCCGGCCGATGAGGAGAGGCACATATGGAAATGGGATTTTACAACGCCTTTTGTGTGTGGCTGCAGAGACCTGGGCGAGGCCTTGCGCAGGATCGACGAGGGGGCAGCCATGATCCGAACTAAGGGCGAGCCTGGTACAGGCAACGTGGCAGAAGCGGTGAATCACATCAGGATCGTCAATAACGAGATCAGACGAGTAAAATCCATCTATGAGAGTGGGGACCAGCAGGAACTCATCAGAGCTGCTAGAGACTTGAGAGTTTCTTATGAACTAGTCGCCGAGACTGGCAGGCTGGGAAGACTACCAGTGGTCAACTTCGCCGCCGGAGGAATAGCCACACCGGCGGACGCGGCGTTAATGATGACCCTTGGTTGTGACGGAATCTTCGTAGGTTCAGGTATATTCAAATCTGATGACCCGATGGAAAGAGCAAGGTCTACAGTTCTGGCAGCCACTTTCTATGATGACCCATACGCTGTGGCTGACGCGCAGAGGATGGTGGATGAGAAGAAATCGATGGCTGGTCTTGACGTTAAAAACTTGGAGTTGAAGATGCAGGAGCGAGGTACAGCTTGAAGGAACTGAACATAGGCGTACTCGGGCTACAAGGCGATATCGAAGAGCATGTGGCAGCGACCCGCCTCGCATTGGAAAGGATGAATCTTGAAGGCAATGTCCTATTGATCAAAACAGCCGAGGGCGCAGGAGCCGTTGATGGTCTAATAATTCCTGGCGGTGAAAGCACAGTCATGGGCGGACTTTCAAGCCCGAAACAGACGCTGCAGACTATTCAACAGAGGATACGTGAAGGTATGCCAGTATTAGGAACCTGCGCGGGACTAATCCTCTTATCAAGGAAGGTTCTTGACCGAGTTGTTGGAAAAACCAACCAGCCGCTGTTGGGCGTGATGGACATAGTGATTGAGAGGAACGCCTTCGGCAGGCAGAGGGAATCTTTCGAAGCAGACTTAGACATTCCA
>DATHCB010000177.1:0-14056 GCA_035319765.1 Bathyarchaeia archaeon
CTCTACACACAGGAAGAACTTCAAAAAGAAGAACCCGACTTAATACTCAAAAACATCAATTACCTTCCGAGATTTCTAGAAAAACCTAGCAGCCGAGAAAGTTCCTAGCACGCCGCAACAGGCACTATATCGATGGCGGTAACATATCAAAATCTGCAGTATATTCGTGATTAATCTTATAGAAGTATCATGTAATAACGTTTAATTAACCCCTGAAGTCTTACGCTTTATTGAGAAGGCTCTGGGAAGCACACTCAATGAACTTCATTGAAGTGATGTTGACAGAAAGTCTGCGGAACAGAAACCCGCAGCTTGACCTGCAAGGTACCGATAGAAGAGTCTTAGAAATAGCTCACGAGGACCTGATGAATTTTCTAAGAGTGCACTGGCAACTCATGGGCACCGAGTCAGCAGAGTATGAACTAATTGAAAAATTGTACCATTATCACCAGGAAGAACCTAAAGAGCTTGAGGAGTTCATAAACGCCTGGACCGGAATCTGGATAAAGAAATGGGACGAACGGGTGAAATTGCTCATAGGACCAGAAGAAGAGAGCAGCAGTTGGCAAAAGGCCAGCAGAAAGATATGCGATGCAGAACCCGTTTGGAAAACGTTGCCTAGCAGGCAAGAAGTGGAGGAAGTGGTCGTGGAATCGCTGATCAGGAATGGGGAAATCTGCGGAACTTCCATACTTGCGGAGAACCTGATCAAAATGGAGATAGGATCCATAGAGAAGATGAACGTGAACCAAGACGAAGACGTCTTGAACATGGTTAATGGAACGCTCAGAAGGGCAAGAAACCTTTCCCGCAGCAAAGGTCCATTGATTTTTGTGCGGTTAGACAAACGGTTTTTCCAGTTACCTCAGTAGCTTAAGACTCCGTTTAGCGAGCTCTAACTCTGTTGAGGGTTTTGGTTTGCCACGAGTATCTTCTGATCGTAGTTGACTCGCCGTAGCCGCATGCAGCGCAGCGTTTCTGTCTTATGTGATAAGCCCTTCTTCCGCACCTTCGGCAGTGTATGTGAACCGGTTTTCCCCCGTGTTTACCAAAAGATGTTGTGCCCTTGACCATGCAGTTTGTCACCGTGGAGGCGGAGATATGATTATTACGTTATCACCGCGTACAATTATTACGCCCAGTTTCTTGAGGTTCTCTGGGTCGGTTGTGTCGTCAGTCTCTTCCAGAACAAGGTTCAGGTGCTGGTCGAAGCCTTTCAGTTTTCCCCTCAGACTCTTGCCTCCCTTAAGCCTGACTAGCACGATCTTACCGAGGCTTTCTTCGAGAATCTGCGTCGTCATTTCGCTCATCATTACGCCCTCGCACCATTGCTATTGAAAGAGGTTGTTTTTATTAGGTTTTGGTGTCAACTAATTAAGTGTATCTGAATATAAAGATGGTGATGCATTGACCGAAAGATTCAAACGACACTTTCTAAAAGACAAGGAGTTGAAACAACTCCTCACCCAAATTGAACAGAAAACAAGGATGAACCTCCAAAAACTCTTCAACGCCAACCTACAAGTGGAGGTCGCAGAGAGCAAGAACGCGACAATCTTCTTAGTCAACAATAAACCTTTGTTTGCTGAAAAGGGAGGCATGATCTTTCCAACACTAGGTGTCGACGATGTTACAAAATTCTTGCCTCAAGTAGTAGTGAATATGGGAGCGATTCCATACGTTTGCAACGGAGCAGATATAATGGCACCGGGTGTCGTCGACGTTAAAGGTGATCCCAAGAAAGATAATTTTGTGCTGGTCGTTGATGAGCAGCATCAAAAATCGTTGGCGATAGGCATGTCGCTTTATGACTCGGAAGCCCTAAGAAACGTGAAGCATGGGAAGATCGTCACTAACGTTCACTTCGTTGGGGATGACTTGTGGCGCTCGCTCAAGAAACTTCAGTGTTGATGGTTTAGATCGCGAAATAAATATTGATGATTCATAAAGATTATAAAATCTTATTTAGACAATTAAATATCCTTTAGGATTTCCGGGAAATACAGAAATGTTTAAAGTAAGACCCGCAAAAATATAGTGACTGAGGGAACAGCTTGTCAGATTTGGGAAAAGTGTTCGAAAGAGTCTTCCATCGAGGAAAGAAAAGCGAAGAAGCCAAGCCTGCAGAAAGTCTTTCTACGCAGGAAAAGAGCAATTTAGCGGAAAAGATGTATCTCAAAGCTTTCCCCCTGCGAAAACTCTCTGATGTTGACCTCGTGAAGCAGGAAGTCAACTCAGGAAACATTATGATTTTGAAGATTAGCCCTCTAGCAGCAAAAAGCATCGAAGATGTTAGACGCGCCGTGAACGAGTTGTGCGAGTTTATCCAAACCGTCGGCGGTGACATCGCACGTTTGGGAGAGGAGAGAGTAGTTGTTACTCCCTCAGCCGTGAGAATTTGGCGCGAGAAGATAACCATGCCTAGTGGCGAGATGCCTACCGCAGCCTAATTGTTTCTAAAGGCGATGGAACGATAGCGTCAACTTTGTATTTCCTTTGGAATAAGTTTGCAATACTGATGCTCTTAGCCTTCTCACCATGGCAAACAATGAGCTTTTCTGGTCTCTGCGTTAACCTTTGAATGTATGCGACGATCTGTTTTCTGTCCGAATGTCCAGAGAAACCCTCTATAGAGTCTATTCTTAGAGCCACTTTCACTAGTTCAATTTTCCCTTCAGCCGTCATTACCGGGGCCTCTGACAGCCCCTTCTGTATTCTTCGACCCAGAGTGCCCTCTATTTGATAACTCACGAAGATTATGGTGTTGCGATCGTCCGAGGCGAGGCGCTTAAAATACTCTATTATTGGTCCGCCTTCCAGCATGCCAGCTGTTGCCATTACTATACACGGCTCGCCTTCTATGATTTCGTCTCTCGCGCTAGGGTGCTCCACTTTAGTGAAGTAGTCCGACTGGAAAGGATTTATTCCCTCATGTAAAATGCTGTTTCGGACTTCTCTTGCCAGGTACTCAGGGAAAGCTGTATGTATAGCCGTTGCTTCTGAGATCATGCCTTCAATGAACACCGGGGCCTCTTTTATCATTCCCCTTCGCATGTAACCATCTATGATCAGCATAATCTCCTGAGCTCGACCCACGGCCGGAACGGGGATCAACACCTTGCCCCTGCGGTCAAGAGTACTGTTAATGAGCGATGCAAGTTTCTCCTCAGCCTCAATACGTGACGGCATGATGTCTTGCAGAGCACCGTACGTGCTTTCCGTTATGATAGTCTCAACTCGTGGAAATTCTGTGACAGCTGGCTCGAGAAGCGTCGTTTTTGCAAATTTGTAGTCGCCTGTATACACTATGTTGTGCAATCCTTCGCCGACGTGAACATGAACAATCTAGGAACCAAGAATATGGCCTGCGTTGTGCAGGGTTAATCGCACGTCTGGCGCTATGTCCGTGACCGTGCCATGCCTAAGCGGCAGCGTGTGCAGAACACACTCTCTAACGTCTTTTTGGTCGAAAGGTGGCATAACGCCCTGCTTGTTCATTACGTCAAGGTAGTCGAGTTGAAGCAGTGTCATCAAATTCTGTGTGGGTGCAGAACAGTAAATCGGCCCGTCGTAACCGTACTTGAACAGAAACGGAAGGAAACCGCAATGATCAAGATGGGCGTGACTGATGACGACGGCATCAAGCGAGTCAAGATCAAATTGAGGTGCATCCAAACGCGGAAAAGCATCTAACGGGTTAGATGCTCCCGGATTTATGCCGCAATCAAGTAGCACCTGGCTTTCTCTCGTCTGAAGGAGAATTGCAGACCTGCCGACCTCTTGAAAGGCGCCCAGAGCAGTAATTCGGATGTCTCCGACGCCGTAGATTTGGGGTCGAAAGATCCTTTCGCCTGCCGCTCGTAATATTCTTTCTCTCTCTTTACTCTCGGAATGCATGTAATGTCGCACATGTGCCACGATTTTGGACGGAAGCGGAGGACTTCTCAGAATTCGTGGTCTCCAGCGAGTCTCTCGAACGATTTTCTGCAGTTCGCTACCATTTTTTCCTATTACCATGCCTGGTTTCTTGGCTTCTATGATTATTTCTCCCAAGCTTGGATCGAAGTTTATGTTTGTCAACTCGGCCTCTTTGGGAATTATCTCGGAAACGATTCTTTCGGCTTCTTTCTCTTCGAGCCTTACTGACGGGTCAGAGCGGACGACGATTCTTTTGCGGATGATGTTAACGATGTCCGCTATTATGTGGCTTTGTTCTGTAAGAATTTCCGGCTTCTTTGTGTAAATAGCCAACGCCGGACCTTCGAATTCGATACGGGTTATTTCCGCTTCTTTGGGCACATGTTGTAATACAGTCTGGCTGACTTCGACTTTTGTCTTCTCGAACGCCGTCACGCTTTATTCTGCCCCTATTTAGGATTCTTCAGAAATCTTTTCTTTTTCCTCATCGCTGAGGTCTTTGACGCCATTTTCGTCAATAACCACCACGTCAAAGCTATCTCCGCTTGCACTATCCCGTTTCATCGCGGATTTTACCGCCTTAATCACTACTGGCGCAAAATCTCGGATTCCGACGCCTTCTTTATATCTATCTTCGAGAACACCGAGGGCTATTGGAGAGCCTGAGCCTGTTGAAATGCATTTTTCTTCTGTGACACTACCGAACGGGTCTATCTCGTAGACACGTGGACCTGTGTCATCGACTCCTCCAATCAGAACTTGTGCGACCAGTGGCGCGTAACGGGTGGAAAAGAGGAGGTTTGCAAGGACTCTCGCCGCTGCGTTTATCGGTATTAATCGTTCGTTGTTGAGCCTATACAGGCTTGCGTTAGCTTTGAGGATGTCCACGGCCTTCTGAGTGTCAGCCACGTTTCCTGAAATCGTCATGGCGAGATGCTCGTCGATTTGGTAGATTTTCTTGCACTTGTGGTGTGCTATGAAATTGCCCATCGTCACTCTAGTGTCTGAGGCAAGAATTACCCCGTCTTTGCAGACAACCCCTATGGTGGTCGTTCCTTTCATCACTAGTTCATTTGGATTCTCATGCATCTTTTCATCTCCGAAAATCGAAAACATTGCTTATTTACTTCACAACGAAGTAGGCGTGATGTATTCTTTACCGACGAATTTAAAAATGTTTCGAACGATATAGCCTTGGAACTAAATCTCCTAGTGAACGCTATTGACGCTGAAACTTCATCGAATGCAACTACCCCGAGAAGTTGTTGTTGGTCGGGGTACCTTAGATCTTGTCGGCGATATTTGTAAGAAGCTCGGATTCTCAAAAACCGCCTTCGTCGTGACCGGCGAGAAAACAGTTGAGATTGCTGGTAACAGAGTTATCGAATTGCTTGAAAGCGCTGGAATGAAAGTTCGGCACATTCTGGTGTCTTCTCCGACACTTTGGAACGTTAGAGCGGTGGAGATGAAAATCAAGATACGAAGACCACAACTAGTCCTCGGTGAGGCGGAGGAGCAAAGATTGATGTTGCAAAGCTCAGTTCAGCGCGTTGCAGAATACCCTATTTTAGCATTCCAACAACGGCGTCCCATGATGGGATAGCCAGCCCGCTTGCCTCGATTAAGGGTTTAGCTAAGCCGTTCTCGGTCATGGCACAGTCGCCCATGGCAATAATAGCCGACACCGATGTCATAATGAAGTCTGCCCACCGCTTGACCGCAAGCGGCTGTGGAGACGTTGTGGCAAAGGTCACTGCCGTGCGGGATTGGAGATTAGCGCATAGAGTAAGGGGAGAGTATTATGGCGCGTATGCAGCAAGTCTTGCTTTGATGAGTGCTCGGCTCGTGATGAAAAATGCAGAGTTAATGAATCCTGGTGATGAGGAGGGACTTCGCGTACTCTTGGAGGCGTTGATTAGCTGTGGGGTTGCTATGGCTATCGCAGGCAGCAGTCGTCCTGGCAGCGGCGCTGAACACATGTTTAGTCATGCGTTGGATTCGGTCACTTTAAAGCCGGCTTTGCACGGCGAAAAATGCGGTTTGGGCACTATTATGATGGCGTATCTCTATGGACTTGACTGGAAGCGTATTCGTGACAAACTGAAAAGGGTAGGTGCGCCTACCACGGCAGAAGAGCTGGAAATTCATTCTGAAGATGTCGTTCAGGCCTTGGTCAATGCGAAAGGAGTCCGACCTGAGCGGTACACCATTTTGCAAGAAAGACCGTTAAATGAAGAATATGCGCGCAAAATAGCTGAGATAACCGAGGTAATTTAGCGGGCAATCGATACAGAAATCTATTGTTTTTCAATAGTTTTTTCTTCGACGATCTCTGGGCTCTTTGCCTTGGACGTAGATTCTGGTGCTTTAGTTTCTGTTTTTATCTCGGCTGTTTCTGCCTTGGCGGCTTCTGTCTCTGCAGTTTTCTCTTCGGGAGCGGCCGGCGTAGCAGGTCTTTGACGCTTGAATAGTTCGATAAATCTGACCGCGGTTATTGCCGAGAAGAATTTTTGAATATCCATGGCTATTCCTCTTTTTGCCACCTGGATTCCCTCCAGGTAAAATGCTTCCTCCGGCATTTCCACATAGACTTCAGTCTTTTTGATTTTCAAATCAAACTTTGATGCTTCAACAAGCGGAATCCTTCGATGCAGTAAGGCGGTCATTTTCTCTAGATCGGTCTCCAGTTTCTTAAGAACTGTGATTTCGTAGACGAGAGTTTTTCCTGCGAGTGCGGGATTGAAGTCGAGTTGAACTCTGCCTGCTCCCATGGTTCGTATGGTAGCAGGTTTTCCGTTGAATTCGATTCTGGCCCCAAGTTGGGGCGTTATGCCCTTTTCTGTCAGTCGCTTCAAGGGTACGAGTCGTACTTTTTCTGGATCTCTTGGCCCGAAGGCCTTGTCTGGAGGAATTTCCGTTGTGCCAAGTTTCTCTGGCTCAAATGAGGTTAGGCTTTCATCGAGCGTTTGTAACACCCAGCCTTCACCGAGGACAACGAGTTTTGGCTCGTACACCTCGCCTTCCTTGTACAGTTTTTCCTTTTTGGCTATGTCTTCCTTTGTTGTGTCGAAAACTTCGTTTGTCTCCTTCACCTTGGCAAGATATTCGAGTAGTATGAAGTCGCCCTTCTGGAAAGTCATGATCCTCAACTTGTGTGGCAGACACTTAGTGGCATTTAAGGTTTTAACCTTTACCATAAACCGTGGCTAGCTCGATCCCGCTCGCGTTTCAGCTCTGTTTTCATTCACGCTTCTTCCTTAGAGAGTACTGTGGAAGCGTAGCTCCTGTCTTCGCGAATCCTCCACTGCTCGCTATGCTGCAATGTTAACAGATTAAGGTCTTCGACTTCCATTTCGCCGTCTTCCACTAGGTCCAAGGCTTTAGAGTACAACGTGAGTGTACGGATGTTGGAGAGATTGCTTGTTATTCTGGTCAGATGGTCAGCTTCTTGAATGGCAAAGGGTAAACCATCCTCTTCAGATGTGGTGTAAAGAATCGTGATCAATGTATTTATCTGGTCGAGGCAGAACTCGGGCAGTTCCAGACGGAAAGGAATAGCTAGGCCAGTACGTGCGTAGGCGGAGTAAAAGTTGGTTATTCTCGGTATGTCTTCGCGTGGAATGTGCATTTCTTCTGCCTTTTTCTTATAAGAGTCGACCACCAAACCCCTCATGGGGCTAGATTCTGCGGTGGTGCATTGCCCTCGGCGTAGAATGAGATCAAGAAGTGCGGTGTCACGGATCTGGGACGTGCCGAAGCTTTGGCAGAGGCTAGTTCTTTGGGTTCTTTTAACGAAGCCTATAATCGGAATGTTGTTCTTGTAGCATGCATAAAGCATTCGGATTGCGTTTGCAAGAGTCAAGTCGAAGTCTTTACTGTAGCCCTCTGTTGAGGTGCTAAGAGGCAGAAGCCCGTAATTAAGCGGTAGAGTACCATCGATCAGCACGTATTTCGGATTCCATTTGGCAATGGCTTCATTGGTGACTTCGAATTGAACTTTGGACGTTAAAAGTGATTCTCTGTCTTGAGGCCTGAACTCATCAGACCATAGCGCAGGCTCGCCGACTGTACAAATTGGGTTATCAACTATTTTCCTCCCTTCTACTACGATAGCTGTAGAGGCATATAATGGCGCGAACGCAGACCTCAGGTCTACTCCGTTGTTTCCCGCAATAGAGGCAACTACTCTTGCATTAGCTAATGTTTCATCTCGTTCGATTTGTGAAACCTGAATTTGGCTTCGAACAGTTTTTGCGAGTTCCTTGCGTTGTTCATTGTACTGTTTTAGTCGCTTTAGGATTTGATCTGTGCCGTTGTCGATGACCTTCTGATATAGACTTGGGTAAAGGGCTTCGGGTTCAGGCGCCGCATAGAGCGAGAAGTATTGATCCCTGAACTCTGGTGGCATTCTATCCAGCACGTTCTTTTTCTTGTTTGGCGAAGACAAGAAGCATCACCGTGTATGGTATGATAGTATAGACAGTGAAAGTTTAAAACGCTATCCATAACAGACTCCCACATGCAATGTGCGAATTTGCAAACGCCACTGGAACTCGATAAATGAACAATGTACTATGGAGTTAGTCCAGATGATATTATAAAGATTGAAGTAGCCCGCCGAATATTCAAGAACATCCAAGACGGCAGGGACGAACTACACATTTTACGCCGATATTTCAAGGGATAACGCTTGAATAGGCAAAGACACGATATCTGACCTCGCTTTCTTCAATGAGTCAGTGCAAATAACTTGCGAAGGTAGACTAGACCAGAGAAAGCTGAGGCGGAAGATCTAGAAAGATTCTGCGGGATAATATCGTCCTCATCGAACTGAAAGCTAGTACGCCTCTTTGTAGATGCATAATATTCTGGAGAGAAAAGTGCGGTTCAAACCTTGGGTTAGCTGGGCCTAATTGCGCCAATGAAAGTCGTGTCTATCACTTGTTGTCGTTCGTCGATTTTTTCGATTTTCTTGAACAGTCTACGAGCTCTCGCGCTCGAAAGACTTGCAAACCTAGAGAGGTCAACCTGGTTGGGATGAAATTCTACGTCGAATATTTTCAAACCATTTCGCTCAAGCATCCGAACGTATTCTAAATACTGCGTATGGTATTCCGTAACTTCGCTGTGCATGAGTATTCTTCTTAGTTCGTAGATTGTATTTTGAAAATATGTTCGTGGGTCGCTTGACCAGTCTTCCACAAGCGCGAGTTTGCCCTTTGGCTTTAGGGCCCTGTAAAATTCTCCGAAGGAGCGTTCCATCTTTAGCGGGGGCAAGTGATGTATGGTGAAGATAGATGTCACAGCGTCGAAGGATGCTTCTCGAAATGGAAGATGGTCGGCACTCGCAACTATTAGAGAGATTTTGTCTGAGGCTTTTTCTTTGTTAATGTTGGTTCTTGCTATGCGGAGTGAGCGTTTGGAAATATCTATCCCGATTATGAGAGAGAAATCACTTGTTTTTGCGAGTTTTATTGCGAAAGAGGCGGGGCCAGTGCCGACATCTAAAATCGAGAAAGATTTGGAAGCGATCAGGTCTAAAACGCGTTGGTCCACTTGCTGGAACCAGTCTTTTCTTTGCCTCACCTCAGCGTACACGTGTGCTTTTCTGTCCCAATAGCTGCGAATTGCTTTAATCGCGTCCGTGGACAATTCTAAACGTCTCCTTTCTTACTTTGTTGCTTCTTCAACCAGTTTGTCTATCTCGTTCGTTGTGTTATAAAAGTGAGGCGAGACACGTATTCCATGAGACCTTGCTGAAACAACGATGCCCTTTTCCGCGAGTTGAGCTGTTCTCTCTTTCGGATGATCAATCAAGAAGTTGACGATGCCGGAACGACACTCGGGCTCGAGAGGCGTTTGAAACTTTACTCCTCGTGCTGAAAGCAATTCTATAAGATGGTCAGTTAGTGCTAGAATTCGTTTTTCAATGTCCTGTATACCGGTGTTTAATAGAAGATCTAGTGAAGCTGCGGCACCAGCTATGCTCACGTGGCTTGGGGTGCCTACTTCGAACCTGCTAGCTGTTTCTGAGAGTTTTAGGTCTCGTATTTCCCAGAAGTTTAGCGTCTCGAAAATATCTTGCTTGACGCTAGCCCAGCCGATGAAGGGTGGCTCAAACTTGTCTATTAGTTCTTTCCGCACGTAAAGGTAGCCTATGCCGGGTGGCCCGAGCATCCACTTGTAGCAAGCGGCTGTGAGGAGATCAACATCATCATGTTTGGCGTCAACTGAGAGAGCCCCGAGGGATTGTATGGCGTCTACCACTAGATATGCACCGTGCTCATGGACAATTTCGCTGACTGCTTTCAAGTCGAACGTAAAGCCATTCATGTACTCGACATGGCTGACCGCAACTGCCACAGTCTTGTCGTCGATGGCTTTTTCTATGTCTTCCAAGAATATTTTTCCAGATCTGTTCTTCACGTAGCGTACGTCTACTCCGAGTTTTTTCCTCTTCCATGGGTAAACCACTGAGGGATATTCGAGGTCAGTTGTGACGATGTTCGAGCCTTGAGGGTAGTTCAGCATATTAGCTATTATGCTCAGACCCGTTGAGGTGTTTTCGACGAGTGCGATTTCTTCTTTTTTCGCGTTGATAAGCCTTGCAAAACCGGTCTTTCCGTCGTCCTGATGAACGGCATCTCCATACTGCGATAACTCCTCAATGTGCTTTAGCATCGCATTAGCTGCTGGTTTTGGAAGAGGCGAGTGGGCGGCATGATTTAGGTAGATTTTGTTTTTTGTTATTGGAAAGTTTTGTCGGAACTCTTCAATGCTTTCCATTTCTGCATCGCTCTAACATTGTTTAATGTGCTTCGGTGGTTCCTTAAATCATTAATTGCCCGATAAAGCACGCGTCTATAGTCAGAGAATTGATTTATGATAAGAGTCTCTGTGCAATGCAGCCTCAGAACCCAGCTCCTATCACGTTGTCAGGTTTCATAAATTCTCTTAAAGGCATCGTTGCATAGGAACCTTTACGCAAGGCAAAACGCAGTCGGACCTGATTTTTCAACGGGTTCTCTGAATCGTTCATTGGCGTGTCTGCCGCAAAATCTATAATAGGAGTCAAAACTGCCCTTAAACCTCCTGGGGCACTGACTTCGTGCATGGTGGAGATCTGGAAATCCTTTGGCTTGACGTTTTCCTCCTCAAGAATCTTTTGCTCGATCTCTCCTTGCAAGCCTTTTGATAAGGGCTGCTTAAACCCTACTAACGGGATCGCAACGCAGGCCTTCCTTTCCTCAATCGTCTTATTGATTTTTGAAAGCAAGTTCTGAGTGACCGTGTCGTCATTCTTCTGAGGCAGGCCGTTCTCGTCGAGAGGGACCACAAAATCACCGATGCGGGCCTCTTTTAACTGGATACCTTGGCTTATTCTTTCGCTTAGAAACCTGTTGAAAAGATAGGACTGGAAGGCTTGAACGAAGAGTTTTCGAAGCCTCAACGGCAATTCCCTGACTGCCCCCAGAAAATCTTTCTCATACAAAACTAGGCGTCTGAGCACTAGACGTTCATACTTGAGATGTGCAGGAAAACTATTGAGGGCCTCGTGAAAATCTTTAGATACAGTCAACCGTTCTCTAGCCTCTCTTGCTGCGGGATGCTCGTGCTTGCTCGAACTGGCAAGAAAAATAGACGTCGCTCTCTCCAAATCTTCCTCGACGATAGCTCTTCCAACCGAATGCGTGATCGGACGAACAGTGCCAAACCGTTGATGCCCAAAAAAGTTTGGGGCCCCTCCCAGTGCTAAAAGTTGACTTTGCGTGGTGTCTATGAGTTTCTTCACGTCACTCTGTTCAAGAGAAATTGAACGGATGATCGTTGTGAACTGGTTACCGAAGAGAAGCTTCGTTGAGATCTTTTCATCTGCATAACATAGTGGATGGACGGTGATATTCTTGAAACTAAGGCGAGAGATTTCTTTCGGTCTAACGCCGTAGAGGCTAATGTGCTGCGCTGTTAGAGCTTTGGTGTCCTTTAAGCCCGCGATGCCAATTCGCTCCTGACTAATCCCGAGTTTCTGAGCGATGGCTCTTACTGCTAGTAGCGTATCCCAATCTTCCTTAACAAGAACACAGACGAGATAACGTCCTAACTGCGAAGGATACCCCACGGGCGCAACAGAGGCTTTAGCGCCGTTTGTTAAAACCTCTTCCACGACGAAATCTCCAGGCCGTCTACGAATAGCACCTCCAATCCCACTGGTTTTTGTGGCGTAAACACTTATCCCTAGGTTCTTCTCAGTCTCTGGAACCTCCAAGCGGCTTGGCCTCTCTATAAGAGTGGAAGGTCTCCAGTTATTTTGTCGACCTGCTCGTTTGGTGCCGGTCCAATGCTGAGACACGTGAGCGTGTCTGGCGGCAGTTGTGTCAGACCACGGTCGTAAACAAGTGCACATGGCAACCGCATTCTTCTAGCTTGTTCTTTTAGATGAAGCAAGTCAGCTTCGTTGCTAACTTTGACCACAACTTTTCTCTGCCCTTCGTCAAGCCATGCGTTCAGCCATGCTTTGTGATGTTTTCTAGCCTCTTCAGCGGCTGAAACGGCAGCGTGCGAAGCTTGTGCAGCGATTTTTCCTTTTCCCATCTTAAGATCTGTGCGCATTACTATTACTTGTTTGTATCTGAATTCGGACATCGCGTGTTGACCAGAGAATCCTGTTCGTTATTCTGAGGAGCGATAACACGCAAGAAATTAATAAATTCTTGCGAATTGTTCGAGAGACGATCATCGCATAAAAAGATTGCCGAAGCAAATCTTATGTGAAAGCTGAGAAGAGAAAGCATGCTAATGTTGCAAGCGCCGGGGGACTCTTTGCAAGTCGAATCAATTCCTTTTTCGAAAAATCCAAGTTTTTCACTTGAATCAAACTCTCTTGCAGGCGTAATTTGTTGGCCATGTCGAAAACCCTCTCCATTTCACGATCAGAGAGTCGATTCAGCAGTTTCCTTGCAGAAAGCAGCATTCTCATATCGAATTTTATATTTTGCTTCCATTGGTCTTCGTAGCGTTCGAGAAATTTATCAGAAAATACGCCTTCTTTCACACATGAGGCGGCAATTTTGCCGGCAATCTTGGCGCAGAGCAAGCCTTTTACGATGCCACCACCTGTTGTGGGTTTAACTTGAGAAGCAGCGTCTCCGATGACTAGGAATCCATTTGCGTAGGTTTTCGGAATCGGTCCGCCAAGTGGAATAGAGTGGTACGTAATGCGCGTGAATCGGCTCTTCCGCATTTTGTAACGCGCAATGCTGTGATCGTTCTTGAACCGTTCCAAGCACTGTTTCGGATTGCCATCCCTCGTACCCAACCCGATTCTAGCGGTGCCGTCTCTTTTGGGGATGATCCATGCATAAAACCCGTCCGCAAATTCTCTTCCAAAGTAGACCTCAACACTATCATTTTCGACATCGCAGATCTCGTCAAGTTCGGCAGAAACTGCCTTTACGACCATTCTGTCGTTAAAAGGTTTCAGCCCTTCGTTCTTTAGTATGATCGACGAAATACCCTCAGCGTCAATAATCAAGCTGGGCGTGATTTTTTCCATTTCTCCTTGTACGTCAATGAGGAGCCCCGTTGCACGATTTTGCCGTTTGGCAGTGGGCTCCGCTCTTGAACTAAGAAGGAATTGAGCACCTTTGCTGGATGCGATGTTCGCAAGATGCTGATCCAATAACCTGCGATTGACGGCGCACGTCACTGGTGAAGGAAAGCGCACAGAAAATCGTTTGCACGAAGGGGAAAAGAAGACGGCGCTTTTGAATGTGTTTTCAACGATGGATGACGGTAATTCTAACCCCAACTGCTTTAGACCATTCAAGCTCACGTGTCCAGCGCAATGCGTTGGAGACCCGATCGTGGGATGTTCTTCGAAAACGGTGACTTTCGCCCCTGACTCTGCTGCGAAGAGGGCAGAGAAAGACCCAGACGGTCCAGCACCTATGACGGCAACGTCGGTTTCGATGGTCACATTTCCACGTAAATAATGTTCAAAATGCGGTAGAATTTATGGTTATTGCGTGTTCGTGCTGTTACAAGTGATGAGAAAAATAGGAGGAGAGAGATAACGAAATATCGTGCCTATTAGATTTTCTTCTTGCCGAGGACTGATCGGAATGCACCGTGTCCTTTT